>JAQWJM010000123.1:0-14695 GCA_029248335.1 Phycisphaerales bacterium
GATCGGCGGCGACTGGACCCGCGATCTCGCACCCCCCACCGACGACGCACCCTCCGAATCGAACCAGCAGGTCGCCACCGACCTCGGCGACTCTTCCACCCGGAACTCCGAATCATGAACCAGGGCTCGACCGACCCCTCCGCCCCCGCTCCGCCGCCCGCGCCGATCCGCTGGCTGGTCGCCCTGACGCGGGTGCTGATACCGCTGATCCTGCTCGCGGCCTCGATCTACGGCGCGATGCTGCTGCTCGCCGCGAAACCGGAACCCGCACGGGCCGAGGTCGAATCGACCACGACCCTCGTCGAGACGATCGTCCCCGAAACCCGCGAGGACGTCGCCGAGATCATCGCCTACGGGACGATCGAACCGAACCGGACGCTCACCCTGCAGGCGCAGGTGGGCGGCCTGGTGATCGGTCTCAACGAGGCGCTCCAGCCCGGTGGACTGGTGAAGGCCGGTGAACGGCTTCTCGAGATCGATCCGAGGGACTACGAACTCGCGGTCCGCCAGCGGGAGGCGGACGTGGCCAATGCCACCGTCGCCCTCCGGCTCGAAGGGGCCCGGGGCCTCGTCGCCCAGCGGGAGTGGGAACTCCTCGGCGACTCGGTCGAGACCTCGGACGTCGGTCGCGAGCTCGCTCGCCGCGAACCACAGCGGGTCGAGAAGGAGGTCATGCTCGAGGCCGCGGAGAGCCGGCTCGAGGGCGCGCTGCTCGCGCTCGAACGCACCACCGTCGAGGCGCCTTTCAACGGAATGGTCCGGCAGGAGGAGGCCGAGATCGGCCAGGTCATCTCGCCCCAGTCGAGAATCGCGACCATCGTCGGCACCGATCGCTTCGACGTCCTGGTCGCCGTCCCGCTCGACAAGCTGGACTGGATCCGGATCGATCCCAACGATCCCGCGAAGAACTCCTCCGCGCGGATCATCGTCGAACTCGGAGACGGCCGACGCATCGAACGAACCGGCCGCGTGGACCGGCTTCTCGGCGAGGTGGAGCGCGCCGGCCGCCTCGCGCGGGTCCGGATCCTCGTCGAGGACCCGCTCGGACTCCGGATCGACGGCACGTCCGACGATGCACGGGATCCGCTGCTCCTCGGGATGTACGTCCGGGTGGAGATCGCCGGCCCCCGCGTCGAAGACGTGCTCGAACTGCCGCGGGCCGTGATTCGGAACAACGAGACGATCTGGGTGATGGACGCGGACGGCAAGTTGCGATTCCGCGATCTCGCGGTGATCGTCGGTCGTCCGAAGACCGTCCTGGGCCGGGTCGCGCTCGAGCCCGGTGACGAGATCGTCAGCAGCCCGCTCCCGGTCGCCATTCCCGGCATGCTCCTCGAACGAATCGACGCCGCGGGCGGCGTCGGCGGTTCCGCGGAGACCGATGATCCCGATCCGGGAGTCGACCGATGAGGCGTCGCGCGAAGAACGGCGGCCCGGTCGCCTGGATGGCGGGACATCCCGTCGCCGCGAACCTCCTGATGGTCGCCCTCCTCATCGGCGGCGTGATGTCGGCGCTCCGCGTCCGACAGGAGGTCTTCCCCTCGTTCTCACTCGACATCATCGGGATCTCGGTGCCGTATCCCGGGGCGAGTCCCGAAGAGGTCGAACGCGGCATCATCTCGGTCGTCGAAGACGCGGTGCGCGGCCTCGACGGCGTGAAGAAGATCACCAGCACCGCCAGCGAGAGTCGCGGCTCGGTCAGCGTCGAACTGCAGTTGAACGCCGCCCCGGACCGGGTGCTCCAGAACGTCAAGAACGCGGTGGACCGGATCACGACGCTCCCCGAGGACGCGGAACGGCCGACCGTGAGCCTGCTCGAGAACCGGAACCGGGTGATGAACCTCGCGGTCGCGGGCGAATTCCCCGCGATGGTGCTTCGGGAGACGGCGGAACGGATCCGCGACGAGCTCGCGATCCGCGACGGCATCACGCTCGTCCAGCTGGGGGCCGCGAAGCCGCTCGAGATCTCGGTGGAGATCCCCGAAGCGACGCTTCGCTCCTACGAACTGACCCTCGGCCAGGTCGCGGCCGAGATTCGCCGGGCCGCGATCGACCTGCCCGCCGGAAGCCTGAAGACCGATGCCGGTGAGATCCTGTTCCGGACCACGGAGCGTCGGGATTTCGGTCGGGAGTTCGCCGACGTTCCGATCATCTCCCGCCCGGACGGTTCGACGGTGCGGCTCGGCGACATCGCGGTGATCGTCGACGGCTTCGCCGACATCGACCTGCAGCCGACGCTCGACGGACTGCCCGCCGCGACCATCGACGTGTACCGGGTCGGTGACGAGACGCCGATCTCGGTGTCGGACGAGGTGAAGGCCTACCTCGAGGAGCTTCGACCCGAACTGCCCGCCGGCATGGCCCTCGAGATCGTGCGCGACGATTCGGATTCCTACCGACAGCGGGTCGACCTGCTCGTCCGCAACGCGGCGATCGGACTCGGGCTCGTGCTCTTGATGCTCGGCCTCTTCCTCGAACCGAGACTGGCATTCTGGGTCACCCTCGGCATCCCGATCTCGATCCTCGGCTCGTTCCTCTTCCTGTCGCAGACCGACGCGTCGATCAACATGATCTCGCTGTTCGCGTTCATCGTCACCCTCGGAATCATCGTCGACGACGCGGTGGTGGTCGGCGAGAACATCTTCGAGAAGCGGGAGGCCGGGATGCCGGCCCTGGAGGCGGCGATCGCGGGCGCCCGACAGATCTCGGGCCCCGTGACCTTCGCGGTCCTCACCAACATGGTGGCCTTCGCTCCGATGCTCTTCGTTCCCGGGGCGAGCGGAAAGCTCTTCATGCAGATCCCCGCGGTGGCGATCAGCGTGTTCGCGGTCTCCCTGATCGAGTCGCTCTTCGTCCTTCCCGCCCACCTCTCCCACGCCCCGCGAGCCACGCTCTTCTGGCGGATCCTCTCGATCCCCAGCACCTACTTCGAACGCTGGCTCCATGCCTTCATCCGGGTCGCCTATCGACCGGTCGCGATGCTCGCGACCCGGAACCGGTACGGCACCATCACGATCAGCATCGCGATGCTGGTGATCGCGGTCGCGACGCTGGTGAGCGGACGAATCCCCTTCACCTTTCTTCCGAAGATCGACGCCGACTTCGTGCGGGTGAACGCGGTGCTTCCGGTCGGCGTCCCCGTGGAACGGACCATCGAGGTGCAGGACCGGCTCCTCGCGGGTCTCGCGAAGACGATCGAGGAGTCGGGCGGGGTCGGCGTCGTCGACAACGTGTACGGCGTGCTCGGCGGAAGCGTCGGCGGCTTCGGGCCGGTCCAGCAGGCGGGCTCCAACGGCTCCCACCTGCTCGGCCTCCAGGCGTCACTGGTGACCCAGGATCTTCGAATGGTCTCGGCCGGCGACTTCTCCCGACGATGGCGGGAGAACACCGGCCGGATCGCGGGACTCGAGTCGATCTCCTTCCGAAGCGAGACCGGTCGATCCGGCGGCGCCGCGATCGACGTCCAGCTGAGCCATCGCGACACCGCGGTGCTCGACCTCGCCAGCATGGCCCTCGCCGAACGCCTCGAGGAGTTCGCGGGCGTGAACGACATCGACTCCGGCGTCTCCCTGGGCAAGGCCCAGTTCAATCTCGAGATCACCCCCGAGGCCCGCAGCCTCGGTCTCACCGCCGACGAACTCGCCCGACAGACGCGTGGCTACTTCTACGGCGTCGAAGCCCTCCGGCAGCAGCGGGGCCGGAACGAGGTCCGGGTGATGGTCCGACTCCCCGACATCGAACGAAGCACGCTCGACACCGTCGAGAAGGCGGTCCTTCGAACGCCGTCGGGTGCGGAGATTCCGTTCTCCGAGGCAGCGGTCTCGACCGAGGGCCGCGCCTACACCAGCATCAAGCGAACCGACGGCCGGCGGGTGAATTCGGTCACCGCCGACATCGATCCGGAGATCGCGAACGGTAACGAGATCACCACCGTCCTCGACGACTCGGTGCTTCCCCGCCTTCGGCGGGAGTTCCCGGGACTGACCTGGACCTTCGAAGGCGAGCAGAACGCCCAGGCGGAGTCGTTGGAGAGTCTCGGGACCGGATTCGTGGCCGCGCTGTTCGTGATCTACGCCCTGATCGCCATCCCCTTCCGCAGCTGGGTGCAGCCGCTGGTGGTGATGGCCGCGATCCCGTTCGGAATCATCGGCGCGGTGATCGGCCACCTGGTGATGGGCTACGGCTTCAGCATCATCTCCATCTTCGGAATCGTCGCCCTCTCCGGCGTCGTCGTGAACGACTCGCTGGTGCTGGTGGTGACGATCAACGAGATGCGACGCGAACGTCCCGATCGCTCCCTCCGCGAGATGGTGGTGGCCGCCGGTGCCCGACGGTTCCGACCGATCCTCCTCACCAGCGTGACGACGTTCTTCGGACTGATGCCGATGGTCCTCGAGACTTCGATGCAGGCGAGGTTCCTGATTCCAATGGCGATCTCCATCGCATTCGGAATCATCTTCGCGACCTTCATCATCCTGTTGCTGGTGCCCGCGCTCTATCTCGCGGTCGAGGATGGAATCGATCTCGGTTCTTGGTTGGGACGCGAGAAGCGCGGTGCCGCGTCGACGCCCCCGATCGACGCGGTCGAGACGCTCGGCGCGGATCGATGAAGCCTCCCGGCCCGGGGCCTCGCGACCGACCGCCCCGCGGGTGAATCACGGCTTGAAGACGAAGAACGGCCCGGTCAGCGAGACCGGGCCGTTTCACGTGATCCATGCGACGCGATTCATGCGACGCCCATCGGCGAGCAGGGACTCAGACGTGTCGCTTCCGGCGAATGCCGGCGGCACCGGCGGCAAGCCCGAAGAGGCCGAGCGCTCCCGGCGCGGGAATCGCGCCGGCCGCGATGCCGACGCCGGCGTCCGTCTCGTAGGCGAATCCATCGATCGTGAGCTCGAAGGTCGACGGGTCCCACGCCACGCCGATCCAGCCGTAGCGATACGCATCCTCGCCAACCCCCTCCATCTCGATCGCGAAACCGAGATAACCCGAGCCACCCTCGGCGAACGGTCCCTCCACGAACACCTCGTCCTTGCCCGAGACGCCGACACCCGACTTGTTGAGGGATCCTGCCGACCCGATCAGATCGCCGGCGGCGAATCGCTGGAGCTCCAGGACCTTCGATGAGCCGCTGCTGAAATTGACCACCATGCCGATCGGCCTTTCGCCGCCCTTGGAATCGCTGACCGCGACGGCTCTGAAGAGGTATTCCGGCCCGGCGGAGTTATGACCCGCCGCAAGCTGGATCGCCCCGTAGTCGCCGATGGAAAGCACGGTGTAGTCGGGTATGGCCCCGAAGCCACCGATGGTCAGCCCTTCGGTGGCCTCGTAGACGATGTCGGCGACGACGGACTGCGTGGTGGCCAGCGTGGCGAGCGGGACGGACGCGGCCGCGATCGCGTAGCGATGCAGGCGTGATTCGGTTTGCATGGGTCTTTCTCCTTGAGCCTCGGGAAAGGCGTCGACGGGCATGAACAGGCATGAACAGGCAAGAGCGGTCGGAAACGGTTTCGGTCGAAGCAACGGCGTCGGCTTGCGGTGCCCGGGGAATCCCGACCGAGCCGGGCCGAGACGCGCTTCCTCCGTTTGGAACAGTCTGGCCGAAGATCCTGCGAGCGGGGAGGTAATTCACCGGGTTTCGACCCGATCCCCGGCAGCAAGAGGTTATCAGGCCTCCAACCGTCCCGCGGTATCGCGAACGCCCCTTCGAGGGCATCCGGTCCGTCCGCGGACCTCTGCAGACCGCGCGACGCCTGGCGTTCGAACACGACGTGAGCACGACGAGCGACGGCCCGGTCCTGTGGACCGGGCCGTCGCGTCATCCATGCGAGTCTCGACGATCTGGTCGGTCGTCCTCAGATGCTTCGCTTGCGACGGATGCCAGCGGCCCCCGCGGCGAGTCCGAAGAGTCCCAGTGCGCCCGGCGCGGGGATCGCACCGGCCTCGATCGCGACCCCGACGTTCGTCTCGTAGGCGAACCCGCTGATCGTGAGTTCGAAGGTGGACACATTCCAGTCCACACCGACCCAGCCGTAGTTGTACTCGAATCCTCCGAGGCTCTGGGATTCGATCTGGAGCCCGAGGTAGCCGAAACCACCGTCGTCGAACGGACCGAACCCGCCCTTGCCGTCAGATCCCTTGACACCAAGGGCGACCGGGAAGGTCTTGCTGGTGGAACCGATCAGATCGCCGGCCCCGAAACGCTGGAACTCCGGAAGCTTCGAACTCTCGAGATTGACGTGGAACCCGATCGGGCCGAAGCTGGAACCACTCTTGCTCGCAAGCCCCGCGAACAGGAACTCCGGACCAGATGAGTTGTGACCCGCGAGGAACCCGATGCTGCCGAAGTCGCCAACCGCGATGTTGACGTAGCCGGGTTCGGACACGAATCCACCGATGGTGATACCGACTTCTTCGTAGACGATGTCGGCGACGGCCGACTGCGTCGTGGCCATCGTGGCGAGCGGAACGGACGCGGCCGCGAGCGCGTACCGGTGCAGGCGCAATTCTGAAGACATGTTTTTCTCCTCGGGTTGGGTATCGGGAACGGGTGCCGACGGGAAGGCGGGCCGGCCGGCCCCCCTTCGGGAACTGCCGGAACGCTTTCCTGACGTGACGCGCGGGAACGCGTCGACCTGATCATGACCGATCCCGGGCCTGAAATGCGCGAGAATCCGGATTATTTGCACCGATGTCCTGAAAACAACGCGGGCTCGCACTATCAGACCTTGGTGGCCTTTTCGTCGCGATGCGGCCGCCGCATCCCCCCGGTCAGGCCTGCCGCTTTCGACGAATGCCCGCCGCCCCGGCCGCCAGCCCGAAGAGGCCCATCGCCCCCGGTGCCGGAATCGCGCCGGCCGCGATGCCGACGCCCGCCTCGGTCTCGTAGGCGAACGCCTCGATCGTGAGTTCGAAGGTCGTGACGTCCCAATCAAGGGCGATCCATCCGTAGCGGAACTCGGTTCCGTCGGCATCCTCGACCTTGATCGAGATGCCCATGTAGCCCGGCCCGCCTCCGGCGAACGGCCCGGCGGCGAAGACACCGTCCGACCCCGTCGCCCCGATCGCGGTGACCGAGCGGTCTCCAGCGCCGTCGATCAGTTCACCGGTGTCGAACCGCCTCAGATAACCGGTCGTCATGGTTCCTCCCGCGAGGTCGACCAATGGCTGGATCTGCGCCTTGCCGCTCTTGCTGCCCTTGGGGTCACCTTCGCCAAGGGCGAAGAAGTAGCCCGGCCCCTGGGAGTCATGACCCGCGATGACCCGCATCGCGCCGTATTCGGGAATGGAAAGCAGCTTCGCCTCGGGGAAGGCACCGAATCCACCGACGATCAGCCCGACGTCCGCCTGATGGTAGATGTCCGCCACCACGGAGTTGGTGACGGCGGCCGACGCGAGTGGTGCGACGCTTGCAAAGACGGCGTAACGGCCGAGGCGATTTTCGTATGGCATCCTTCAACTCCAGATTCGTCGTGGTGATCCGGCCGGGATTCGGACGGGATCCGGCCGGGACTGACAGTCTGCCCGATCGGAACGATCGAGCGGGTGAAAAATCCGGGATACGAAAATATCCTCCGCCGTCGTCGAACCACGTTCGCCCGGGTGATCGACCACTCCGGGTCAGATCGGGTTCGAATCACGACGCGACGACGGCCGGCATCGATCCCGCGCGTTCTCGTAGACTTCTCCGAGATGAAGGTCCGCATTCTCCATCACCAGGTCGTTCAGAAGCATGTCCGCACCCGGCTTCCCTTCAAGTTCGGCGTGCAGGTCCTTCGGGCCGTCCCGCTCGCGGAGCTTCGACTCGAGGTCGAGACGACCGACGGCCGTCGCGATACCGGCCGCGGGTCGGATCTGCTGGTACCCAAGTGGTTCGAGAAGAATCCCGACACCACGCCGGAAGAGGACTCGACGGCCCTTGCGACCAGCATCGAGCGGGCGGTCGGAATCGCGAGCGCGGCGACCGACGCCGCCGGACCGCATCCGGTCTTCGACATCGCGGAGATCACCCGATTCGAACAGGTCGGTTCAAGGGATCACCGCGACGCGGACGTGCTGGTCCGCGGATTCGGCGTCGCCATGGTCGAGCGGGCCCTGATCGACGCCGTCTGCCGGCTCGCGTCGTGCTCGTTCCACGAGGCCGTGACCGGAGATCTTCTCGGCTTCCGATCGAACCGCCTGATCGCCGAGACCGCCGGCTGGTCCCCCGCCGCACTCCCGTCGCCCGCGACGTCGATCGCGGTGCGCCACACCGTCGGCATGCTCGACGCCCTCGCCGATGACGAGGTCCCCGCATCCGAGCGGGTGGAGGACGGGCTTCCGCAGTCGCTCGAAGCGGTCGTCGCCGCATACGGGGTGCGTCGTTTCAAGGTGAAGATCGGCGACGACCATGCGGCCAACGCGGCGAGACTCCGTGCGATCGCCACCGTGGTCGGCGATCGAGTGGAAGGCGAATCGGTGTTCACCCTCGACGGCAACGAACAATGCGAGGATCTCGAAGGACTCGCGGGGATGCTGGAGGACCTCGGCCGGGATTCCGCGACCGCCCCCCTGATCGAACGACTCGCGCTCGTGGAACAGCCGCTTCCCCGGCGCGACACCTTCGACGAGTCCCGGCGTGCGGGCATCGCCCGCGTCGGCCGCGTCGCGCCGGTGGTGATCGACGAAGCCGACGCCGATCGCGACGCGTTCCGCCGCGCCATCGACCTCGGCTACGCGGGCGTCAGCGTGAAGGCGTGCAAGGGCGTCTTCCGCGCCCTCGCGAATCGCGGACTGGTGGAGATTCGTCGCAACGCCGGCGACGGACGCTGCTTCCAGAGCGGCGAGGACCTCACCAATCTCGGTTCGATCCCGCTTCAGCAGGATCTCGCGCTGCAGGCCACCATCGGCGTGCCCGACGTCGAACGGAACGGCCATCACTACTTCCGCGGACTCGATCATCTCTCCGAGACCGTCTCCAGCGGGCTCGCCGACCGACTTCCCGGCCTGTACGCCACGTCGGACGGTCTGACTCGTCTTCGCGTCGATGAAGGCCGACTCGATCTTCGAGGGGTCGTCGACGGGAACGGCTTCGGCGGTTTCCTCGGATCGATCGATTCCACGGACTGAGGTTCCGTTCCGGTAGAGTCTCGTGCAGCGCAGACCCCCCGATTCCCCGAGAGACACCGCATGGACTTCACCCCACCGGGACGATTCAAGACCGCCGAGGATTTTCGCGATCGATGGCGGGAACTCGATGCGGACCGCGGACTGGACTGCGATCTCGAAGTGGGTGGACCCGAGGACCCCCTCGCGGCGGCCTTCGAATTCACGACCCCAAACGGTCCGCGCCGCGTGGGCAATCGATTCGTCGTCCACCCGATGGAGGGTTGGGACGCGAACGCCGACGGGAGCCCGAGCGAGGACACCATCCGACGCTGGAGCCGATTCGGCGAGAGCGGGGCGAAGCTCATCTGGGGCGGCGAGGCGTACGCGGTGCAACCCGACGGTCGCGCCAATCCCAACCAGCTTCATCTCAATCCCGATCCGGCGGTGGACGACGCCGCCAACCTCCGAACGCTGCTCGACACGTTGAAGACCGCGCACCGCGCGGCACACGGATCGACCGACGATCTCCTGACGGGGCTGCAACTCACGCACTCCGGCCGGTTCAGTCGCCCGTCCGGGACGACGATGTCGCCCCGCATCGCCGAACTGAATCCCGTGCTCTCGGCGAAGTACGGCCTCGACGCGAACGTGCACGTGCTCACGGACGGCGAGTTGCGGGCGATCTCCGACAACATGGTCAAGGCCGCGTGCCTCGCCGCCGACGTCGGTTTCGACTTCGTGGACGTCAAGTGCTGCCACGGGTACCTCCTGCACGAACTGCTGGGGGCCCACACCCGCGGCGGCGACTACGGCGGTTCCTTCGAGAACCGGACCCGGCTCTTCCGCGACACGGTGAACGCGATCCGCGGCGAGCGCCCCGGACTGCTCGTCGGCTGCCGGGTCTCCATCACCGACACCTACCCGCTGTTCCGACGCGACGGAGACGCGATCGGACATCCGAAGGGCGTCGAGAACCACCTGCCCTGGCGACACGGGTTCGGCGTCAACGCGATGGATCCCACCACGAGCGACTTCACCGAACCGCAGGCATTCCTCGAGTCGTGCCGTGATCTGGGCGTGTTCGCGGCGAACCTCACGGTCGGCAGTCCCTACTACTGTCCGCACCTGCAGCGTCCGGCCGCCTACCCCCCGAGCGACGGATACCTGCCGCCGCGCGATCCGCTCTGCGAAGTCCAGCGACACCTGCACACGGTGCGAACGATCCGCGCCCTCGTGCCGGATCTGCCGCTGGTGGGCAGCGGCTGGTCGTATCTGCAGGAGTGGCTTCCGAACATCGCCCGGGTCGAGGTCCGGCTCGGGATGGTCGACTTCGTCGGCCTCGGCCGATCGATGCTCTCCTACCCGACCCTGCCCGCCGACGTGGTCGCGGGTCGCCCGCTCGATCGCAAACAGCTCTGTCGGACCTTCAGCGACTGCACGACCGCGCCGCGAAACGGCATGATCTCCGGCTGTTATCCACTCGACGAACACTACAAGTCGATGCCCCAGGCCGTCGAACTCAAGGTGCTTCGCAAGGAGGCCTCGAAGGCATGACTGCATCGAATGATCAGAACGTCGCGCGTTTCACCGAGCTCGACGCCCGCCCGATGCCCGGCCGGATCGTCGGCTACCTGCGATACATGGGGCCGGGATATCTCCAGTCCGCGATGACCCTCGGTGGCGGCAGTGCGTTCGCCGCCCTCTTCAGCGGTGCCGCCTTCGGCTACCAGCTGCTCTGGGTCGCCCCCGCCGCGATGCTTCTCGGGGTGATCGTGATGAGCGCGATCGCCTGGCAGACCCTGTCGACCGGCGCGGATCCCTACGACGCCCTGAAGAAGCACGTCCACCCGGTGTTCGCCTGGGCGTTCGCGTGGGGCGGGCTGCTGAGCTCCATCATCTGGCAGTTCGCGCAGTACGCGCTGGCGGCGGCGATGCTCTCCCTCCTGTTCGGCGTGGAGGCATGGGTGGGCGGACTCATCGCACTCGCCTGGTGCGTCGCGATCGGTCTTCTGCACGGACGCGCGCGATCGGTCATCCGGACCTACGAGGTGATCCTCACCGGGATGGTGTGGTTCATCGTGGTCGCGATGGCGGTGGTGGTCTTCCAGTCCGGCGTCCCCGATCCCGCCGCGGTCGCGAAGGGGTTCATCCCGTCGATCCCGAGCGACTGGACGGGCACGAACGCCGACGGCGTCGAGACCTCGATCTCCGCGATGACCCTCGTGGTCTCGGGCCTCGCCGCGGCGGTCGGGGCGAACATGCTCTTCGTCTACCCCTACACGCTCCGCAAGAACGGCTGGGGACGGGCCCATCGACGACTCGCCCGATACGACCTGGTCTTCGGCATGTTCATCCCCTTCACCATCGCGGTGAGCCTGATGGTGATCGCCAGTGCCTCGGTGTTCCACTTCGGCGAAGGTGGATTCGCCGGTTCGAAGATCCATCCCGCGAAGGCGGCGGCGATCTTCGCGTCCCCCGACCGACTCGGCCCCGTGGTCGGCCTGTGGATCTTCGGACTCGGGATCCTCGCGATGGCCCTGTCCTCGATCACCATGCAGATGCTGGCCTCGGGTTTCGCGGGCGTGAAGCTCTTCGGCGTCCGGGAGGATTCCGTCGGCCACAAGTTCTTCATTCTCCTGCCCGCGATCGGCGTGTTCGGGGCCGTGGTCTGGGCGGACATCGCCCCCTGGGTGGCGGTCCCGACCAACGTGATCTGCGGCCTCTTCCTGCCGGCGTCCTACCTCGGCTTCACCCTGCTGCTGCGACGTCGGTCCTTCCTCGGCGAGGACACGCCGAAGAATCCGCTCGCGATCTGGTGGATCGGCGGCATGCTTCTCGGCACGATCGTGCTCACGGTGTTCCTCGCCACCGTCGTCATCGAACAAGGGCCGGGCTTCATCGAACGATTCGTGGGGAGCGGCGGATGAGGATCGAGCTCGAGCTTCCCGGCGGACCACTGACGCTCGACGACGATCCGTGGCGGAAATTCGCCGACGGAGTCGACTCCGCGTCTCCGCTTCCACGACTCTGCTACGCGGCGGCGCATGTCGTGATGCGACCGGCGTACGCCGGTGTCGATCATTCCGTGACGACGCCGGGCACCGCGGAGGCGATCGCGGCCCACGTCGACTGGGACGCGACGATGAACCTCCGGACGCGGATCGGCGCGACGGGCATGGGAATCGCCGAGGCGATGGACACCGCCCAGCGCTTCGACCTCGGCTGGAACGCGGCGCGTGAACTGATCGAACGCACCGGACGCCTCGGTCTCCCCGGCGGCTTCTGCGCGGGTGCGAGCACCGACCATCTCCCGAGCGCGGACACCACCACCCGGATCGTCGACGGCGTCGTCGAACAGATCGACGTGATCCGGAAGGCCGGCGGCGTTCCGGTGATCCTGCCCATGCCGAGGCTGTGCGAACTCGGAGTCGACGAGGACGGCTTCGTCGAGATCTACGGCGACATCGCCCGGGCCGCGGGCGACGGTCCGCTCATCGTCCACTGGCTCGGACCGATGTTCCTGTCCGCCCTCGAGGGGTACTTCCCCGGCGAGTCCTTCCTGCGGATCATGCGCAACGACCCGGATCGATATCGCGCCGCCAAGTTGTCGATGCTCGATCACGAACTCGAGGTCCGACTGCGACGCGATCTCCTGCAACGCGATCAGATCATGCTGACCGGCGACGACTTCCATTTCGGCCGGCTGATCGCCGGCGAGGTCGAAGGGATCATGCCCGAGGAACGGATGCTCGAGTTCGACGGGCGGCTGGTGCCCATCGGCGACTTCAGTCACGCGCTCCTCGGGATCTTCGATGCGATCGCGGTCCCCGCCGCCCTCGCCCTGCGTCGCCTCGCCGGCGGGGATCGCATCGATTACGACGCGATCATGGAGCCCTGCGAACGCCTCGGACAGCGGATCTTCGAAGCGCCCACCCATCAGTACAAGGTCGGGCTCGCGTTCCTCGCGTGGCTGAACGGCCGACAGGCGAATCCGATGCTGGTCAACCACCTCGAGGATGCGCGAGACGCGGCGCACCTCGAAGACGTGGTGCGACTGGCCGCGGAAAGCGGCGCGATCGAGGACGCCGAGGTCGCCGCGATCCGCCTCGCCGCATGGACCACCGCGGTCCGCGAAGGACGCACCGACGCCCTCACCCGGATGTGACCTCTTCCGCATCCCCTTTCCCGTCCGGGTCCGTACGCGACCTCTCATGGGGCGGTACCCTCGGACGCATGAACGAGTCCTTCGAGGATGGTCCGGGTGGGCCCGCCGACACGAACGGGATCGAACGCCTGCTGGTCCGGGTCGCTGAAGCACTGCATGAATCCGGGGCCCCGAGCTATCGCATCGAAGCCTCGGTCGCGGCGGTCGGCCGTCGCTTCGACATGGTGACCGCGGTCTTCGCCGTGCCGACCGGTCTCACCCTCGGCCTCGGTCCGGTCGACCGTCAGAAGGTCCGGATGATCCGCACCCGCCCTCGCAGTCCGGCGCTGCAACGAATGCGACTGGTCGACGTCGTGATCCGCGATCTGGTCTCCGGCGAATGCGATGCCGGAACCGGGGTCCGCCGGCTCGACGAGATCACCGCGAGCCCCTCGCCCTGGGGACGCCTGGCCACGCTCCTCGCCTTCATGCTCACCGGCGCCGGCGTCGCGATCCTCTCCGGCGGAACGATGTGGAGCGCCCTCGCGGCCTCCATCGCCGCCGGGGGTGTCGCGTTGATCCTCCGGATCTTCGGAAGCTCGCCGCACCGCGCGCCGCTCGCCGACTTCGTCGCGGCGTTCGTCGCGGCCCTGATCGCCAACCTCCTCGCGACCTGGCTCGGCTCCGACCCGCGACTCACGCTGGTCGCCGCGATCATCGTCCTGGTTCCCGGATTGATGCTCACGATCGCGATGCGGGAACTCGCGATGGGCGAGCTGACCGCGGGATCCGCGCGGTTGATGGGCGCCTTGACCACGTTCGTCGCCCTCGGCTTCGGGGCCGGACTCGGCGAAGGCGTCGGCGAACTCCTGTCGACCGTTCCGCTTCCCGAGGTGGCCACGGTCTCCCCCTCGATCTGGACCCTCCTTCCCGCGGTGGGCGCGGCTTCCATCGGCCTGATGATCCTGCTCGGCGAGGATCCGCGGATGACCCACTGGTTCCTCGCCGCCGTCCTGCTGGGATGGGGTTCGATCCAGGTCGCGGCACCGCTCGCCAGCCCCGAAGTGACCGCGGCGATCGCCGCCCTCGCGGTCGGGCTCGGCGGCAACCTCGCCAATCGTTTCCGAGGCGTCCCGACGGCCCTCGTCGCGGTCCCCGGACTCATCGTGCTCGTGCCGGGCGCCCTCGGCCTCACGGGATTTCGAAGCCTGATGTCCGACGACCCCATCACCGGACTCAACACCATCATCGACGCGATGCTGATCGGCGGTGGTCTCGTCGCCGGACTGCTGGTCGCGGCGATGCTGCTTCCGCCGCGGACCGCGCTGTGACGAGGCGATTTCTCGCCACGTCGTCCCGCGTGTTCGTCGCCGTCCTGCTCCTCCACCCGTTCGTCGCCTGCACCACGACCCCGCCGCGGGAGATCGCCGGCACCTCGCCCGCGAACACGCGGATCGACGAGGC
>JAQWJM010000160.1:0-2616 GCA_029248335.1 Phycisphaerales bacterium
GGGATGCGCCGAAGGGCGTTCCAGCGACCGTTGGATCGACTTCGACTTCCACGGCCACCAGATCGTCGCCCACATGGTCGATCGTCCCGACACCGAGGGGGCGGTCGAGGACGACGGTGATGCGAACGCGGTCGACGGCCATGACGTACCCGTTCCCCACTTCGGACTGGTCCTCGAATGGAACGCGTGGCACGATCTCGCCGATCGCTTGAAGGCCGCCGACGTCCGATTCGTGATCGAGCCGTATCTCCGGTTCGAAGGACTCCCGGGCGAACAGGCGACCATGTTCCTGCTCGACCCCAGCGGCAACGCCCTGGAGTTCAAGGCGTTCAAGGACCCCGGTCAGCTCTTCGCGACCTGAACCCGACCTTCACCCGCCCTGGGGCGACCACCACTTCTCGAGCCGCTTGCGGAACTTCACGGGCGGCCGGCGTGATGCGTCGCGGCCGGCTCGAACCGCGTCCCGCTGCAATCGCCGTCGTCGATCCGCGATCTCCGTCTCGATGCGTCGTCGCGTGTCCGGATCCGGAAAACGGGCGGCGTGTTCGACGACCAGCGCCTCCAGCATCGAGAGATCCCGATCCCGGCCCAGCGCGCTCGCGACCTCCTTCAACGCACGAACGTCGCGTCGGATCGCCCCGGGATTCACGCCCCGGATCGCGGCGAGCCCGAGTTGGAGCCGGATCACCCGCTTCCGGTTCTCGTGCAGCCGCGAAAGGTCGTCGTCTTCATCGACCTCGTCGTGGAATCGATGCCGGACGTGCCGCCAGGCCCGGTCGAATCGATCGATCACGGCGTCTCGGCCGACCGCCTCGAAGTCGATCGATCGGAGCCGACCCGCGAGGTCCTCGAGACCATGCCGTACTTCACCGATGATCGCCTCGTCTTCACGGTGGTCGCGAGTGACCGGCAAGGCCTTCGCGGCGGAGAGCACCGCCCCGGTCGTGCGAACGGCTTCGCGACGGCGACGACCCGTGACCTGTTCGCCGAGGCCGTCGAGCAGGTCCAGCACCACGTCCCGATCCCGAAGCGGTGAGAGACGACGCCCGAAGTCCCGCGCCGCGATCCGCATCGCCTCGTGGTCCTCGGCCGGGACGGAACCCTTGACGAGGTCCAGGACCGCGCGGAATCGTTTCAAGGCCTTGCGGGTCCGCCGGATCGCCTCGCTTCGCCGCCGGACCTCCCAGGATCCGTGCGACTCGCACGCCGCGATCGCAAGGTGAAGTTCGTCGAGGAGCACGCGACGGAACTCCTCGCTCACCGGACGATCGGGATCGATCGACATCGCGCTCGGCACCCCGCCGCGGCTCACGGCGCAAGCACCGTCAGCTCGGCGATCCCCGCGATCCCCACCACGATGCTCACCACGCCGTTGATGGTCATGAACGTGATCGCCATGCGGGTCGTCCCCCACCGTCGAACGGTCGCGTGCTCCAGCAGCAGCAGGCCCGCGACGAGGAATGCGGCCACGAGGAAGAGCGTTCCGAACGCGGCTTCCGTCCGGTAGACGGCGAAGAGCAGGATCGCCGCGAAGAAGTGAAGAAGCCGTGCGATCCGTAACGCCCCGTCGACGCCGAAGTGCGCCGGGATGCTGTTGAGCCCGTCCCGGCGATCGACGTCGACATCCTGCAAGGCATAGATCACGTCGAAGCCGCTCACCCAGCAGAGCACCATGCCCGCCAGCAGCCAGATCGGCGGCGACGCGAGGAAGGCCGGATCGACCGCGATCGCCGAGGCGACCGGACTGAGGGCGAGACTCGCCCCGAGCCAGAGGTGACACAGCCAGGTGAAACGCTTGAACAGTCCGTACGCGGTGATCCACCCGAGTACCGGCACCGCGAGGATCACCGGCCACCAGTTCCCGTAGAAGACGCCGAACAGCGCGGCGATCAGGACGAAGACGAGCGACGAGACCACGAATGCGGTCACCGCGGAGCGGGTCGACAGGCGGCCGGACGGAATCGCCCGACCGACGGTCCGGGGGTTCTCCGCATCGATCCGACGATCGAGGATCCGGTTCGCAAGCATCGCCGCGGTGCGGGCGAAGACCATCGCGATCACCACCAGCACCAGCTGGCCGGCGAAATCGGTCCAGTCGATTCGGCCGTCACCCGCCGCGAACGCCGCCATCGCCGCCGCGAGCACCGCGAAGGGCAGGGCAAAGATCGAGTGGGCGATCTTGATGTCGTCGGCGATGACGCGAAGCGCAGACACGGTTGGAGTTCTCCGAATCGAAGGCGTTGAACTTGATGGTAACACTGGGGTGTCGAAGGTCGGTCATCCGATCGACTGGAACGGGCCGTTCGTCCTGATCGACCTGTCCATCCTGCTCATCCGACTCATCTCGATCGCGACGCCGTGAACCGTTCGGCGACCCGTTCGAGGATCGCCTCGTTCTCCGGAACCTCGACGCCATGATCGTCCGCGGCCCGAATCAGGGCGGCATTGATGAAGTCGAGTTCGCTCCGTCCATCACCCCGATTCAGGTCCGCGAGCATCGAGGAGACATTGGAGGCAGTGGCCCGAATGATGTGCCGGGAGAGGGTAGCTGAAAAGCCACCCTTTTTTATTTATCCATCACAACTTAAACAATCTGGGTCCATTGCTTTTGCAGCA
>JAQWJM010000126.1:0-3672 GCA_029248335.1 Phycisphaerales bacterium
GGATGCCTTCATCGATTCCGAGTCATCGACGGTGGTCACGATGGACTGCGGCCCGACCCTCGGTGATCTCACCGCGACGTCGGTTCGGATCGCCTGCCGACGCGCCGAGCCCGGCGAAATCGTCATCGGACTCGCGGACGCCTCCGGGACTCCGATTCGACGATGCGTGCTGGCCTGCCCCGCGGAGACGGACAATGCCGGCATCCTCGAAATCGTCGATCTCAAGCCCGCGACCCGCTACCTCTATACGGTCGACGGTGCGTCGAACGATTCGTGGTGGTTCGAGACCCGGCCCGTTCCGGACGACGCCTGTCGAATCGTCTTCGGCTCCTGTGCCGACGAGAAGGCGGGATCCTCGACGGTCTGGCGACGGATCGAGGCCGACGACCCGTCGGCACTCGTCCTCCTCGGCGACACGCCCTACATCGACACCACGGATCTCACGCGGCAGCGATCCCGCTATCGCGCTTTCGCGCGGGTCCCCGCCTTCGCGGATCTGGTCGGTCACACGCCGCTGTATTCGACGTGGGACGATCATGATTTCGGCCGGAACGACACAGACGGCAACTTGAAGGGCAAGGAGAACAGTCGTCGCGCGGTGACTGAACACCGTCCGAATCCGAGTTTCGGCGAGGCCGGCGAGGGGATCTACACGAGCTTCCGGCAGGGCCCGGTGGAGATCTTCCTGCTGGATGCCCGGTGGTTCGCGCGAACCGAGGGGGAAGCGGACGATCCGACGCTGCTCGGTCGTCGACAGTGGGCGTGGCTGGAGCGATCGCTCGCCGCCTCCACCGCACCGTTCCGGATCCTCGCCTGCGGGATGGTCTTCAACGGGTCGGTTCGACCCTTGAAGACCGACTGCTGGGGGGCCTATCCCCGGGAGTACGACCGACTCGTCGACCTGATCGGCCGGGTCGGGGACGAGGGCGTGGTCCTGGTGAGCGGCGACGTCCACTGGTCGCGGGTCATTCGTCACGACACCGGCGACCGGCTCGATCACGACCTGATGGAATTCGTCACCAGTCCGATCCACGAAAAGCTGATCGCCGCCGCGAACCCGCCGTACCGCGGCCTGGTGTTCAGCGTCGGCGAGATCAACAGCTTCCTGGTGGTCGATGCCGCGGTCGAGGGCGGCACGGCCCGCATGTCGCTTCGGATTCGAAACGCCTCGGGTGAGGACCTCCACACGACCCGGTTCGAACGGTCGCTCGCGGATCCTTGAGTCCGTCGCGGCGTCGGCGGCGCGGCCGTCGGATCAGCCGGTCTTCCGTCGCTGGGCGATCGGCAGCGGCTTCGGCCGGACGAAGACCAGGGTGTCGGCCGTGCTCTCGTCCGACAGCGAATAGCCCTCCGCATCGAACTTGCGCAGCGCCGTGATCGTCTTCGGACGATGATCCGCCATCCAGCGGGCCATCAGGCCGCGGGACTGCTTCGCGTAGAACGACATGAACTTCGCCTTGCCGCCGTCGAGTTGGAGGAACTTCGTCGAGATGACCGGAACGCCGAGCGTCTCGAGCCGGGCGGCCTTCGCGTATTCGTCGCTGGCCAGATTCACGATCGTCTCGGAACCGTTGTCGGCCATGTCCTTCTTCAACGCCTTGCCGATCCGATCGCCCCAGAATTCATAGAGATTCGACGCGGCGTCGGTCTTCAGCCGGGTCCCCATCTCGAGGCGGTAGGGCTGGATTCGATCGAGCGGACGGAGCAGTCCGTAGAGGCCGCTCAGGATGCGGACGTGATCCTGCGCCCAGGCCAGCGACGTCTTCTTCATCGTCCACGCTTCGAGACCCTGGTAGACGTCGCCTCGAAAGCACAACGCGGCCGGGCCTCGCGGATTCCCCCGCGTGTTGAAGGACTGCCATCGATCGTGGTTCAGGGTGGCGAGCGTCGCCGAGATCGACATCAACTTCTCGAGCGTCGCCGGTGACTGGCCCCCGAGCGTCTCGGCGAGCTGCCGGGTCTGCGCCGCGAACCGTGGCGTGGTGGGATCGAGCCCCCCGGGGATCGCGGGCGGCTCCATCTCGAGGGTCTTGGCGGGCGAGAGGACGGTGGTGAATCCAGACATGCGGACACCTTAGCGCGTTCCGGTCGGAATCGCCCGGCGAAGCCGACATGTCCCGTGAATCGGTCGGTCGCCCCGAAGGACGGTCCCGGCGCCGCATCGGCTCACCGATCGATGTCGACGACCGGATCGCCGAGGACCTCGAGTCGTGGTTCGACGCCGAGACCCGGCGCGTCCGGCGCGGCCATCCGGCCGTTCCGCCGTTGCGGCGCCCCCTCGGCCGTCGAGACCGTGACGTAGGAGTTGAAGTCGGTGGCCGTGAAGAGGAGATCGGTCGGGGTGCTGTGGGCGAGATGGGCGATCGCCGCGGTGACGACGTCGCTTCCCCAGGCGTCCTCGATGGTCATCGCGATGCCGCGGGCGACGCAGAGATCCCGGGCCTGTCGGGCCCTGGTGAGTCCGCCGAACTTGCCGATCTTGATGTTCACGACGTCCATCGCGTCGTCTCGAAGCGCTCGGACGAGGCTGTCGAGATCCTCGATGGATTCGTCCATCACGAAGGGATGGCTGGTCCGGCGTCGGATCGAAAGGCACTCCTCGTAGGTCCGGCATGGTTGCTCGATGTAGACATCGCGGTCCTCGACCGCACGCACCACCCGGGCCGCCTCGTGGGGGAGCCAGCCGGTGTTCGCATCGGCGACCAGGATGTCCCCCGGTTCGACCACGTCCGCGCAGGCGTGGATCCGGGCGATGTCGGTCTCGACGTCGCTTCCGACCTTCAACTGGAATCGACGGTACCCCTCGTCCCGATACCCCCGGAGATTGGCGGCCATCTCCGCCGGATCACGCTTGGAGATCGCGCGATAGAGGACGAAGTCATCGCCGTTGCGGCCGCCGAGGAGGGTGACGAGGGGGAGCCCCGCGTCCTTCCCGAGCAGGTCCCAGCACGCCATGTCGATGGCGCTCTTCACGTAGGGGTGTCCTTTGAGGCGGGCATCCATCGCCCGGCCGATCACGTCGGTCTCCCGGGGATCGAGGCCGATGAGGGCCGGCGCCACCTCGGCGATGCCGGTCCGGGCGCCGGTCGCGTAGGAGGGGAGGTAGACGGGACCGAGCGGCGTCACCTCGCCGACGCCCACCAGTCCGGCGTCGGTCTCGATGCGGACGATCGTCGCATCGAAGACGTCGACCGACTTGCCGCCCGACCAGCTGTACCGGCCTTCGTGAAGCGGGAGGTCGACCTGATGGACGAGGATGCGGGTGATCTTCATGGGGCGGGACGCTTTCGTTTTCCGAACACGGTGTCGCTGGCCTTCGGCGTGCCTCCCGTTGCACCAACGGGGGGGCGGCCGATAGCGTACCTTCACGTCGGGCCGGTTCGACGCGAATCGGCGATCGCCTCGTTCCCGTCGCTTCGGAGAATCATCCGTGACCACCATCCAGATCATCGCGATCATCGTGATCTTCCTCGTGGGCGGTGGGGGAGCGCTGCTTCCGCTGATCATGCGGACCCGGGTCTCGGCCGGCGCGATGTCGCGGGGGAACGCCTTCGCGGGCGGCGTGCTGCTGGCCGCGGGGCTCATCCACCTGCTCGGCGACGCGGTGGGCGACTTCGCGGAGATCCACCCCGACCTCGACTACCCGATCGCCTACGCGATCGCGACCGCCGC
>JAQWJM010000133.1:0-2544 GCA_029248335.1 Phycisphaerales bacterium
CACTGGATGCTCGTCCAGACGAGCAGCGAGTGAAGCATGTGATTGTTGGGCGTGTTGTAGTTGCCCATGATGACGAGCGGATTCGCGAGCCCGTGAGACATCACGGTCGCGGCCTCGTCGGTGCGCATCGGGACCGCACTCTGCAGGATCCCGGCGAACAGGACCAAAGTCAGCAGGATCGAAACCGCGCCGAATCCCCTTCGCAGACGAAACACCTCATGAAGACACGACGCGGCGTCCTGCACGGCACGCCTCATGCGGAGCGGCCCCGACCACGAAACCCATCCTCCGAACAGGATCAACGGTACGAGCAGCACGGGAAGCCGTGCCAGGATGCCGGCGACGGCCATCTCGTCGTACCGAGGCTCGAATCCATCGGTCGGTACGCCACGCACCCCCGCCTCCATGTCCGACAGCCAACCATGGATCACCGCAGGCCCGATCAGGATCGCGACCGCCGCCACGAATCCCACGAGGATCGTCGGCGCCCACGCGATGAGCAGCCACGCGAGGCGGCGTCGACGTCCGCCTGGTTCGTCGATCTCCGTCGCCCATCTCCCCAGCACGACGCCGAGCAGGCAGGCCGCCGGGACGGTGAGGTGATGGATCGCATGGAATCCGAGTCCACCGATCGCCGTCCACCGGCCGCGATGCCGCGACATGAGCCCGAAGAGCGTCGACTCGAGATGAACCCACACGCCGAGACCGACGACCGCCAAGATGCCGAGCGTTCCCGCCGCCGCCACGAAGCCCGCCACCCAGGCCACGATCGCCAGCATCGTGAAGAGTGCCGCGAAGGAGATCGAAAGGATCGAGACCCGCGCCTTCGGTGATCCGTTCATCGCCGACGCGAGGGCCGGATGGGTCGCGATCGCCCGCCCCCACGGAATTCCCCGGGCGAAGAGGTCGGTCTTCCAGAGTCCGGTCGCGGTCCAGGCCTTGAGATGAGTCCCCTGCGCCCCGGGAACCACCTCGACGGTTCGCCCGATCGCACTCAACCGAAGCCCGAAGTCGACGTCCTCGATCGAGGGACGTCCGAACGCCGCATCGAAGCCACCGACCGATTCGAACGCATCGCGCCGAACCGCACCGAGCCCCGTCCAGAATCCGGGGACGGGATTCCGAGCCTGATGATGGACCAGGTGATGCCGCAGGTTCGCGTAGGTGGCCGCGACCCCCGGAGCCTCGGGTCGGTCGTCGTAGGAGCCGATCGTCGCGGCGACCGAGCCGTCGGGGCCTGATCTTCGAAGTGGTTCGAGCAGCCGGGTGATCGCGTCCGGTCGAACGAGCACGTCGGCGTCGACGAAGACGAGCCAGGTGCCTCGCGCCGATGCGGCGGCCCGGTTCCGCGCGACTCCCGGGCCCACCGGCGTGTCTCCAGTGCGGATCGTCCGGATCCATGGTCGGGATCCGCAGGTCCGTTCGACGGCACCGTCACTCGACGCGTCGTCCACCAGAATCACTTCGGAAGCGTCGCCGGCCGAGGCTTGAATCGCGTCGACACACCGCTGAAGATCCGGTCCCCCGTTGTGAACGGGCACGATCACCGTGACATCGATCGACGCATCCGACGCCTCAGGCGTCAACGACCCGCTCCTCGGTACGAGGCTTCACGCGGAACTCCTCCTGGTATGAACGTTCGACGTTCACCGACCAGGGATCCCCGGCGTTGACCGGATCGACCAGACGCTCGGCCGCCACCATCGCCGAGACCATGGAATGATCCTGATTGTTGTAACGGTGCATTCCGTTGCGACCAGAGGTCTCCAGATTCTTGAAGCCTTCGAGCCACTGGCGGATCGTCTCCACCCGGTCCTGATAGCCCGCGTCGTAGACCGGGTAGGCCTTCTTCTGCCGGATCACCTTGCCGTCGACCACGCTCGACGCCGGCGCCAGCCCGAGTTCCGCGAGTTCCTTACTCGCCAGTTCGATCAATTCCTCGTCGTCCGACGCCCAGAGCCCGTCGCCTTCGTGACAGAAGTACTCCATCCCGATGCTCGCGGTCGAATCGTCGGGGACCATCTCCTTCGACCAGGCGCGGAAGTTCTGGATGCGACCGACCTTGACGTTCGGTTCGTGGATGTAGATCCAGTTGTCGGGGAACGGGTCCGCGTGATCGAGCACCAGCGTGACGATGAGGAAGTCGCGGTATCGCAGTCCGTCACACGCCTCGAGCACCTCGGGCGGCGCGGGCGGATTCATCGCTCGCACCAGCTGGGTGAGCGGCATCGAAGAAAGCACCGATCGCGGCGTGATTCGACGCTGGTCGCCGTTTCGCGACTCGATCTCGACCTCGAGGATCCGCTCGCCGTCGTGATGAAGGGCGGTGGCGGCGGTATCCAGCCGGACCTCTCCACCCTGTGACTCGATCCGATCCGCCGCACGCTCCCAGAGCTGGCCCGGCCCGAGCCTCGGGTACTTGAACGACTTGATCAGGCTCGTCGACTCGCCACGCTTGAACACCGCGTCGACCACGGCCTTGAAGAGCGACAGGTCCTTGATCCGCTGGGCGGCCCAGTCGGCCTGGATCTCGGTTCCGGGAAT
>JAQWJM010000139.1:0-15009 GCA_029248335.1 Phycisphaerales bacterium
CACTCGGGAGGATGTCGGAGGTCGTCTTCGGTGTCCGGGACCCGGTCGGGACCGTCGGACTTCACCACCGGTGCGGCCTTCCCGGCTGGTCCGGGATCGACCCGGTACGGCGTGCCCCAGGGGTCGACGTGATGCGGAAGACCGGGGTCCTTGAACTTGTCGATGCGGCCCGGAGACGGGAGATATCCATTGGAATCGGAATCCGCCATGTCCAGCATCGCCTTGTGGATCTGGGACATCTGGTTCGCGTTCTTCTCCACCAATGCGGCACGCTCCGCCGTCGCCAGCGACGGAAGAAGCAGGCCGATGAGGAATGGAACGGTCAGGATGAACTCGGCGACGCCGATCGCACCGAGGACGACACCGACCTTCGCCTTCCCCGAGGGATGCCGCTTCATGGCGACGAGCGAGAGCACGAGACCGGGAATCGACAGGAGCCAGAGACCGCAGGTGACCACGCCCAGGATCGAGCAGACGAGCCCGGTCGTGTCCATCCGCTCGCCGCCGGCGTCGGAGGCGTCCGTTCTGGAATCCCGCTCGTCCGAGGGGGTGACGTCGACGTCGGTCATCGTGGAGCTACTTCGGGAGTTCGAAGCATGATGTATCCGATCAAGATACGGAAACGGTGGACATGGTGGATGGCCGATCCGCGCGGTTCGCACGCAACAGGCCTCTTCGGAAGAAGGGTTCCGCGAAATCCTCGGATCGGTGGAGAAGCATGTAGCCGCGTGACGGGCGAGCCGTCATGCCGAGCGTTTCGAGGAGCTTCGTGAGATTTTCAAGATCCTCCTGCCGATGATAGGTGCAGACCGCCGCTTTCATCGATGGGCACGATTCGATGATGCCTGCGGCGCCTCGGAGCACGTCCGCCTCGTGTCCCTCCACGTCGAGCTTCAGGAAGGTGGGTGGCTGCTTGTCCGAGAAGTAGTCATCGAGGGCGATGGTGTCGGATCCCGTTCGACTCCCGACCATCGACGGAACGATGGTGACCTTGTCCTTCCAGGGGGCGAACGTCGCCTCGAGCGCGGTGATCCAGCGTGGATCCACTTCGAAGAGATACGCGTGCCGGATCCGATCGATGACCTCGAGGGTGAAGTTCGCTTCGGCGCAGCCGACATCCGCGATGACATCCTCCTCGTCGACGTCGAATTCGTCGGTGAGGTAGCGGTGAGGGGAATTCACGTTCTGTTCGGTGACGAGACCGATGTAGTCGCCGGGGATGCGTTTCGCCTTCCGCTCCGGATGCCAGTAGAGCCTGCGGCCCTCGTGCATGACGAAGTGAAGATCTCGGTCGGCGTCGAATTCGACGGCTGGTCTGTCGCCGCGGGGGACTCGGCGAAACTCGTAGGGGAGAATGTCGATCGGCGCCGATTCGAGGAATTCGATGATCTCGCGGACATCGGGATCCGCATCGAACGTGCCGGAGGCTCGGGCGTGTGCGATGACCTGAAGCCTCTGCCTGTTCCGGCGGGGACGGGAGGATCTCCACCAGACGAAGCCGAGGCGATCTCGAATCGACATGTTTGAGTCTCCTGCGTTGCGGTCGTGCTTCGATGGATACTCGCGGACATCGGGCGATCGCCCGGCCTCAGACGTTGAACAGGAAGTTGACCACGTCACCGTCCTGCATCACGTAGTCCTTGCCTTCACTGCGGAGTCTGCCGGCCTCCCGGATGGACTTCTCGTTCTTGTGCTGGACGAGGTCGTCGACCAGGTAGCACTCGGCCCGGATGAAGCCGCGTTCGAAGTCGCCGTGGATCACGCCGGCGGCCTTCGGGGCGGTGTCGCCGGTGCGGATGGTCCAGGCCCGGATCTCCTTCGGGCCGGCGGTGAAGTAGCTCTGCAGGCCGAGCAGGTCGTAGGAGCCACGTGCGACCACCGCCAGGGCGGGTTCCTCCATCCCGAGCGACTGGAGCATCTCGAGCTTGTCGTCCTCGTCGAGCTCGGCGAGTTCGCTCTCGATCTTCGCGCACACCACCACCACGCCGCCGCCGTTCTCCTCGGCGTACCTCCGGACCGCGTCGACGAGCGGACCGGAGCCGTCGGCGTGATCCTCGTCGACGTTGGCGACGTAGAGGATCGGCTTCGCGGTGATGAAACCGAACGATCGGACCGCCTTCGCCTCGTCCGGATTGAGGTCGAGCGTCCTCAGCGGCTGCTCGTCGTCGAGGCAGGCCTTGCACTTCTCGAGCACGCCCAGCCGGAACTTCGCGTCCTTGTCGCCGGACCGCGCCTGTCGCTGGGCCTTGTCGAGCGAACCCTCGACCTGTTCCGCATCGGCGAGCAGGAGTTCGAGCCCGATGATCTCGATGTCGCGCACCGGGTCGATCGACCCCGACACGTGGACGATGTCGTCGTCCTCGAAACAGCGGGTGACCTGAAGCAGGGCGTCGACCTCGCGGATGTTCGCGAGGAACTTGTTCCCGAGTCCCTCGCCCTTGCTGGCACCCTCGACCAGGCCCGCGATGTCCACGAGTCGGATCACCGCGGGGATGATCTTCTGGCTCTCGATGTGCTCGCGGATCACGCCGAGTCGGGGATCCGGGACGCTCACCACGCCGATGTTCGGTTCGATGGTGCAGAACGGATAGTTCTGGGCCTCGATGCCCGCGGCGGTGAGGGCGTTGAAGAGGGTGCTCTTGCCGACGTTGGGCAGTCCGACGATGCCGCATTCCATGGCGGGATTCCTGACGCGCTGGGGGGATGGGGGAGAACGCTCGGTCCGGTCGAAACCGGGCCGGGCATGCTAGTCGCTCTCCGGCGATCGCGAATCGCCCCGCGTCGGGTTGACCATTCGTCGATTCGCCGTGATCCTGCTCTCTCCGGCGCGTGAAGACCGGTCCTTTTCGGACCGACGCGGCCGGTTGAATGGCATTTCACAGGCTGGAGCGACCCATGAGCGTCAAGATCACCTTCCACGGCCACGCCGCGTTCTCGATCACCGACGGGACCCACACCGTCCTGATCGATCCCTTCATCACCGGCAACCCCCAGGCCGAGGCCGCGGGGATCACCGCGGATTCGATCGACTGCACGCACATCGCCCTCACCCATGGTCACGAGGACCATGTCGGCGACACCCTCGCGATCGCCAGGCGATGCGATGCGACGGTGCTGGGCCCCTTCGAACTCTGCAACATGCTGGGCGAGCAGGGGCTGGAGAAGCTGGAGCCCGCGAATCCGGGCGGCGGCGTCGACATGCCGTTCGGCCGGATCACGATGACCAACGCCTTCCACTCCTCGAGTTACGGCGGCAAGTACATGGGCATGCCCACCGGACTGGTGATCAGGATGGGCGACACCACGATCTACGACACCGGCGACACCGGGATCTTCGGCGACATGGCCCTGATCTCGGAGATCCACCGTCCGGACGTGCTCATCCTGCCCATCGGCGACCGCTTCACCATGGGGCCCGCTGACGCGAGTCGGGCGGCGGAGATGGTGAACGCGCCGATCGCGATTCCCTGCCACTTCGGAACCTGGCCGCTCATCGACGCCGATCCGGATCTATTCACGCCCAAAGGCATCGAGGTCCGACGGCTCGAGGTGGGTGGTTCGACCGAGGTCTGAACCGGTTCGATCGGGATCGCCACCGATTTCGCTCCGAGGGAAGTCCCGGCGGGGACCGAGCCGATATGGTTCGAGTGACGCGCCTCGTCCCACGCGGGCGAGGCGCCGGCCGGGTCCCGTCGAAGCGGTCCGGTGGAACCCGCCCGAGCCCCCGGAGTCGAATGCGACCACCCACCGGCCAGACCGACGACCGCATGACGCCCTTCCACGTCAGGCTGATCGGGCTCGGCGTGCTGTCGTTGCTGGTGATCGGCACTCTCGTGCTTCAGATGATCCGACTCTCGGTCGTCGAGGGGCCTTCCCGGCTCGCTCGGGCCGAAGCGCGTCTCGTCCGGCGGACCTACCAGCCGACGGTTCGAGGGCCGATCGTCGATCGGGCCGGCCGGCCCCTCGCCGTGGAACGGACCGGCTGGGACTTCTGCGTCGACTACGAGGTGATCACCGGCGAGTGGCAGCGACGGCAGGCGGCGCGAAGCGCGAAGCGGACCGTCGGCACCGGCTGGAGCAGCCTTTCGCGAACGGAACGGGACGCGGCGATCGACGCCGAAACCCCCCGATGGCAGGCACGCATCGATGCGGTCTGGGAGGCGGCGGCGTTCGAGACCGGACTCGTGCTCGAGGAACTCCCGGCGCGGCTCGACGCGATCCGGCGCGGCGTCTCGATTCGATCCGCCTCGGTCTGGCGGCGACAGTTCGAGCGGCTGGCCCGACGCCGCGGACGCGCTGAAGCCGAGGAGATCTTCGTCGCCCGGCCCATCGCGGAGCAGAAGGGCCTGCATCCGATCGTCGAGGACTTCGCCGAACGCGACGCGGACACCTTCGCGCTTCGAAAGGCGATCGCGTCGCTCATGGAGGAGGTCGCGGCGTCCGGTGGTTCCGCGGAGAGCGATCCACCGTTCGCGGTTCGAGGGGTCAACCGGCGGGTGCGCGGATTCTCGAAGGCCCGGGTCGCGATCGATCGGGCGACGCTGCCCGCGGATCTCCGAAGCGAAGGCACGGCCGAGGTCGTGGTCGGCGGCATCGCCTCCACGCTGATCGGCACGACGCGGTCCGAGGTCGCGCCCGAGGACATCGAACGCCGTCCCTACGAACGCCGCGACGACGACGGCGGCGTGATCCTCGACTACTCCGGGTACCGGGCCGGACGCGACCTCGTGGGTTCGACCGGACTGGAACGGGAGTTCGATCGTGGTCTTCACGGCACGATCGGCATGAAGGAGACCGATCGGGCGAGCGGCGACGTGCTCTCGCGGGTGGAACCGCGTTTCGGCGAGTCGATCAGGCTCGCGATCGATGCGGACCTCCAGGCCCGGGTGCGGGCGATCCTCGATCCGGAACTCGGATTGATGCAGGTCCGGCAGTTCCACTACGGCTGGAACGCCTCCGGACCTCGGGCGACGACGCTTCCGCTGGGCACCGCGCTGCACGGGGCCGCGGTGGTGATCGACGTGGAGACCGGCGAGACGCTCGCCCTGGTGTCGACGCCCACCTTCGCGGACCTCGAACTCGCCGCCGAGGACCTCGCCCTGATGCTGATGCCGGACGCCGATGCCCGGGCGCTTCCCGAGGATCAGCGTCGTCGACGCCGCACGCTTCAGGATCTCGCGCCCTTCCGCAACCGGGCGATCGGAACCGCCTACGCGCCGGGGTCGATCGTGAAGCCGCTGGTCTACGTCGCGGGGGTCGAGGACGGCCGCTTCGGACTGCGGCAGTCGATCGAGTGCAAGGGTTGGATCCGAGGCGAGTTCAAGAAACCACGTTGCTGGGGATGGCGGCCCGAGGACGGGCTCTACGGTCGACACGGGACGCTCGGTCCGGTGGACGCGATCGCCCAGAGCTGCAACATCTACTTCTACACCATCGCGGACGTGCTCGGTCCCGAGGCGATGGAGGCGTGGTATCGATCCTGCGGTCTCGAGACGCCGCTGGGGGCCGGACTCGCCGGCGGAAGCGAAGGGACCTTCATCCCCGACGACACCGAGATCGGCCGCATGCTCTTCGGCATCGGGCAGGGCTCGGTGGCCTGGACACCGCTGCACGCCGCCAACGCGTACGCGCGACTGGCCCGTGACGGTGCGCCGGTGGAACCGGTGCTGGTGCTCGACGACGCGACCTCGCGACCGACGGGCGACGGCGACTGGAACCCGGCGGCGGTCGACATCGCGCTCGAGGGCATGGCGAAGTCCGCCCGCGAGGGAACCGCGAGTCGGCTCTGGCTGGACCCGACCACGGGCTCGCGGACCGAGGACATCCTCGACTTCCGCGATCTCGGGGCGGCGGCGCCGAAGGTCTGGGCGAAGACCGGCACGGCCCAGGTCACCGACAAGGCCTCGCACGCCTGGTATGCCGGCCTGATCGCTCCGGCGGGATCGACCGAACCCCGTTACGCCTTCGCGGTCATCGTCGAGCACGGCAATTCGGGTGGTCGCGCCGGTGGACCGGTCGCGGCGCAGATGATCCGGGCGCTCGCGGCCGAGGGATACCTCGGCATGGAGGCCCTGGAGGCGCTCGATGCGACGCCGGTCGAATGGCTCGATCCGCTGCCGGACGAGGCGGGCCTCGTCGAGTCGCCGGTCACCGGCGACGTCGCGCGGGCCGCGACGCGGACCTCCGACCGGAGTGATGCGGGTTGACCGATTCCGGATCCATCACCTCGTCGACGCGGGTCGACGAACCGGGTCGACCGGCCCGGGAGCGGTTCACCGCCCGGGAGCTCCACGAATCCGCACGCGATCTCCAGGCGGGACGGATTCGGTGGGCGACCGTCGGTTGGATCGTGGTGCTCGCGGCGCTCGCCCTCAACCTGATCGGAATCGTCGCGATCGCCACCACCGAGCCGGGTTTCGCCCGCAAGCAGGCGCTCTTCCTGCCACTGGGACTGATCGTCGCGGCGGTCGTCGCGGTACCGGACTATCGCCGCCTTCGACGGCTCGTTCCGGGCCTCAGCGTGCTGGTGCTCGCGTTGCTGGTCTTCGTGCTGATCCCCTTCGTGCCCACCTGGCTCGTCCGGCCGTACAACGGGGCGCGGCGCTGGATCAACCTCGGCATCACGGATCTCCAGCCATCCGAACTCGCGAAGGTCGTCTGGGTGCTCGCCCTCGCCGCCTGGTTCCGACTGCGTTGGAACGTCCGGTCGCTTCGCGGGTTCATGCTGCCGTTCGTGGTGACGGCGATTCCCATGGGCCTGATCCTGCTCGAACCCGACCTCGGCACGGCCCTGCTCTTCGTCCCGACGCTCCTCGCCTTGCTGCTCGTCGCAGGTGCGAAGGTCTCCCACCTCACGATCCTCGTCCTGTCGGGGCTCCTCGTGATGTCGGCGGTGCTCTTCACGCCGGTGCGCGGATATCTGAAGGATCATCAGCAGGATCGCATCGAGGCCTTGCTCGCGCAGATCGAGGGCGACGACCGGTATCGCGATGACATCGGCTACCAGGGGGATCGGGCGATGACCCTCGCGGGGGCCGGCGGCCTGACCGGCGTCGGTCGCGAACACGCGGCGACGCTGCTCCGGTTCAACCATCTTCCCGAGGAACACAACGACATGATCTTCGCGGTCGTCACCTGCCGGTGGGGGATGGTGGGCGGGGCGGTCGTCTGGTCGCTGTATCTCCTGCTGGCGATCGGCGGATTCCTCGTCGCGGCGTTCGCGCGGGATCTCTTCGGTCGACTGCTCGCGACCGGCCTGGTCACCCTGCTGCTCGCCCAGATGGTGATCAACACCGGCATGACCATCGGACTGCTGCCCATCACCGGCATGACGCTCCCGTTCGTGAGTGCGGGAGGATCCAGCCTGGTCACCGCGTGGATGATGATCGGACTGGTCCTGAACGTCGGCCTGCGACGGCCCAGACGGATGGAGCAGTGGGAGGTCGCGGGGACCGGCTGAACCCCCGTCGCGGCAGCGGGGGACGAACCGTGGTACACCGTCCTTTCCCATGACTGAACCCACGCTCGCCACGCCTCCCGATTCCTTCCTCTCCGCCGCCGCGGCGGCGGGGATCGACTTCGAGCCCGAGGATCTCGTCCGGATCGGCCGGTACCTCGAACTCCTCTACGACGCCAATGCGCGGATGAACCTGACCGCGATCCGCGAGCCCGCGGAGGCGTGGGAGCGGCACGTGCTCGACAGTCTCACGTTGCTCCCCTGGGTCCTTCAGCTGGAGGAGCGATTCGGCGAGGCGACCCGGCTCATCGACATCGGCTCCGGCGGCGGACTCCCCGGGCTGGTGCTCGCCTGCGTGCGTCCCCGGTTGGAGATCGTTCTCGTGGAGTCCACGGGGAAGAAGGCGAGATTCCTCGAAGCGACCGCGGCGAGCCTCGGGCTCGACCGGGTCGTGGTGCTCAATGAACGGGCGGAGACGGTCGGACGGGATCCGGATCACCGGGAGTCCCATCACCTCGTCATCGCGCGGGCCGTCGGCTCGCTGAACGTCCTCGCGGAATACACCGTCCCGCTCGCCCGCACGGACGGTCTGGTGCTGGCGATCAAGGGTGCGAAGGCCGAGGAGGAGATCGAGACCGCGAAGCAGGCGCTGTACAAGCTTCATGCTTCGGTGGTCGAGGTCCATCCCACCTCCACGGGACGGATCGTGGTCATCGAGAAGAACCGGTCGGTGCCGAAGGCCTACCCCCGCGAGGTCGGTGAACCGAAGCGGCGGCCGCTGGCCTGATTCCCCCGGTTCGACCTCCGTTCGAAGACCTATGCTTGATCGAACGGATCGCGTCCGACGCGTCTTCCCGAGCTCCACCGAACTCCCCATGATTCTCCCCGCCCGCTCCATGCTCGCTCCTGACGGTCCCGTCGCCCGCCGACTCGCGGGCTTCGAGGCGCGGCCTCAACAGCTGGAGATGGCGACGGCGGTCGAGGATGCGCTGGCGGCGAAGGAACGACTGTTCGTGGAGGCGGGAACCGGTACCGGCAAGAGTTTCGCCTACCTGCTGCCCGCGATCGGAAGCGTGCTCGCCAACCGCGGTGAACGCGTGGTGATCTGCACCCACACCATCAGTCTCCAGGAGCAGCTGATGGAGAAGGATCTCCCGCTGCTCCGGGCGCTCGTTCCGGACGAATTCACCGCGGTCCTGGTGAAGGGACGCTCGAACTACATGTCGAAGCGGCGACTCCGGCTCGCGGTGGAACGGGAGACGAGGCTGCTCGCCGACGAACCCGAACGTCACTCGCTCCAGCAGATCGAGAAGTGGGCCGCCCGCACCGACGACGGAACGCTGGCCACGCTTCCCCAGCTCAAGCGACCCGGGGTCTGGGACCACGTTCAGAGCGACGGCGGGAACTGCATGGGCCGCCGCTGCCCGACCCACGACGAGTGCTTCTACCAGTCCGCCCGTCGGCGGATGGAGAACGCGGACATCCTGGTGTGCAACCACGCGCTCTTCTTCAGCGATCTCGCGCTGCGGATGCGGGGGGCCGGCTTCCTGCCGCCGTACACCCACGTCATCCTCGACGAGGCCCACACCGTGGAGGACGTGGCCGCGGAGCATTTCGGACTCCGCGTGTCGGAGGGCCGCGTCCGACACCTGATGCGGATGCTCCTCTCGGAGCGGACCAACCGCGGCGTGCTGGCGACGATCGGGGGTCGATCCGGCGCGGGGGAGATGGTCGACGACTCGATCACCGCGCTCCGCCGGACGGAGACCGCCACCAACGCGTTCTTCGACGACCTCGCCGCGTGGCTGGAGCGCGACGGACACGGCTCGGTCCGGATCCCCGTCCCCGGCGTCGTGGACAATCCGTTGTCACCGGCGTTGCGAGCGCTCGCCTCCGCATTGAAGGTCCTGCGGACCAGGGTCACCAACGAGACCGACGAGATGGAACTCGGTTCGCTCGCCGGCCGGGCGACGGAGATCGCCGAGGCGGCGGCCCTCCTCGTCGAGCAGGGCGTCGAGGGATGCGTCTACTGGGCGGAGAGTCACCGTCGTCCGGATCGCCGCGGACGCGGACACCGGGGCAGCGTCACCGTGGCGTGCGCCGCGGTCGATGTCGCGCCGGTGCTGCGAGAGCATCTCTTCGGGCGGGACGGCGCCGTGATCTGCACGAGTGCGACGCTCGCCACCGGTGCCGACGATTTCTCGCTGGTGACCGGCCGGCTCGGTGCGGAGTCGCCGAGGATGCTGCAGGTCGGTTCGCCCTTCGACTTCGCCCGGCAGATGCGGGTCTTCGTCGATCCCCACATGCCCGAGCCGAAGGATCCCGTCTATCTCGACCGCCTCACCGCGAGGATCGTCGAACAGGTTCGTGCGACGGACGGGGGCGCGTTCGTGCTCTTCACCAGCAACACCGCGATGCGGGAGGCGGCGGAGCGATGCCGCGGTCCGCTCGAGGCGGAGGGGCATGCGGTGCTCGTCCAGCACGAGACGGGGCCGCGCGGCCTGCTGCTCGAACGCTTCCGGGGGGACGAGCGGGCGGTGCTCTTCGGCGTCTCGAGCTTCTGGCAGGGCGTCGACGTCCGAGGTCGAGGCCTGCGGAACGTCGTGATCACCCGGCTGCCGTTCGACGTGCCGGACCGACCGATCGTGCAGGCCCGGCACGAGGCGATCCAGGCCCGCGGCGGACGTCCGTTCATGGAGGACCAGGTGCCACGGGCGGTGATTCGATTCAAGCAGGGCGTCGGGCGACTGATTCGCTCCAGTGATGACTCGGGGCGGGTGGTGGTGCTGGATCCCCGGATCGTCACCAAGGGGTACGGCCGGATCTTCCAGGCATCCCTTCCGGAAGGGGTGGAGGTCGAACCGTTGGAGCCCCTGGAGATCGACGTCCCGGACTACGACGCGTTCGACGAGTCGTTCGACGACGTCCCGGAGCTGCCGGTCGACCATGACTTTCCCGGTGGATTCGACGCCCTCGACCCCGGACCGTGAGTCCGTCGTCGGCGCCTTCCGGGCCGGGACGGGCTGAGACGATTCGGGACGATTCCTGCGTTCAGCGGGTTCGACGTCGGCGGACGAGTCCGAGTCCGGCGAGGGCCGCGATTCCACCGATGCCCGGAACCGCGGTCGATTCCGCGACGGTGTAGGAGAGGTCGAGCGTCGCGTCCTCGTCGAATCCCCATCCGGGCCGGATGGTGTCGGTCGAGAGGAGGTCGAGGGACGATGTGCCGTTCGCGCCGCCGGTCGTGGCCACGTCGAATCGGAAGGTGTCCCCGGCCGCGAGCCCGAGCGACTCGAGACTGAAGGTCCAGCTCACGGTTCCGGAGGTGGCTCGGGCGAGGTCCGGCGTGCCGGACTCCTTCTCGTTCCAGCGGCCCCCTTCGAAGGTGTAGTTCAGATTGCCGCCGCCGTCGTCGAGCCAGGAACCGATGAAGGCATCGGTGCCGGCGGGGGCGGCGACGCCTCGGTGGAAGGGGTTGCTGCGCGGGCCCTCGGCGTCACTCCGACCGGCCGTGGTCAGTGACGGCGTGCTGTCGATGAAGACGAGGTAGTCGCCCCAGGTCGTCGCGGAGACGTCGCCGCGCACCGTGACGCTGAGATGGAGATGGGTCGCGTCGTTGGAGAATCGGGCGGAGACCAGATCGAGGTTCGTCAACGACGAATCGAGGAGATCGTTCGTGGCGTCGGTGTAGGTAGTTCCGATGACCGCGGCGTGGGTGCTCGCACCCATGCCCAGGGTCGCGACGGCGATGAACATCTTTCGCATCACGTGTCTTCCGTTTCCGATGTCGGGTCTTCCCGGTTGTTTCAGCTCGCGCTTCACCGGAACGAATCGGCGATCGCGACCGTTTGAAACGTAACGCTCGACACGACGGATACAAACGGAATGCGTCGTCCAGTGGGTGCATTCCCACCCGGGATATCGGAGGTCGATCGACTCCACGGTCCGATGCGGTCGGATCGGATCTCTTATCGGTTTCGTCGGCACGACCCGACCGGTCCGAGAATCACTTCAGGGCGTGCCGCCGGGCGGTGCGGGGTCCGTCGCATGCCCTCGGGTGCGTCGCACCGCAAGCAGTCCCGGGAGCAGCACCACGCTGGCCATCATGCACGCGAGGCTTCCGATCGCCATGATCGCCCCGAGACTCTGAAGGCCCCGGTGTCGGGCGAGGAGCAGGGAACCGAAACCGATGCCGGTGGTGCACGCGGTGAGGATCACCGCGTTCCGCGTCGACTTGAAGTCCAGCGGGCCGTCACCGCATTCGCGGGCGCGATGGAGCATGTGGATCGCGCTGTCGACTCCGATCCCGATCAGGATCGGGATCGCGAAGAAGTTCGCGACGTTGAGGGAGACGCCGAGGAGTGAAGCGATCCCGATCGTCCACAGCAGGCCGACGAGCAGACTGGTCATGACCAGCATGGTGTCGCGGACGGTCCTGAAATCGAGGAAGACGACCAGCGTGACGAGCCCGAGCGCCAGCGTCCCCATGAGGATGAACGATCGACGCATGTCGCGGAGGGACTCGTACTGCGTGATCGGGACCCCGGTCGCATCGGGATCGACGGTTCGGATCGCGGTGACGAAGCGTTCCATCGACGCCGCGTCCCAGACGTCCTCGGCCGGAACGAGTTCGACCTGGAAGCGTCCCGTCGGCGACATCATCCTGGCGCGGATGGCGGCGGGGAGCGCGTCGCGAAGCCGGAGGACGTCACCCGCCAGCATCGCCCGCAGGGCCTCGCGGGTCCGGGACCGCGCGAGATCGATCGCGGTCCGAGTCGTCTCGCGTGTTTCGGCGGTCGCGTCCGGCCCGAGCGTCTCCGCGAGTCCTTCGAGGCGGACCGCGATCGCCCGAAGTCGTTCCGCGCCGGCCGCGTCGATGGTGCGGGCCGCGTCGCCGAGCCGTCGCAGCCTTCCCGCGGCGGCCTTCAGGTCCTCGTCGGTGAGCGGCGCGTTCGAAGCGCCGATCGTCGACGGGGGTTTCTCCGGTTCGAAGGCGTCCGCGAAGCGTCGACGGAGATCCGTGCGCTCGGGCGTCGAAGGCCGGACCACGTCCAGCACGCTTCGCACCAGACCGATCTCGGGGTGGACGGCGGCGCGGGTGATGATCCGTTCGATCCCGGCTTCCGAATCGACGACGACCGCCGCGAACCAGGAGGCGCTGCTGGAATCCTCGAGCACCCGGTGCTCCCATTCGACGCTCTCGAGTCCGTCCGCCTGCAGGGCGAGCAGGTTGTCCTCGAAGCGGATCCCCGTCACCACCGCGATGCCCGAAAGGACCGAGGCGAGGAGACCGATGCCGATCACGAAGGTCGCCCTTCGAGGGCCGGGCGTCTTCCGCGGGTCCGCGCCGGTGATCGGCGAAGGGCGGTCGTCCGGGGCGTCGTGACCACCCTCGGCGAGCAGGAGGATCGCGGGGAGCACCACGCTCATCGCCAGCACGCAGAGCAGAAGTCCGACCCCGGCCACGACGCCCAGTTCGCGAAGACCGCCGAAATCGGTGGCGAGGGCGAGCAGGAAGACGCCGGCACTGGTGACGGCGCCGAAGAAGTTGCCCACCCCGGCGGTTCGAAGCGTCTCGGTGACCGCCGCCCGCGGGCTCGAACGTCGACGGGCCTCGGTCCATCGAGCCACCACGTGGATCCCGTAGTCGAAGCCCACACCGACCAGCACCAGCATGAAGACGATGCTGAGCAGGTTGAGGCGTCCCACCAGGAGCGTCGCGGCGCCGTAGGTCCAGGCGAAGGCGATCAGGAACGCGACCGCGGCGAGGAGTGGTCGCCGCACGTTGCGAAACGAGATCATGAACAGGATCGCGATCACCACGAACGCGATCGTCGCGCTTCGCGTCATGTCCGCATCGCTGGTGGCGAGTTCGTCCGCCTGCAGCACCGGCTTGCCGGTGAGGCCGATCTCGACGCCGGGATGTTCCGCGGCGACCAGCTCCATGACCGCGCGGATCGATCGCAACGGCCCCTCGATCGCGGCGAGCGAACCGAAGTCCTTCCGAGGGAGGATCTCCACGAAACGAAGTCGGCCGCCCGGGTTCACGAGGAATTCGTCGGCGCGGGAACCGGCGAGCGGGAGCGGCTCGAAGCCGTCGGGTGGCGAGATGCCGGGGACGTCCGCCGCGGCGATCGATTCGAGGAGCAGGACGCCGCCTGCCGCGATCCCGGTCCGTTCCTCGTTTCCGAGGGTCAGGGCCCCGAGTCCGGTGACCCGTTCCAACCGGGCGGTGCCAGCGCGGACGACGCTGGCCGCATCGGCGTCACCGGCGAGGATCGGAATCGCATCCCGGGCGCGGACCAGGCCGGCGAGATCGTCGATCGGCATCGCCCTCGTGGCGAGACCCCACTGTTCCCGTGCGTCGATCCATCCGTGGACGGCCGGGAGATCGGGAACGTCGCGAAGTCGTTCGACGAGGGACCGGACCGCCTGATCGGCCCGGTCGTCGGCGATCGTGTTCGTATCCGTGTCCGGGTCGGCGGCGTGGTGATCAGCGGGATCCACGACGACGTAGAGATACTCGAGATCGCCGAATTCCTCGAGCCAGGCGTTGAACGCGATCATGAACGGTCGGTCGTCGCCGATCAGGTGGTTCGTGTCGGCGTCGAGTTCGAGGTTGCGGGCCGCGAAGATCGCGCCCGCGATCGCGAGCAGCAGGGCGACCACGACCGGGCGGCGTGGGTGACGCCCGATCCGATCGGCGAGCGCTCCGGCGAGCCGGTCGGGCAGATTCTCGGGACTCGGGTTCGGCGTTCGCTTCGACACGAGGGTTGGAGTCCGGAATCAGGCGGCGGTCGCCACGCGTTGAGGCGAGGGTGGGCGATGGGGGAGGCCACCGCGATGCCGTTCGATCGACGCCCCGTACGCGGGCGTCAGCTGGAGATCGCGGCGCCGGTGAGTCGATCGTGGGACGCGTGACCGTCGACGAGGGTGAGCACCGCTCGTCCCTGGACGTCGCGACCATCGAAGGGACAGTTTCGGGACCGGGATTCGAAGTCGTCCGCCGCGATCGTCCACCGCTCGTTCGGATCGATCACGGTCACGTCGGCGGGGCTGCCCACCGCGAGACCGCCGAAGCCGAGATCGGCGATCCCCAGCAGGCGGGCCGGCTCGATCGTCATCAGGGCGATGAGTCGCGGCCAGTCGATCGCGCCGGTGGCGACGAGCGTCTCCACGTAGATCGGAAGCGCGGTCTCGACGCCGATGATCCCGAGGGGGGCCTCTTCGAAGGGCTTCGCCTTCTCGGCGGGGGTGTGCGGCGCATGATCGGTCGCGAGGACGGTGATCACGCCGTCGGCGACGCCCTGGACGAGGGCGAGGCGATCCGACTCCTCGCGAAGCGGGGGGTTCATCTTCGCGTGGGTGTCGAAGCCGTCGACGGCCGCGTCGGTCAGGAGGAGATGATGCGGGGAGACCTCCCCGGTGGCGGGGACGCCGTCCGCCCGGGCGGCGCGAAGGATGTCGACCGAACCACCGCTCGAGAGATGCTGGGCGTGATAGCGGGCGCCGATCGAGCGATCGAGGCGGAGATCCCGTTCGAGCATCAGTTC
>JAQWJM010000143.1:0-4268 GCA_029248335.1 Phycisphaerales bacterium
TCATCGAGTGGTGGCGGGCCTGGATGGATCGCGAGGCCTGAAGCTCAGTCCTTCACGTCGATCCGGTGTCCGATCTCGAAACGTTTCGACCACGCCGCCGTCGCCGGTGGGAGGGACTCGCCGAACTCGTCTCGATCCACGTCCGCATCGACGAGGCTGCCCGGCCCGGTCACCAGCCGGTAGGCGAGTCGAATCCGATGCGGTCCCGGCTCGGCGATCGCGACGCGGCGCTGGAAGCGACGTCTCCTCGAGACCGTCGTGTCGGGGTCGTCGGTTTCTTCCGCGACGAGGGTCCAGATCATCGAGTCATCGGGATCGACGAACGGACCGTCGTCGATCGAGATGCCGTCGAAGAGGACGTGCAGGTACTGGCCGAAGGGCAGGATCTCGCCGCGCCGCTCGCCGACGAGGTTCACGTCGAACGATTCGCCTGGGGTGACGGTCGTCGGGGCGTCCCCCTCGGCCTGCCACGATGCGGCGTGGATCCGGTCGATCTGCCCGGCATCCAGTCCGTTCGGCCAGTTGCCACCGGCCACCGCGAGCAGGCCGGGGTGCCAGCTGCGGATCTTGTCGCCGGACTCCAACTGCGAGACCAGCAGGTCGAAGAGCCGATCCGACTGGGGGTCGTCGAGCGGCCGGGCGATGACTTCCGTCCAGATCGGGTGGAAGACGTCCTCGTCGTACGGTGCGAGGGTCACCAGGGCGTCGTTCGAAAGTCGTTCGGTGATGAAGCGGACGACGTCGCCGGCGAAGAAGAGCAGGGCGAGCACGCCCAGCATGAGCACGGACGGGACGATCACTCGAGTGAAGCGCTCTCTCCGGGCACCGGTGTAGTGGATGGTGCCGGTGCCGGCGGTGGTTCCGCATTCGGGGCATCGACTCACGCTCGGATCGATCCGTTGATCGCACACGAGGCAGCGGGGGAACGGATCGGTACGATTGCGTCGTGCTTTTCCGAGGCGAAAGATCGCTCCGCCCGCAAGCATAAACAGCAGGATCCAAGCGACCATCGCGAACTCGGACGCATTGTGTCGTGCGAGAAGGAGAATAAACACGCACGCGATGGCCTGGATGACGTAGGCGATTCTTCGTGGAATCGCTCCGGTGGCTCGTCGGCCGAGGATCAAGGCGGTGATCTGTGTCGGGATCGACTGCGTCAAACCGGTCGGCGGCGTGCCCCTTTGGAACGTCGCCGCCGATTCTCCCAGTGCGACGCGATCGTGCCAGAATCGGTGGAGATCAGTCTCGCTCCATGCCTGCGGAAACAGCAGGCAACAGACCTCCCGCGGGAACGGCGATCCGCCGCAGTTCGGGCAGATCGCGTCCGGGGATCTGGTCTCGTCTTCGACGGCCTCGATGACGCGTGCGAGTCGGCGTCGACGCCGGACCGCCGCGACGATCATGACGGTGATGATGCCGATCCAGACCAGCGAGGTGACGAGGGTGGCGGTCCGGAGGTCTGACTTGAGCGCCTCGTCCATCGTGAACCGCCGACCGATCGTCAGGATGTTCGGGGCGAGGAGCCCGATCTGAATCAGCAGAAAGCAGCCCAGCCCGATCAGCGGCCAGGCCGCACGTCGGCGATCGCGTCGAAGCCGCGTCGTGATGCATTCCCGGTCGAGCGGGATCAGGTCGGCGCCGATTTCCGCAGGGACCGCTCGTCTGCCGGTGTCGTCCGGTTCCGAGGTTCCTTCGGTGTCGTTCATCGCGATGATCCCATGGACGGACTCTAGGCCGAACGAACCGGGTGCGATCATTCCACTCGGTACGGAATGAGGGTGACGTCCTGTGCCGTGAGAATTTGCACGCCACACTCGGGGCAGGCGTCGGGAAACGGCGGGTGAAGCCGATACCGGCAGGCGTTGCAGCGAGGAGCAGTCAGGCGCCCCGATTCGGATCGATCGCGTACCCGCCGCAGGAACGCGACGAGGCCCCACACTCCACCGATCACCACGATCCCCAGGAAGATCCAGCCCATCGTGGAGAGGCCGCCCGCGCTCAGGGAAAGGACGGGGGGAAGGAGCACGATCGCGAGCAGGACGAACCACAAGGGTGACAGGACGGGCCACCATCGCCCGATCGATCGCATGGCCTTCGCGGCCGGATTCGCCCGAGGCAGACGGAGCGAGGTCCCGTATGGGCCGCGAGGGCGTCTCCAAGCCGTCAGGAAGTCCGCGTCTCCATGGCGATCGCGACGTGAATCGGAGAAGAGACCGAAGGGGAGGCCGAGGTTCCCGGCGCGGCGCACCAGTCGGGCGACGGGCTTCGCGCGCTGGACGGTGGCCTCGTGCCAGAATCCGTACAAGTCGAGTGGCGACCAGCCCACGGGCGCGCGGCGGCAGCATCCTCCGGGGTCGAACGGATCCGAGCCGCAACCCGGACAGATCGCCGTACCGACTTCCAGCAGTCGCCGGCCGACTCGAATCGCGCGTCGGCGTCGCAGGCTCTGGCGAGTGACTTCGAATGAGATCACGACGGCGATCAGAATCAGAATGTACGAGATGGTGGGAGCGATCTCGCTCGCTTCCTGCACGGACGATGGAAGCACCAGCGAATAAATGGCCATGGCGAGGCAGATCGGGGCCACGATCGCGAGGAGCAGGATCCCCGGCAGGGACATCGAATAATGACGTCGGAGCGCCTCGCTCGCGGATCGTGGGCCGATCGGCCAGCGATCGATGACGGCGTCAGTGATCGCCGGATCGGTGGCGGGTGGCCCCGTCTGATCATCGGACTCCGATGGTTCGACGCCTGCGGCCATGCGAAAAGACTAGCGTGCGATCGCCTCGGCCCGGACTTCGCGAAGCACCGTGACCTTGATCTCGCCGGGGAAGGTCATCTCGTCCTCCACCCGCTTCGCGACGTCCCGGGCGATCTTGTGGGCCGTCGCGTCATCGGCCTTCCGCGCATCGAGGATGACTCGCACTTCGCGGCCCGCCTGGATCGCGTGGGCTTCCTCGACGAAGGGCTGGTCGGTGGCGATTCCCTCGAGCTGCTCGAGTCGCTTGATGTACATCTCCATCGACTCGCGTCGGGCACCGGGGCGAGCGCCGCTGACCGCATCGGCGGCCATGACGATCGCGGTGTACGGGGTCGTGGCGGGGATGTCACCGTGGTGCCCGCCGATGGCGTTGAGGACCGCTTCGGACTTCTCGCCGAACTTCCGGGCGAACTCCATGCCGATCGCGGGGTGGCCACCCTCCATCTCGTGGTCCATCGCCTTGCCGATGTCGTGGAGGAAACCGCACCGGCGGGCGATGGTCCCGTCGAGTCCGAGCTGGTCGGCGATCATCTGGCTGAGGAAGGCCACCTCGATGGAATGGCGAAGCACGTTCTGGCCGTAGCTGGTCCGGAACTGCATCTTGCCCATCGCTTCGGCGATCTTCGGATGGACGCCTCGAATGTCGGTCTCGACGAGGGCGTCCTTGCCGACCTGCTTGATCCGTTCCTCGATGTCTCGCTTGGTCTGGGCCACGATCTCTTCGATCTTCGACGGGTGAACCCGGCCATCGGCCACCAGTTTCTGGAGACTCTCGGCCGCGATCGCCTGCCGAACCCGATCGAAGCAGGACACGCTGATCACGCCCGGCGTGTCGTCGACCATGACATCGGCGCCGGTCGCCTTCTCGATCGCTCGGATGTTGCGACCCTCGCGGCCGATGATGCGGCCCTTGAGGTCGTCCGAGGGGATCTTCACGGCCCGAACGGTCGAGTCGCTGACGTTCTCGGCGGCGTATCGCTGAATCGCCAGCAGGGTGATCTCGCGGCTCTTCTCCCGGGCTCGTTCCTCGGCCTCTTCGATGACTTCTTGCTCGATCTTGGCCGCTTCATGCTGCGATTCGACGCGAATCTCGGCGAAAAGTTCGTCTTGTGCCTGATCTCGCGTCATTTCGGCAACGCTCGCAAGTCGATCCTTGAGATCTTCCGCGGTTCGGGCGGTCTGCTCGAGCAGGGCCTCCCGTTCCTGAGCGATCTCCTCCAGTCGAGTCTCCTTCCGCTCGAACTTCTCTTCCCGGCGGGTCAATTGCGTCAATTTGGAGTCGAGGGTCTCCTCGCGCTTGTTCGCGCGAGCCTGAGCGTCCTTGGCTTCGCTGAGAAGGTCCGCAGACTCCTTCTCGGCGGCCTTCCGTCGTTCGGTCGCCTTGGCCTCGACTTCCGCCTCGATCGTTCTGGCGGCCGCCTGGGCATCGCTACGGGCTGCCTCGACGATCGTCGCGGCCTCGGCCTTGGCGGTCCCGATGGACTTCCCGGTGGTGGCGGTGATCAGG
>JAQWJM010000163.1:0-9898 GCA_029248335.1 Phycisphaerales bacterium
AGTCCGCATCTCTGCGTGCTGACCCGCTTCGAGATCGCGGAGCGATTCACGCACGAGCCATGGCACGCGGTCGGAGCGAGGCTCATCGACGACCGGTCACGAGAGTTCATCGCCTGGAGCATCTGGCTCGACTATCGCGACTACATCACGCAACGCCTTCGCGATGAACCCGACCTGAGCGACGCGGATCTCCTCGAATCGGAATTCGTCCGATCGAGCCGACTTCCCCAGGCCGAGCGGATCGTGACGCGGCTCGACGGCCTCGGGCATCTCGAGGCGTCGATTCCGGTCCTGGTCGGTGGCGACTTCAACACGCCTTCGCACCTCGACTGGACCCTCGACACGACCCGGGTCTACAAACGACGGCGGGATCTCGACCTCCCGGTGAGCGTGGCGATGTCGGAGGCGGGGTTCATCGACGGCTTCCGGACCGTCCACCCCAATCCAGTGCAACGTCCCGGGATCACCTGGTCGCCCATGTTCCGGACCAGCGGCGGCATGGCCCAGGGTTTCGAGCGGATCGATCGGCTCTACATCCATGAGCCGGACGGCGAGGGCGCGTCCCACCCCGAAGCGATCGCGGCGGAGGGCCGACCGGCGCGGGAATGGTCGCTCCGGCCGATCGGTGGAATCGTGTATCCACTGGTGTGGGAGGAGGATGCGATTCCCGTCGTCGACCGGGTGTTCCCGTCCGATCACGGTGCCGTGTTGATGGAGCTCGCATGGCGGGCCGACCCCGATCGATGAGGGCGTCCCGTTCTGATCCGACATGCATCGACGAAATCAGTGTTTTCGGACGCTGAATCGGCTCCACGCAGAGATTCAGGCTGATTTCAGTCATTACTGAATCAGGAGCAGGAACATTTTCGTATTCTGGTGCGTATCCAGATGGGGCAGAGGGACGTTCGCACTTCGGTACGAACGCTGCCTCTTCGGTCAGCCGGGTCTGTGTCCGGTGACTGGAGAATCTGGGAAAAGGGAGCCCGTGCTCGCCTCGCGGCGAAGATCGGGCAAAGGGAATGCACATGCCTCGCCTTCAACGGCGGGGCATGTGTGATTTTGGCCATGCCCCGCAGGATGGCCGCCACCGGATGGGCGGTCTTTTTTTCGCACCAGTCGGCCCGAGCGTCGATACTGCGGGCATGAACCTCGAAATCAAGGACAAGTCGGCGATTCGGGCGGCCCGGGCCGCCGAGCCTCATTCGCCCCTCGCGTTCAAGTTCGATCGGTCCGTCGCGGTCTGGGCGATCCCCGCCTGTCTGGTGGCGTCCTTCACCATGAACGTGGTGGCGCTGCAGTTGCCCTTCATGAACGTCAAGATCTTCCCGGATCCGACCGAGGCCTACAGCATTCCGCACACCATCAGCCTGATGTGGACCACGCTGAAGCTGTACTGGGTCGCGATTCTGATCACGGGGTTCTCCCTGATCTTCCCCTTCGTGAAGCTCCTTTCCCTGTTCATGCTCTGGTTCTATCCGCTTCGGGCGAGCGTCCGAGGACGAGGTCTGAAGATTCTCGGGTCCCTCGGCCGGTGGTCGCTCCTCGACGTCTTCGTCGCGCTGGTCCTCATCGTGCTCGCACACAAGCAGGGAAGCCTGTTCATCACCGACGTGAAGCTCGGGCTCTATCTCTTCATGGGGGCGATCATGGTCTCGATGGGGACGGGAGAGGTGATGTCGTATCTGCACGAACAGGCGGAGTCACCGCCGGACCTGCCGACCGATCGTCGCCCCGCTCCGTCGATTGGGTCTGGATGGCGCCGAGTCGTGGTCCCGATCCTTCTCCTCGGTTCGTTCTTCAGTCTCCTGACCGCCGTCGAGCTCCCGTTCCTGAAGATCACCGCCTGGTATCTCAACGACGCCTCCTACAGCATCCTCGCCGCGATCGCGACGCTCTGGCAGACGGATGAACATCTGTTCGCCATCGTCGTCGCCGGCGGGCTGGTGGTCATGCCGGTGGTCCGGCTGCTGGTGCTTGCGGCGACGTGGTCGATCGGGCGCTCGCCGGCACGATTCCGGGTCGCGATGCTCCGTACGAGGATCGCGACGCAGTGGGCGATGATCGACGTCTTCGGACTCGCGATCGCCTTGTTCCTGCTCGAGGGCAGCGAGCTCGTTCCCGTCAAGGGCGAAGATGGTGTCTGGGCGTTGTGCATCGCGATCATCGTGAACGCGGTGCTCGCGTGGGCGGCGGGAGGCCTGCTCAAGACCCGCCTGAACGACATGGAGCGCGACGCCCGGAAAGAAGCGGCGTGACCGTGATCGACTGAGTCGATTCGATCCGGATCGAGTCGATCCACAGGAATTCGGGTTCGAACGCCGTACCATGGGAACGACTCCGGATCGGAGTCGAGGAGACCGTCTTCATGAGTCATCGCTTCGTCCGAATCCGCCCGTCCAACGTCGCCGCGACGCTCGCGACCGTCCTGCTGACCGCCTGCATCTCGAACCCACCTGCGGCCATCCAGACCTCGGAAGTCGCGGGCGGCACCGATCCCGCCGCGATGCATCCGTTCCAGCGCGGCGACGACTTCGTGGCACCGCGGTCCGGTCGTGATCCCGCGACGCTGCCGCCCCCGATTCGATTCATGGAGGGGCGGACGACCACGTCCGGTTCCACCGAGGCCTTCGTCGTCGACAGCCGTCGCTTCGATCCGCAGATCGAGGCTCGGCCGCCGTTCCGCGGGCCGCTGATCCGGCCGGCGAGTGTCCTGCCCAAGCACACCCGCGACAAGACGCTCGCCAGGACCCCCCGGAACGATCTGGTCGCCGGCGGGATCACCGATCGCGCCCGCGCCACGCCGATGGCGGCGTTCCCGGGCATCGTCCAGACGCCGTGGCGACCGCCCGATCCCTCGATCGCGGTGGGCACCGATCACGTGGTCCAGACCGTGAACATGGAGATCGCGTGGTACGCGAAGGACGGCACCCCGCAGTTCCAGCAGCGGCTCGACGCGTCCGGTGATCCCGGCTTCCTCGAGGACATCGGCGCCGGTGGCTTCACCTTCGATCCGAAGTGCTTCCACGATCCCTACATCGATCGCTACGTGATGGTCGCGCTCGAGGTCTACCGGGACGACCGCGAGGCGTGGATCACCATCGCGGTCTCCGACGACGGTGACCCCAACGGCCTCTGGTACAAGTACCGGACCTGGGCGCTGGTCGCCTCCGGTGATCGCGACTACTGGGTGGACTTTCCGGGCTTCGGTTACGACGAACGCGGGTGGTACGTCACCGGGAATCTCTTTGCGCTCGAAGGCGGCGACGGTCCCGGCTTCCTGGGATCGATCGTCCGCTCGATCGACAAGACCGGTCCGCTGACCGGTGAACCGGTGACCTGGACGGATCGGGTCGTGAGTGGCGGGAGCTATCAGGTCTCGCATGCACCCGAAGCCGGCGACGAGGTCCGTTTCGTCCGGAGCTCCGGCAACACCCAGCTCACCCTCGGCCGGCTCGACGACCCGTTCGGTGACGGTCCCTGGGAGACCGATTCGGTCGCGGTGCCCGAATTCGCCTTCGCGAATCGCGCGCGAACGCCCATCGGGCCCGGGCTCTGGGTCGTCGATCCGCGGATCTGGCAGGCGTATCGACGCGGTGACCGGCTCGCCGCCTCGCATGCGATCGCCTCGGGCGACTCGGAGGACATCGCGGCGCGGTGGTACGAGATCGATCTCGCGGGAACCCCCGAACTCGTCATGAGCGGCGAGCTTCGATTCGAACCCGGTGAGGACACGATCTTCCCGGCGGTGGCGATCGACGCGGCGGGCGCGATCGGCGCGGTCTACGGTCGGACCAGCGCCACGTCGCATCCATCGGTCGGAATCGCGGGGCGGATCCCCTCGGATCCCGAGGGGACGATGGCGATCGGCCGAAGCGTGGTGGCGGGGGAGACGAGCCCGGCCGACGGCGACGATCTGCAACGGTGGGGGGACTACTTCGACTGCGTCATCGATCCCGTCGATGGACGGACCTTCTGGGCGGTGGGTGAGATCCAGACCCCGGACGGGTGGTCGACCGAGATCGTCTCGTTCCGGATCGGCGTCGCGGCGGACCTGAATCGCGACGGCCGGGTCGATGGTGCGGACCTCGGAATCCTGCTGAAGCAGTTCGGAGGGCCCGGGAGCGCGGATCTCAACGGAGACGGCCTGGTCGACGGGCTCGATCTCGGCCTGTTTCTCGTCGACTGGTGACTCGAAGTCCCCGGCAGCGGCGTCGATGACGTCATACTCTCCGTCCCCCCGCCGAGCACGTCCGCGGGGAACCGGAGATAATGACCGACATGCACGCGATCCAAGCCTTGATGAACGAACTCGTCGACTACGCGGGACTCTTCCCTCCGGCGTCGCTCGAGATGGAACCTACGGTCCGGAACTACGCCGGCTACCGGGAATCCCACGCCGCACCGATGCTCGGGCGACTGATCGTCCCGGTGTCGCGTTTCGAGGAATTCGACCAGGCCGCCGCCGACCTGCTGCCGCCGGTCCCGGACGCGGAATCCGCGGATGAGGATCCCGATCCCTGGGTGATCTCCGCCCTGGTGTCCTCCGCGGCGGACGTCGAGGCCGTCGAACGCGACCTTGAGGCGATCGATGCCTTCAACGACCGTCACGCAAGCGAGGGCGGCGGCGCCGCGATCGTCGACACCATCGAACTCGCCGCGCCGGACGGGGATTCGATCGATGCGGTGCTCGATCTGCTCGACGACGACATCTATCCTTACTTCGAACTCGACTGGCGGAACGACGTCCGGGGCTCGATCGCCGCGATCGCCGGTCTCGACGCCGCCGCGAAGATCCGGACCGGTGGCGTGACCGCCGACGCCCACCCGGGCGTGGAACCGCTCGCCGCCTTCATCGAAGCGTGCCGGAACGCCGAGGTGCCGTTCAAGGCGACCGCGGGTCTGCACCATCCGGTCAGGGCGGAGCAGGCCTCGGTCGGTGCCAAGCAGTTCGGATTTCTCAACGTGTTCCTCGGCGCCCTGCTGTTCCACGCCGGGCGGATCGACGGTGCCGGCCTGCGGGACGTGCTCGCGGAGGAGGATCCCGCCGCGTTCATCGCGGACAACAACACCATGGGCTGGCGGATGAGCCGGGTGGGGGTGCCGGAGATCCTCGAGATCCGAAGTCGGTTCGCCCACGCGTTCGGTTCCTGCAGCTTCACCGAACCCCTCGACGACCTCGTGACGCTCGGCCTGCTCGAAGCGGCTGGAACGTCCACGCTCGAATCCACTGATGACGGAGATGGCTCGAAGTGACTGAACGAATGCGAACCTGGGTCGAATCCGCGACGGATCCCGACGGTGACTTCCCGATCGAGAACCTGCCGTTCGGCGTGTTCGAACGCGAGGAATCCGAGGCGCCGCGCATCGGCGTCGCGATCGGCGATCGCGTGCTCGATGTCCGCGAAGCGATCGTGCACGGCATGCTGCCGGACGTCAGCGGCGAAGTCGGACGAACCCTCGAAGCGACGACGCTCAACGCCTTCGCCGGCCTCGGTCGTGCGGGCTCGGGCATGGTGCGGACGGCGCTGCAGCGGCTGTTCGCGGCCGACGAGGGCATGCTTCGGGATTCCGCCGAACAGGATCGCATCCTGATTCCCGCCAGCGAGGTCGAACTCGGGCTTCCGTTCTCGATCGGCGACTACACCGACTTCTACGCGAGCAAGCATCATGCGAGCAACGTCGGCCGCATGTTCCGGCCCGACGGTGATCCGCTGCTGCCGAACTGGAAGCATCTTCCGGTCGGATATCACGGACGGGCCAGTTCGATCGTCGAGAGCGGTCGACCGATCCGTCGTCCCAACGGGCAGACCGTCGGCCCCGACGGTCCGCCGCCGAAGCACGGGCCGGTCCGACTGCTCGACTACGAGCTGGAGGTCGGGTTCTTTCTCGGTCAGCGAAGCGAACTCGGGACGCCGATCCCGATCGAGCAGGCGCTGCAGCACGTCTTCGGGCTGGTGCTGGTCAACGACTGGTCGGCTCGCGACGTGCAGAAGTGGGAGTACCAGCCGCTCGGGCCGTTCAACGCGAAGAACTTCGCGACCACGATCTCGCCGTGGGTGGTCACCCTCGAGGCGTTGCAGCCGTTCACCGAACCCGGGCCGCCGCGCGACGCGGACGATCCGGCGAACCTCCCGTACCTGAGTTCCGATTCCGACGTGACGATCGACCTGAAGCTCGAAGTCGCGATTCGATCGGCCGAGATGCGTGCCCGCGACCTCCCGGCATCCCGGGTCAGCATCGGCAACTACCGCGACATGTACTGGACGATCGCCCAGATGGTCGCCCATCACACGTCGACCGGATGTGACATGCGTTCGGGTGACCTGATGGCGTCCGGCACGGTGAGCGGTCCGGAAGAAGAGAGCCGGGGCTGCCTTCTCGAGCGGACCTGGCGTGGTCAGAACCCGGTGCCCCTCGCCGACGGCACGGAACGGAAGTTCCTGCAGGACGGTGACGAGGTGGTCATTCGTGGATGGTGTTCGAAGGGTGACCTTCGAATCGGATTCGGTTCCTGCACCGGACTGGTGACGCCGGCGCTGGGCTGAACCGGTCGGCCGATCCGCAGGCCGATCATCCGATCATCCGATCAGGCGATCCACCGGTTCACTGGTCCAGTGGTCATCGGACGAGGGCGTCGAGGGACGGCCGCGGAAGTTCGATCACCTGGCCGACGCGGAGGCCGAGTCGGGTCAGATCGCCGGGCGGGATTTCGAGCGCGTACTTCGCGGGCCGGCGGCTCGAGTATCGCTTGAGACGTCGCTCGTACATGTCCCGGTACTCGTTCGCCCGCCGCGGGGCCTCCCGCTTCATGCGATGGATCGCGACGATCCGACCCTCGCGGTCGAGGAACGCGGTGTCCATGTCGATCAGGCAGTCGTACATCCAGTAGCTGCGGACCGCGACGTCCGGGTGGATGAAGAGCATGCCGGTCCGCTTCAGCAGCCGGTTGCGACCACCGAGACCGCGACGCCGGCTGGTGTCGTCGGCGGCGATCTCCACTTCGAATCGTTCGGTGGCGACCCGGATCGGGATCACCGGCAGGTTCGCCTTGCTTCGTCGCAGGATCTGGAAGGGGATCGGGTCGTCTTCGGCCTTCTCGGGCGTCGGTGACGGCGCAGGCGGTGGCGTCGGCGGCGGGTCGTCCGTGCCGGCCGCCGTCATCGACGGCATGCAGATGGCCAGGCCGAGGATGGCGAGCGCGGCGCGGGTGCGGGCTCGGCGATTCACGCCTTCCCACCGGCCGGCTTGCGGGTCCGTCCCGTGCCCTTGCCACCCTTGGCGGTTCCATTCCGGGAGATCGGGGCGCCGTCCGGGCCATGGGTGCCACCGGGCGTGGGGGTCACCGACTCCTCCCAGCTGGCGGGATACGCAGGATCGTCGAGATCGAGCGCGGCGGCGGTCATGAAGAGCGGCCGGAAGGTGTCGCACATCACCGCGAGTTCGTCGGTGTAGGTCGCTCCGATCGACTTCTCGACGGTGCCGGGGTGCGGCCCGTGGGGAATGCCCTGGGGATGGACGGAGATCGACTCCTCCGCGATGCCTCGTCGTGCCTTGTAGTTCCCCTCGACGTAGTACAGGACTTCGTCGGAATCGAGGTTCGAATGGTTGTAGGGAACCGGAATCGCGCCGTCGTGCCAGTCGAGCATCCGGGGGCAGAAGGAGCAGATCACGAAGTTGTGGCCTTCGAACGTCTGGTGCACCGGCGGGGGTTGATGAAGCTTGCCGGTGATCGGTGCGAAGTCGTCGACGTTGAAGCAGTATGGGTAGTAGCAGCCGTCCCAGCCGACGACGTCGAGCGGATGGTGCGGGTAGTCGTAGGCATGGACGCAGTCGCGGGCCTTGATGCGGACCTCGAAGGTACCGGCCTCGTCGAAGGTGAGGGGAAGCTCGGGAATCCGGAGATCGCGCTCGCAGTACGGGGCATGCTCGAGGAACTGACTCGTGGTCTTCGAGAGGTATCTCGGCGGGGGCAGGATGTGCGAGCCGTTCGCGGTCTCGAAGACGATGAACTTCGGATTCGGCTCGTCTTCGGCCGGCTCGTCGAAGATCATCCGGTAGATGGTCCCCTTCGGAATGACCACGTAGTCCTTCGGGCCGAACTCGAGCGTGCCGAACTGCGTGTGGATGACGCCGCGGCCGTGATGGACGAACACGCACTCGTCACCCTGCCCGTTCTTGAAGTGGTAGTCCATCGGTTCCTCGGGCACGCAGATCGCCATCTCGACGTCCGCGTTCCCCATCACCACCACTCGTCCGGTGATCGGGTCGCCCTTCGGCGGCATGGTGGAGGAGACCAGGTGCCGCATCCGCATCGTGTCGACCTCGACGTACTCGGGCTTGGTCCCGTAGAGGGTCTTCCAGCCGGTGACCTGGGTCGGCGGATGGATGTGGTACATCGTCGAGGTGGGACCGACGAAGCCCTCGGTTCCGAATACCTCTTCGGCGTAGAGCCCGCCGTCGGGCCGGCGGACCTCGACGTGTCGTTTGCGGGGCAGTTGACCGAGTTTGGTGTAGTACGGCATGCGGTGGATCTCGAGGGGAATCGACGGTTCGGCGACGGCCGCCCGCCATTTCGATTGACGTCGGGGATCGAACGGTCCCCATCGGCGGGCTTCGGCATTCTACCCGGCGTTGCCGTATAACGACGATATCGAAGTCGTCGATTCCCGGCCCGGTCGTCGAGGTCGCGTTCGACGTCGGAACGTCCCCGAATTGCGGTACCGTGTCCCGATTCGAATCCTCTGGAGAATTCCCATGTCCGCCCGTTTTCTCATCGCGTCCGTTCAAGACAGCCCAGAAGGCGCGCAGGTTCCGATCGAGTCGGTTCCGGTGGACGGCGCCGTTCCGACCGATGATCACGTCGCGGACCAGAACGCCTTCCTGCTGATCGCGTTCCCGGTCATCATGCTCTTCGCGGGGGCGATCCTGCACCTTGCGAAGCGTCGGCCCGCGAACGCCACGGAATCCTGCATGGCGCCGGGTGAGAAGGGCGGCCTGATCCTCATGGGGATCGGTGCGCTGCTCACGGGCCTCATGTTCGTCTACATCATGGTGGCCTGACCGCCGCCAGGGGGAATCACCCGCATGATCCGTCTCGTCAACATCTTCGGTCTGCTTCTGGTCGGTCTCGGTCTGCTCGCGTATTTCGGCTTCGCCGATGCGGCGGAACGAAGCTGGACCGCGCTCATCCCGGCCTTCGCGGGGGTGCCGCTGCTGGCGTGCGGATTGATCGGGCGTCGTGAGAGCGCCCGGAAGCATGCGATGCACGCCGCGATGGTGGTCGCGCTGCTCGGGGTGATTCTGCCGCTCGGGCGATTGATCCCGGTCTCGATCAAGAACGGCTTCGTGTTCGATTCGAAGTCGGGCACGATGATCGCGATGTCCGCGCTCAGCCTCGTCCTGCTCGTGCTCGGCGTCCGGTCGTTCATCGCCGCCCGGCGGAACCCGGAGGCCCGATGAGCGAGATCGAACCGACCGTCATCTTCGAGAACGACGAGTTCCTGGTGCTCGACAAGCCGAGCGGCTGGCACTCGGTGGCGGGCAAGGGCGACGCCCTCGGTGAACGCAGCGTCGAGGCGTGGCTTCGGGAGCGCGATCCCGAGGCGGAACATCTTCCGGAAGCCGGGCTGATCCATCGGCTCGACCGTGGCACCAGCGGTTGCCTCGTGGTCGCCAGGACCTTCGAAGCGAGCGAGGTCCTCCAGGAGCAGCTCCGCGACGGCCGAATCGACAAGCGGTACCTCGCGGTGACCGAAGGCCGGCTGCCGAATCGAAAGGGCGAGTTCCAGTTCCACTTCAACAGCCGGTACAAGGGCTCGAAGAAGATCAAGGTCACGCGACTGGGCGACCACACGGTGCGGGGTCGATGCCGCTGGTGGAAGCTCGAGGACTTCGATCC
>JAQWJM010000168.1:0-12879 GCA_029248335.1 Phycisphaerales bacterium
CGGTGTAGATGCCGGACCGGTACTGCGTGCCGAAGTCCGGGCCCTGCCGGTTCAACTGCGTCGGGTCATGGAGGAAGAGGAAGAAGCGGACCAGCTTCTCGTAGGAGACCTTCTTGGGGTCGAAGACGACTTTCACGCTCTCCGCATGGCCGGTGTCACCATTGCAGATCTGCTTGTAGGTCGGGTTGTCGATGCGTCCCTGCTGGTAGCCGCTCTCGACGGAGATGACACCGGGGATCTGCTGGAAACCGTGTTCCACGCCCCAGAAGCAGCCTCCGGCGAAGTAGCCGGTCTCGACCGCGAGCGGCCGGCTCTCGGCGGGCACCTCCTCGCCGTCCTCGACGAAGGCGAGGGCTTCGCTGTTGAGGCAGTATCGCTGCCCGGAGGGCGGTGGGCCGTCGGGGAACACGTGCCCGAGATGGGCGTCGCATCGAGCGCACTCGATCTCCACGCGGACCATTCCGAGGGATTGGTCGGTCGTCTCGATCACGTGGTCGGTGTCGAAGGGGCTGAAGAAGCTCGGCCAGCCGGTTCCCGACGTGAACTTGTGCTCGCTCTTGAAGAGGGGCAGGCCGCACACGACGCAGACGTACATGCCTTCCTTCTTGTTGTCGAGAAGCGTGCCGCAGAAGGCTCGCTCCGTACCCGACTTCTGGGTGATCCGGTACTGCTCGGGGGTGAGTTTCGACGCGAGTTCCTCGACCCGATCACGCGAGAGTGGTGTGACATCGTGGCCCGAGGCGGAGATGCGGCGGTCGGTTTCGGAGTTGGTCATGCTGGTGGCGTCTCTTCCCGGAGGGGTGAGGTTCGGGGCCGCGGCGAGTCCGAGGCCGATCACGGCGGCGGCCGCGGTGGTGAAGAGGGTGATGCTGATGGTCGGGTGCATCGAGAGGTGCTCCAAGGGGCCTTGCGGAGGGATGCGGGGACGGCTTCTGGTCGAGCTCGACTCCGAGGCGGTTGATGTGATCGCCCGATCGGGCGTCCGGACCGATCAACTGACCGAATCAGTTCGTCGAAGAACCGCCCGTGGATCCATGATCGGCCTTCGTGGGCTCCGATCGCGATGTTTTCAGGTACCGCTCGACGCCTCCGAGGTTCATTGAAATCCCGCCGTCGTTGAGATAGGTCCTTCGGGCGGCGTCGGCGACCCCGTCCGCGGCCGCTCGTTCGTGGAGTCGGTCCCGATAGGCCGCGATCCGACCCGGCTCGTCGAGCCCGGGATCCTCGAGCAGCCGGATCGCGAGGGAGGTCTCCCAACGCAGCTGATCCCGAACCCGTTCCAGATGATCGCGGGGCGTCTCGACCCGCCCGAAGTGGGTGAGCTCGAGGGCGTCGAAGCCAAGGGCGTCGATCCGGTCAAGGGAGGCGTTCCACGCCTCGGGATCGAACTCCGGCGGGGCGAGCGGCAGGATCGGATGGTCCGTGCCGGGGACCCGCATCCCGGCGACGTCGCCCGTGAAGCAGGTGTGGCCCTCGTCGAGGGGAATCGACCAGGCGTGGTGGTGCCGGGCGTGACCGGGGGTTTCGATCGCGGTGAACCGGTGTCGGCCGTACCGGACGACGTCTCCGTCCTCGGCCGGCCGGATGCTCGCTTCGGGGCAGGCGTGCATCTCGCCGAAGAGATGGTCGAGCGCGTCGCCGTAGATCCGTCGAGCGCTGGCGTTCAGCTTCGTCGGGTCGGCGAGGTGGCGAACGCCGAAGGGGTGCACATGGACGGTGGCGCCGTGGTCCGCGAACCAGCCCGCCGCACCCGCATGATCGAGGTGGATGTGGGTGAGGATGACCGCTCGAATCGATGTGGGATCGACCCCGTCCGCCGCCAACCCGGCGTGAAGCGTTTCGAGCGTGCTGCTCGGACCCGACTCGAGGAGCACCGGCCCCTCGTCGGTGCGGAAGAGAAAGGAGGCCGCGGCCTCGGGGATCCCGCGATACTCGAGGTCGATGGTGATCGGCGACGTGGTCATGACGCCGAGGAACCCGGCGAGGCATCGCCGTCCGCCGTCTTCTTCCCGCCACGCCCGAATTCAGAGGCGCGTTGCACCACGGTGTACAGGACCGGCACCATCAGCAGGCTGATCACCGTCGCCGCCAGCATTCCACCGAAGACCGTGGTGCCCATGGTCCGACGACTCGCCGAACCCGCACCCTCCGCGACCAGCAGCGGAATGACGCCGAGAATGAAACTGAAGGCGGTCATCAGCACCGCACGGAATCGAAGTCGCGCCGCGAGGATCGCGGCTTCGGCGGGGGCCACGCCCTCGTCCCGTTTGCTCTTCGCGAATTCCACGATCAGGATCGAACTCTTGGCGGCGAGGCCGATCAACAGCACGATGCCCACCTGCACGTAGAGATCGATCGGCAGTCCCGCGAACATCAGGGCCGCGACCACGCCGAGCAGGGCGGTGGGGACCGAGAGCACCACCGAGACCGGCAGCGACCAGCTCTCGTACTGGGCGGCGAGGACCAGGTAGACCAGCAGGACCGCGAGACCGAAGATCGCGGACATCGCGCCCGACGAGGACTTCATCTGGTAGGCCATGTCCCGCCACGCGAAACCGGTTCCGGGGGGAAGCTCGGTGTTGCCGATCTGCTCCATCAGGTCCAGGGCCTCGCCACCGGAGAATCCGGGGGCTGGTCCGGCGGTGACCCGCGCGGACGGATAGATGTTGAAGTGGAAGACGTTCTCCGGACCGAAGGTCTGCTTCACCGTCGCCACCGCCGACAAGGGCAGCATCTCCCCTTCGCGGTTGCGGATCTCGAGGGCCTCGATGTCCTCGGGCCGCGATCGGAATCTCGGTTCCGCGGAGGTCCGGACCTGGTAGATGCGACCGAAGGCGGAGAAGTCGTTGACGTAGTAGGAGCCGAGGTTCGCACCGAGGGCCTGGAAGACGTCCTCGATGGCCACGCCGCGGGAGAGGACCTTGTCACGGTCGATGTCGACGAACACCTGGGGGACGTTCGCGGAGAACGTCGAGAAGGCCCTGCCGATGCCGGACTGGGCATTGGCGGCGAACACGTACTGGTCGACCGCCCCCTGAAGCACGTCGAAGCCGAGACCGGCCCGGTCCTGAACCTCGAGGGACAGGCCGGCGCTCGCGCCGAGGCCGGGGAGCGACGGAACCGGGAAGGCCACGACCGCGCCTTCCTGGATGCCGGCGCCGATGCCGTTCAACTGACGGACGATGCTCGTCTGTCCGAGGGCTTCGGTGGTCCGATCGCTCCAGGGATCGAAGACCACCACGATCGTGGCGGCGTTCGCGGAGGCGGCGCCGGAGAGCAGCGAGTAGCCGCGGATCGCCAGGACTTCGGCGACGCCGCCGACCTCCTCGGCGGACGCGGCGACCCGGTCGAGCACCCGCTGGGTCCGTTCGGCGCTGGCCGCGTCCGGGAGCTGGATGTTCATGACGCAGTAGCCTTCGTCCTCCTGCGGAACGAAGCCGGTCGGGAGCTTGGTGAACATCCAGCCGGCGCCGACCACGAGGGCGATGAACGCGATGACCGTCAGCGGCCAGATCGCGATCAGACCCTTCACGGTCGCGGCGTACACCGAAGTGACCCGGGCGAGGAACGCGTCGAAGCCGCGGAAGACGATGTTCTTCCGGTCCGAGGTGGGCCGGAGCAGCACGCCCGCGAGGGCGGGGCTCAGCGTGAGGGCGTTGATCGAACTGAAGACGGTCGCGATCGAGATGGTGAGGGCGAACTGCTTCAGCAGGCTGCCGGTGATGCCGCCGATGAAGGCGGCGGGGACGAACACCGCGAGGAGGACGATGGTGGTCGCGATCACGGGACCCGACACCTCCTTCATCGCCTTGAGCGCCGCTTCGCGTGGTGGGAGCTTCTCCTCGTCGAGGATCCGGGTCACGTTCTCGACGACCACGATCGCATCGTCGACCACGATGCCCACGGCCAGCACGAGTCCGAAGAGCGTGAGGAGGTTGAGGCTGAAACCGAGCGCCAGCATCACCGCGAAGGTGCCGATCAGCGAGACCGGAATGGTCACCGCCGGAATCAGGGTGGCCCGGAAGTTCTGGAGGAAGACGAACACCGTCAGGATCACCAGGCCGATGGTGATCAGCAGGGTCGTCTGGAGTTCGGCGAGGCTGGTCCGGATGATGAGGGTGCCGTCGTAGACGATCTTGTAGTCCACGCCGTCCGGAAAGGACTTCGACAGACGCTCGAGGGTCTCCATGCAGCCGTCCGCGACGTCGATCGCGTTCGCGCCGGGCAGCTGGTAGATCGCGAGGGTCGCGGCGGGGCTGCCGTTCAGGGACGAAGCGAGGTTGTAGCTCTCGGAACCCAGTTCGATGCGGGCGACGTCGCGAAGCTTGACGAGCGTGCCGTCCTTGCCGGTCCGGAGCACGATCTCCTCGAACTCGGACGCGGTGTTGAGGCGACCGGTGGTGGTGACCGTGTAGTCGAAGACCTGGCCGGCGGGCGCCGGCGAGGCGCCGATCCGCCCTGCGGCGACTTCCGCGTTCTGGGCGCGGATCGCGGTGACCACCTCGTTGGTGGTCATCCCGAGGGAGCGGATGGTCTCGGGGTCCAGCCAGATCCGCATGCTGTAGCGGCCGACGCCGAACGTCTTGATGTCGCCGACCCCGGAGACCCGGGTCAACTCGTCGCGAAGCTGGGCCTCCGCGTAGTTGTTGAGGAACAGCGCGTCGTACTCGCCGCCCTTCTCCGCGACGATCGAGGCGTAGAGGATGATGTCGGTCGACTGCTTCTTCGTCAGGACGCCCTGTCGCTGGACCTCCTCCGGAAGCTTGGGGATCGCCGACGCGACCTTGTTCTGGACCAGCACGTTCGCGGTGTCGAGGTCCGTGCCGACCTCGAAGGAGACCGTGATGACGCAGGAGCCGTCACTGGCGGAGACGCTGCTCATGTAGAGCATTCCGTCCACGCCGTTGATCTCCTGCTCGAGCGGGGTCGCCACCGTCTCGCCGATGGTGGAGGCGCTCGCGCCCGGGAACACCGCGGAGACCTGGATGGTCGGGGGTGCGATGTTCGGATACCGCGCCTGCGGAAGCGCGGTGTAGGCGATCGCCCCCATGATCAGGGTGACGATCGAGATGACCGATGCGAAGATCGGCCGCCGGATGAAGACGCTGCTCAGCATGGGCTCAGGCGTCCCCGTTGGTGGGTTCGGTCGATCCGTGCATCGCGGCGGCCGCGGGATCGATCAGTTCGAGTGCCTTCTCGAGCGAGACGGTGGCGGGGGCGACGGTCGAACCGGGTCGGGCCCGGAGGATTCCGTCCACGATCACCAGCGAGGTCTCGTCGAGCCCCGCTTCGATCTCCTGCAGTCCGTTCAGGGCGGCGCCGACCGTGACGCCCTGGCGGGCCACGACGTCGTCCTTGTCGATCACGTAGACGTAGGATCCCGCCATGTCGACGAGCACCGCCGATTCGGGGATCGCGAGCGTGTTCCGCGTTGGTTCCGCGAGTCGGGCCCGGACGAAGAGTCCGGGACGAAGCAGTTCGCCGGGGTTGGGCAGCACGCCTCGGATCGACACCGTTCCCGTTTCGCGATCGATCTCGGGAGCCGCGAAGTCGATCACGCCGGGATGCTGGTAGACCTGCCCGTCCGGGAGCACCACCCGGAACTCGTAGTCGCCGCGCCGGTCGCTTTCGCGTCCGGCTTCGTTCATCCGCCGGCGGTACTCGAGGTACGCCGTCTCGGGAAGCGAGAAATACACGTTCATCGGATCGATGCTGGTGATCTTGGCGAGCAGGGTCGGCTCGCCGCGGCCCACCAGGTTGCCGACGCTGACGAGGTCCTCGCCGATCTGGCCGTCGATCGGCGACACGATGGTGGTGTAGGCCACGTCGAGCCGGCTTCGCGTCACCTGGGCCTTCGCCTGTTCGACCTTCGCGGCCGCGACTTCCACGTTCGCCTCGGCCTCGAGGATCTCGATCTCCGTCGCGGCGCCCTTGTCGAACGCGGTCTGGTACTTGGCGAGCACCTGACGGCTCAGCTGCATGCTCGCTTCCGCGCTTCGCAGATCGGCGTCGGCGATCGCGAGGTTCGCGTCGTATTCATCGGACTCCAGTCGAAACAGGGTCTCGCCCGTCTCGACCTTGTCGCCGGGCATGAAGTCCCGTGACTGGAGAAAGCCGGAGATCCTCGCCCGGACCTCGACGGTCTCGAGCGGTTCCACCGTCGCGACGATGTCGCGGTAGGGCTCGAACTCGCGCATCTCCGGATGGATGGCCGTGACCTTCGGCGGCGGCGGGGCGGCGAATGCGTTTCGCTGCTCCTCGCACCCCGAGCAGGCGATCGAGGTCGCGAGTGCCGGAATCGCCACGGCCGGAAGGACACGCCGGGCGGTCGGGCGGAGAGTTCGATGGAGGAGTGATATCACGCCGGCCATGATATCCGGGGCTGATCATTCCGTCGGTTCGAGCAGATGCGTCCGGAACAGATCCCGGATCCTTCGATATTCATCGAGCCAGCTCGACGGCGTGCGGAATCCATGTGGTTCGACCGGATAGATGGCGACCTCCCAGTCCTCCTTCTCCAGTTCGATCAGGCGTTGGGCCAGGCGAACGGTGTCCTGGAACGGGACGTTGTCATCCACCATCCCGTGGCAGATCAGCAGCGGGTGTTCGAGTCCCGCCGCATGTTCGATCGGCGAGCTCCTCCGATACGCCATCGGGTCGTCGTCGGGGGTGTTGAGGATGTTGGCGGTGTAGCCGTCGTTGTAGTGGGCCCAGTCGGTCACCGGTCGAAGGGCGGCGCCGCAGGCGAACTGCTCGGGGCGGGTGAAGAGTCCCATCAGGGTCAGGAATCCGCCGTAGCTGCCGCCGTAGATCCCCACGCGGCGGGGATCGACGTCGTGGTTCGCTTCGAGCCAGGCGATGCCGTCTTCAAGGTCGTCGAGTTCGGGCGGTCCCATGTTCCGGGCGATCGCGGTCCGCCAGTCGCGTCCGTATCCCGCGCTCGCCCGGTAGTCGAGGTCGAGGACCACGAATCCCTCGCGGGCGAGCAGGTCGTGGAACAGGCCTTCCCTGAAATAGCGGCTCCAACCGCCATGGGCGTTCTGCAGGTAGCCGGCGCCGTGAATGAACAGGACGGCCGGCCGGCTCGACCCGGAATCGTCGGCCGCCGCCTCCGGCGGAAGATGGAGCCGCCCCCGGATGGGCCGACCGTGGCGGCCGGGGATGTCGACCAGCACGGGGGGTTGGCGCTCCATCGAGTCGAAACGATCGGTGGTGGAATGAGTGAGGGCGGGCGTGCCGGGTGCCGGTGCGTCGGACGGCCGGACGTGGAGTTCCGCGGGCGCCTCGATCGTCGAGTGAAGGAACAGGAAGCGTTCGCCGCTCGGGCTGATCGAGAATGATTCGACCATGCCGGGGTCGTCGACCATCGTCTCGGCCCAGCCGGTCTCGGGGTCGACGCGTTCGACCTTCCAGTGACTGGGATCACCTCGATTCGATCGGAACCAGAGCGTGCCGTCGGTGGGATGACGCCGCACCGATCGGACCTCGAATCGGCCGGCGACCAGCGGATCGACGCGGCCGGTGGGGCCTTCGGCCGGTGCCGTCTCCGATTCGGCGTCCGCGTCGGTGATCGCGGCGTCGGTGGCATCCGTCGTCGCCGTCGTCGGTTCGGTCGGTCGCCAGGTCATGAGATCGGACCACCCCAGTCCTTCGCTGAGGAACCAGAGGGTGTCGTCGCCTCGCAGCCAGCCCATTTCGTTGAATCGCCAGCCGATCCAGGCCGGATCGTGAAGATGCTCCACGACGGTGGTTCCACCGCCCTCGATCGCGACCTCGGGCGCGAGCACCACGATCCACCGATCCTTGTTGTCGAGGCTGCGGGCCTGGATCGCCGCGAGCGAGCCATCATCGGACCAGATCACCGTGCTGATCGAGAGCGGTCTCGGATCGACGACGGTATCGGCGGTATCGGGAGTCTCGGAATCCGAAGCGACGTCGGTGGGCGTCGCGAGTCGCTCGATCCTCGACCGCAGCGACGGCGGGGTCTCCGCCTCTTCGATGGTCTCGGAGCCGGGTTGCTCGGTATCCGTCGAGAGCGCGTCGTGCCACGCCGCGTTCTCGGCGCGGATCGACGCGAGTCGATCGAGTCGGCGATCGGGAAGTTCGTCGAGGTCGATCTCCCGGACGGCGTCGTCGACGAGATCGATCAGGAAGAGTCGTTCCGGTGTCCGAGCGGAGGTTCCTACCTTCGGTCGAATCGAACGAACGTCGACGTAGCCATCGTCGGTGACGAAGACCGGCATGTCGTCGTTCGTCCGGGTGGAACGCCCGGCGGGCGCCGTCTCGAGCAGCATCCATCGCGCATCCGGCGAGAGGTGACGTCGCGTCTCTCGAAGGCCCGGGTCGAGTCGGATCGGACCGAACACGTCGTGCTCGCGGGTCTCGCGAATCGCCTCCGACCGGATCCGCGCGGTCTCCGTGGCCTCGGCTCGCGCCCGCAACGTGTCGAAGAGCCGACGTTGATCGGCGGCGAGCCCGGCCGGCGCGGCCGGCGCTTCGGGCGCTTCTTCGAATCGGATGGACGCGGGTTCGATCTCGTGTCCGCGTTCGAGGTCGCGGATGATCGTCCGGCCGTCGCGCTCGAAGGCGATCCTGCCATCGACGAGGAATCGCGGGTTCGATTCCCGACTGGTGGTCCGGGTGATCTGGGTGAAATCGTCGGTCGCCGGGTCGAAGTGGACCAGGTCGCCGTTCCGGGTGGTGATCATCGAGGTCCGGAGGGGATTCCAATCACCGAGCCCGATGATCCGGTCCGCCGCGGCGTCCTCGAGTCGAATGGTCTCGCCGGTCGTCGGGTCGAGCTGGAACGTGTCCCGCGCGCGGGTCGTGCCGCGCCGTCGATCGAAGTGGACCGATCGGCCGTCGGGCGACCAGCGGGGCCGTTCGGGGGCGGCGCCGATCCAGGCCGGATCCGACATCACCGTCTCCAGGGTGAGAATCTCCGCGGTGGTCGGCACCGGAGGTGGGACCGGTGGCTCGGCGGGGGACGCCTGGAGGAGGAACGACAGCAGGATGACGAGCGTGTTCATGGGGCGGTCCAGTCACATCCGTGGTCGTGGATTCGACCTCCGGTGCCTCGGGGGCGACGTGCATCATGAACGAGGACAGGGTTCGTTGCACGGACGAATCGGGCCGCTTCCGGTGGAGAGGCTCGAGCGAGTAGCATCCTCGACCGTGGACCCCGACCCTCCAGCCCCCGAGCTCGACGAAATCGCCGCGCTGTCGCCACGCCGGCGAGCGTTGATCCTGGTCGCGATGACCGGGTCGTTGTCCATGATCATGATGGACACCACCGTGGTCGGGGTCGCGTTGGCACAGATCGGGCGGGACCTGGGGCTCGGGGAGTCCCAGCTCGCCTGGGTGGTGAACGCGTATCTCCTCGCCCTCGCGGCGTTGATCGCCCTCGGAGGCCGGATCGGCGATCTCATCGGGAAGAACCGCGCGTTCATGATCGGGGTCACCGTCTTCGCGATCGCAAGCCTGCTGTGCGGCCTCGCGACCTCCGGGGCGATGCTGATCGGTGCACGAGTGCTGCAGGCGGTGGGGGCGGTGCTGATGCAGCCCGCCTCGGGTGCGATCGTCATCTCGACCGCGGCGCCCGGGCGTGAAGGTCGGACGATGGGCATCTACATCGGCATCTCGATGCTCTCGCTCGCGATCGGCCCGGTGCTTGGTGGAATCGTCACCGAACGCTTCGGCTGGAACTGGATCTTCTTCATCAACCTGCCGATCGCCGCGATCGCCCTGGTCCTCGCGGCCTGGGCCCGTCCGCCGGCGATTCGGTCCGCGGACCGCGCGATCGACGCGCCGAGCATCGGAATGCTGGTGGTGTCGCTTCCGCTGCTCGTGGGCGGCATCCAGGAGACGGGTTCGACGGAACTCGGTCGCTGGATCCCGCCCGGGATGATCGTCGCCGGGTCGCTGGGGCTGCTGGCCTTTCTCCGGCGGCAGGGCCGCGTCGAGAATCCGGTGCTGCAGATGAAACTGCTCCGGGATCGTGGTTTCCTCGCGGATGCCGCGATGCTCGGCCTGATGCAGTTCGCGCTGACCGGCACGGTGATCCAGTTGTCGGTGCTGCTTCAGTCGACCTTCGCCCTCGATCCCGAGGCGGCGGGATACGCCACGCTGCCGTTGATGCTCCCGGTCCTGCTCTTCGTGCAGGTCTCGGGCCGGCTCTACGACCGGTTCGGGGTGCGCCGGCTCGCGATTCCCGCCGCGATCGCCGCGTCGGGCGCGGTGGTGCTGCTCGGGGTCGGGTCGCTGACCATGTCGATGTCCATCCTGGTGGCCGCGATGTTCCTGCTCGGATGCGCGATCCCGTTCGTGAACATGCCCAGCAACACCGACGGCATGCGTCGGATCGATCCCATGAACCGCGGGCAGGCTTCGGGCGTGCTTCAGACCTTCAGGATGTTCGGATCGACGCTTGGGATCGCGTTCATGACCGCGATGGTCGGAGCGGTCGGCCGACGTGACGTCGACTCGGCGGCGGTCTGCGACGGCGTCGACGCCGACGTGGTCGAACGAGCCGGTCGAGGCGACCTCGGCGCTCTCGCGACCCTGGTCGAGTCCGCGTCCGACGCCTGCCTCGAGTTCGTTCGCACCGAGATCGCGCGAGGCATCGGCTGGGGCTTCGTCTTCGCGGGCCTCGTCGCGTCGCTCGCCACCGTGGCGGCGATCGCCTGGCGACCATCGTCTTCACCGGCGGCCTCGACCGAGGAGTGACCGGCGACCGCCGTCGGCTCAGTCCGTGGACGCGGGCGGAAGTTCCTTCGGCCGCCAGGTGCCGAGATGCGTCGCCGCGTCGCCGGACCAGTCGCCCCATGCCGTGAGGTCGGCATCGGGGATCCGGAACACCGACAGCGTCGCGGTCGGACAGTCGATCGAGGTCGACGCGAGCCGGCTCATCAACGTCTGCATGCCGGGATTGTGCGCAACCACGAGAAGTCGCCGGGCGTCGCCACCGAGTTCACGAACGGTTTCGAGGATCGATTCCGGCGACGCGAGGTAGAGCGTGGGGGTGGTGGTGGTCGAGCCGTCGAAGCCGCTGGCCTCGGTCAGGCCCGCCACCGTCTCGCGGGTTCGACACGCATCGGACGTGAGGATCCGGTCGGGGACCAGGTCCAGTTCACGGCAGAGTCGTCCCATGCGACCCGCCGCGGCGATGCCACGGGCGTTGAGCGGGCGATCGTGGTCCGCCATGCCTTCGTTCGCCCAGGAACTCTTCGCGTGGCGAAGAAGAAGCAGTTCGATCGATTGTCGCGGCATGAACGAAGGGCTCCCTGATCAGCGGGGACAGGCGCCCCACGCACCGATCAGGATACCGACGTCGGCGCCGTCGACCGTGCCGTCGCCGTCGAGGTCCCCGGTGCAGCTTCCCATCGCGGCCTGGATGAGCTCGAGATCCGCCCGGTTGACCACGCCGTCGTAATTGAGATCCTCGCGGGCGAAGTGAACGGTCGGGTCGCAGTTCGTGGCGGTTCCGACCGGGCAATCGCCGGCGAATCCCATGGGGAGCCGGCCGTTCATGAAGCAGAAGAAGTTCTTGTAGTCATGGACCACGATCGGATTCGCCGCCATCGCGGAGGCGTGGCCGCCGGAGGCGAGGGTGGCGATCGCGAGGTCGACCTGGGCATCGAGGTAGGTGATGTTCCCGTTCAGGTTCGGCTGGCCGAAGGAGATCTCGTAGGCGTTGGCGACGGTCGGATCGGTCTCGATCGCGATGGAGAACTCGCCGGCCCCGTTCGCGGCGCCGTCGGCGAAGATGGTCGACCACGCGATCATCCCGTAACAGTCCCGCATGTCCGAGACCTGCCGGTTCCAGCAGTGGAGGCAGATGGTGGCGTCGGTCACGGGTTCGCAGATCGTCTCGTAGCAGGCGACGTTCCGGTAGGCCATCAGGATCGACGCGTCGAGGTAGTACTGCTGCAGGCAGTCCGAGACGAACATCGTCCGGGTGCCGCCGCCGGGCAGCGGGCACGAGAGGTGGAAGTCGTCGCCCTTGGTCCCGGCGTGGAGTCGCATCGGCAGGAAGGCGGTGAGTCGGAGCTTCAGGCCGGTCGTCTCGGTGGCGTTGTACTGATCGACCTTGTTCCGAATCGACGCGAGCGCCGCGAAGTAGGTCGGCATGTCGCCGGGCGTCGAGGGCTCGAAGTCCATCCACATCTCGAGGTGACCGCCGAGGTTCGTCGCGAGCGTCGCCGCGTCGGCCGGGGCCAGGTTCGCGAGGTGGTCGACGATCGCCTCGGCGTCGGCGACGCCGCAGTCCGCCGTGCCGCAATGGATCATTGAAAAACCGGGGGAGACCCGGACCGGCGGGGTGGCCGTCGCGAAGTGGATCGCGGCCTCGGTGAACGCCGCGGCGTAGTGCTGGAAGTATCCGTCACTGCAGTCCTTGTAGATCGTTCCGCCGAGGCCGGCGGACGCGTCGCCGATGAAGTCCTTGAACTCCTTCCACGCGTTGTTCGCCCGTGGCGCCGCGGCGAGCCCGAACGCGGTGTTGTCCCACACGATGATTCCCTTGCGGGTCGACGGCGGATCGGCCGTCGCGGTCACCGCGGCGTGGAGCAGGGTGACGAGAAGCATCGTTCGAAGGGTTCGGGTTCGGATCGTGGGCATGGGGGCTCCGGTCGACTTGGTGACTTGACCGTTGTGGTATCGACCCTCGGCCCGCGCGACGCCCGCGGATTCCAGCGGTCGATCGGAAAACCTCGCTCATCGGGGCGTCCCGGGGGGTTGAAGCCCGCGATCAACCCGGGCATGGCCCCCAGGCGGCGAGGATCAGGCCGAGATCGGCGCCGCCGGTGGTGCCGTCACCGTCGAGGTCGACGTCGGGGGTTCCCCACGCCGCCAGCAGCAGGCCGATGTCGCCGCCGTTCA
>JAQWJM010000174.1:0-2894 GCA_029248335.1 Phycisphaerales bacterium
GATCGCCTGCATGTTGTGGTAGTTGCCGAGCGGCAGGCAGAGGCACGTCGATTGAAAACCGAAGGCGGAGAAGGCGGTCGCCTCGCACGCGCCGCCCGCCATCAGCTTCCGCTGCCACTTGAACTTCGGCGTCGCCGCCGCGTGGGCGGTCATCAGGGTGGAGATGTCGTTGGTGAGGTCCGGGCTGAAGACCGTCATGCGATCGCCGACGCGGACGATGGGGCCGCCGTGGATCGGGCTCTCTGGAAAGGACCGGCTGTTCTCGAGGCAGATCAATCGGGCGTTCCTGGGCACGAGGCCGTTGGTCGCGGCGCCGATGGCCCCGACGAAGCCGACCTCTTCGGCCACCGTGAACAACAGGCCGACGTGCTCCTGACCCTTGCGGGTGCGGATCCGGTCGAAGGCGCAGAGTGCGGCGGCCGCCGCGGCGAGGTCATCGCACGCGTGCGTCTTCAGGAGCTGCTTCGCCCCCCGTCCGGTGATCTTCGCATCGGGGAACACCCACCGACCGATGTCGCCCGGGGCGAGTCCGGGGTGGCGACGAGACAGTCGCACGGTCACGGTCTTGAACGGGCAGGCGTCGTCGGGCTTCCGGAGTTCGGTGATGCGCCCGCGAACGATTCCGTCGCCGGTGTCGTGGAATTCGACGCGAGCGTCCTCGAAGTAGGGGTCGTGAACGCCGCCTCGGAACTCGGCTTCGATCGTTCGGTCGTCGACGACGCTCGACACCACGAACGCCGGATGGTCGAGATGGGCGGTGATCAGGAGCGGTGCCGGGCCGCCGCGGCGACGGCTGCGGGTCTTGCGGGTGATCAGCAGGTTCCCGTCCGCATCTCGTTTCCAGTCGAGCGTCCGGCGACGTTCGCCGAGCCAGCGATCGAGATACGCCTGCACGCGGAACTCACGGCCGGCGGCGGTGGGAAGCGAGGTCAGTTCGAGGGCGATCCTCTCGTGGCGGCGGCGTTCGGCGGCGGTGGGACGATTCTGATTGCGTGCGGTCATCGGGGCATCGTACGGTCCTCCGTCGGCTCGGGACGCGGGGCCGAACGCGATCACGACGGCGAGATGGCCGCATGAGCGTCGTCCGAGTTCCGCAAGGCGTTTCGACGACGGCGGTGGTCGTGCCGAAGACGTACGCTCTTCGGCCATGCCGCTGCTCGACTGGATCGTGGTCTTCGGATATCTCGCCGTCGTGGCGATGATCGGCTTCGTCGCGAGCCGTCGTCACGATCGGGCGGATGCGTTCTTTCTCGCCGGCCGGTCGATCCCATCCTGGGCCGCATCGTTCAGCGTGGTGGCGACCGTGCTCAGTGCGGCGACCTTCGTCGGCATGCCCCAGCAGGCCTACCGCGGCGACCTGACCTACATGGTCTTCAAGTTCGCCGGGCTTCCCGCGCTGATCGTGGTCGGGATCTTCTTCCTGCCCGCCTTCTATCGATCGACGCACGCGAGCATCTACGGGATCGTTCGCGAGCGATACGGCCCGGGCGCCGGAGCCGCCGCGGGCATCGGCTTCCTGATCGGTCGGTTGCTGGCGAGTGGGGCCCGTCTGTTCATGGCCGCGCTCGCGGTGTCGTGGGTCTTGTTCGGCTCGGCGGACCCGGGTCCATTGGCGGTGACCATCGTGATGGTCGCGGTCGGCACCGCGCTCTACGCGATCGCCGGAGGGATCCGGGCGATCATCTGGACCGACGTCCTGCAGGCGATCGTGGCCGCGGTGGTGGGCGTCGTCGCGTTGATCGTCCTCTGGAATCTAGTCGATCGACCCCTGGACGACGTGATCGCGATGCTGCGGTCGGGCGGTGAGACCGGTCGGGACAAGCTGAGGATGTTCGACACGACGCCCGACCCCTCGAAGTCGTTCGGCGTCTGGAGCGGGTTGTTCGGCCTGCCGGTCTTCCTCGTCGCGGCGTATGCCGTCGATCAGGATCACGTGCAACGGCTGCTGGTCTGCAAGACGCCGAGGGACGGGCTTCGAGCCGGCGTGCTCAGCAATCTGATCGGCTGGCCGATCGCCTTCGTCTTTCTCGCGATCGGGCTGCTGCTCTGGGTCGAGACCCAGGTCCATGGCACCGTCCGGGTCGGTTCGGATGGCGACGATCGCGCCGTGATGATCCAGTTCATGCTGACCGAACTGCCGCTGGGGATCCGCGGCCTGATGGTCGCAGGTCTGCTCGCCGCCGCCATGAGCAGTCTCGACTCGGCCTTGAACGCGCTGGCGGCCACGACCATGAACGATCTGGTGCAGCCGTGGCGGAAACGCCGCGGAAAGGCACCGCTGGACGACCGAACCGTCACGCGGTGGAGTCGAGGCTCGATGGTCGGCTGGGCCGCGTTGCTCGCCGGCGTCGCGTTCGCGCTTTCGATCTGGCAGGTCAGAAGCGGAAAGACCCTGCTGGAATTCGCCTTGGGCGTCATGACCTACGCCTACGCCGGACTCCTCGGCGTCTTCGTCGTCGCCATGTTCACCCGGCGGGGATCAGGACGTTCGGTCGTGGCGGCCTTGATCGCCGGCGGGTTGGTCATTCTCTTCACGGATCGCAACGTCCAGGCGGCATTTGGAATCGACTCGTACCTCCCCGGCCTGGCGATCGGTTGGCGATTGATGCTCGGTGCCGGACTGAGTGCCGCGATCGCGGCGATACCGGGTGCCCGGAAATCGCCCGAATGATGAAAGCGCCCCCGCGGCGATGGACCTGTCATCGCGGCGGGAGCGCTGATGTTCGTCAACGGCGTGGACCCCGGTGCATCGCCATTCAATCGTCGGCCTGTTTCATGCGATCAAGTCGCTTCTGCATCTGTTCGCGGGTGATCTTTCCGGCCTTGACCATTTCGGTCATCTTCTTGAAGGCGGCGTCGTAGTCGGCTCCGGACTTCCCGCCCGCGGCGTTCTT
>JAQWJM010000002.1:0-4088 GCA_029248335.1 Phycisphaerales bacterium
GGCGATCCGGCGGGCAGTTGGTGCGAGACCGAGTTCACCGGCACCGGCTTCCCGAAGGTCTTCTACCTGCGATACCACCTGTATCGGCACTCGTTCCCGCTGATGGCGATCGGACGATGGCTCGAGGCGCGGCGCGGGTAGAAGGCGGATAGGAGACGGATGCGGCCGATGGTGGCGGTATGACGGCGATTCTGAACAAACATTCAGGATGGTCCGGAACTTTGGATCCCCTTCAAGACAGGTTCGTATCGGACGGCATCGGATTGGGGTGAGTCGCGGTGAACCATGGCGGTTCCCGTGGCTTCAACGAAGGGACAATCGCATGATGATCAAGACTCGACGGTCGCGTTTGGATTCCATTCGGCGATGGTCCTCGACATCCAGCCTTCATCGTGGAGCGCGATGCGTTCCGTTGTTGATGCTGGTTCTGATGTTCACCGCGTGGATGCCCGCCGCCACCGCGATCGCCGAGGACGCCCTCGAGGCGACCGGCAGCAACATCCGCGCCTGGGGTTCGATGAGCTTCAACCGCCCGATCGGGCCGGATGACGAGGTCGTGCAGTTGGCCGCGGGATACGGCCACACCGCGGCGCTTCTTTCGGATGGTTCGATCGCGTCTTGGGGATACAACCGGCGTGGTCAGTGCGACCTTCCCAGCGGTATCGGCACCTCGGCGAATCCCGCCGTGAGTCTGGCCGTGGCTGGTTTCGAAGACAGCGATGAGCATGCCGTGGCCGTGCGCTCCGACGGTTCAATCGTCTGTTGGGGCTCGAACGACTTCGGCCAGTGCGATGTCCCGAGCGACGTCGGCACCCCGGGAAATCCTGTGGTCGGTGCGGCCGTGGGCTACCTGCACACCGTCGCGTTGCTTTCGGACGGCTCGATCGCCTGCTGGGGATGGAACGGCTCCGGCCAGTGCGATGTTCCGAGCGGCATCGGCACGCCGGCGAACCCCGTCGCGAGCATCGCGGCGGGCGGCTCGCACACCGTCGCGTTGCTCACGGACGGCTCGATCGCCTGCTGGGGATGGAACGACTACGGCCAGTGCGATGTTCCGAGCGGCATCGGCACGCCGGCGAACCCCGTCGCGAGCATCGCGGCGGGTGGCAGTCATACCGTCGCGATGCTTGCGGACGGCACGGTTGCCTGCTGGGGATACAACAACGAAGGCCAATGCGACGTCCCCACCGGCATCGGCACGCCGGCGAACCCCGTCGCGAGCGTCGCGGCGGGCAACCGTCATACCGCCGCGACGCTGGTCGACGGCTCGGTCGCCTGCTGGGGGGCCAACTTCGCCGGCCAGTGCGATGTGCCTCGCGGGATCGGCACGCCGGAAAACCCCGTCGTGATCGTCGCGGTGGGCGGCGAGCACACGGTGGCGGCGCTGGCGGATGGATCGATCGTCGGTTGGGGCAACAACGGCTTCGGTCAGTGCGATGCCCCAAGTGATTTCGGTGGGGCGGAGAATCCCGTTCTGACCGCGGCGGCGAGCAGTGGGAACATCATCGCGGTGCTGGCCGATGGATCGGTCGCCTGCTGGGGGGTCAACTACTACGGCCAATGCGAGGTCCCAAGTGGCGTCGGTACGCCAGCGAATCCCGTCGCGAGCATCGCGGCGGGCGGCTCCCACAACGTCGCGTTGCTCACGGACGGCTCGGTCGCCTGCTGGGGGCGGAACCAGGACGGCCAGTGCGATGTCCCGAACGGCATCGGCACGCCGGAGAACCCCGTCACCGGCGTCGCGGCTGGCTTCGACCACACCGTCGCGTTGCTCGCGGACGGCTCGATCGCCTGCTGGGGAAGCAACGACCTGGGCCAGTGCAAGGTCCCCAGCGGCATCGGCACGCGGGACAACCCCGTCGCGAGCGTCGGGGCGGGCTACTACCACACCGTCGCGTTGCTCACGGACGGCTCGGTTGCCTGCTGGGGATTGAACGCCTCCGGCCAGTGCGATGTCCCAGGCGGGATCGGCACGCCGGAGAACCCGGTCGCGAGCATCGCCACGGGCGGCTCTCACACCGTCGCGTTGCTGACGGACGGCTCGGTTGCCTGCTGGGGACGGAACCATACGGGCCAGTGCGACGTGCCCAGCGGGATCGGCACGCCGGCGAATCCCGTCGCGAGCGTCGCGGCGGGCGGCTTGCACACCGTCGCACTGCTCGCGGATGGATCGGTTGCGTGCTGGGGATACGACTCGAGCGGCCAGTGCGATGTCCCGAGCGACATCGGTACGTCGGAGAACCCGGTCGCGAGTCTCGCCGCGGGTGGCAGCATCACCGTCGCAGTCCTCGGGGGGCCGGTGACCAGGCCGTGTCCCGCCGATCTCACCGGTAATGGGGTCGTCGACGGCGCTGACCTCGGGCGACTCTTCTACGACTGGGGAACGTGCGGCGACTGCCGTGCCGATCTCGACGAAGACGGCGTCATCGGCGGAAGCGATCTCGGGCTGCTCTTCGTCGAGTGGGGCGCGTGTCCCTGAGGCCGGTATCCCCGGACACGATGTCCTCAGTCAGACGCTTCTTCGGGCGCTGAAGCAGGTCCGGCGATGCGGGGGCCACTCGCGGACGCATCCGGTCACGGTGCCACGGTCTTCCAGGACGTCGGATCGGCGCCGAGCTTCTTGCCGTAGTCCGAGAGCGACTGCATCGTCTTCGCGTCGAACATGTTCATCGGGTTCGGGCTCGCGAGTTCCTTCTCGACCGAGATCCAGCGGACTTCAACGTCGCCGTCGCCACGCAGACGGGTCAGTTCGGCGAGGGCGAACAGATGTCGAAGGGCGGTGATCTCGGCGGAGGTGGCGAGCAACTGGAAGGCGCGGTCCGCGACCGCGGGCCAGGTCGGCTGCGAGATCGCCGGGGGAATTCGAAGATTGCCGTTGAGGATGACCCAGTACCGGGTCTTCGGAATCGGGTCGTCGGGATACATCCGCTTCCACTGGCCGCCGAAGGTGTCCTTTGCCGCCGACGCTCGGCCGCCCGCATAGAAATTGCCGACCGCCCCGCCGTCGACGTAGAGGTTCCCGTCGATCTCCCGCGGTGGAAAGACCGCGGGGATGGCGCACGACGCGAGGATGATCTCCTGCAGGCGTTCCGCATCGCCCCCCTCGATCGACTTCCGGGCGGCGTCGGCGAAGTCGAACACCCCGGGGATCTGCTCGTCGATGTTGCTGGCCTGGATCAGGAGGAGCCGGCCGTCGGTCGTGGCGGCGTCGATCCGCTTCGCGAAGTCGACGTCGACGATCGCTTCGAGATCCCGTTTGATGCCGGAGACCTTCATGAGGCTCATGTTCTCGGGATAGAAGGAGATCGGTTGCCGCGAGGTCACCCAGTCGGGCTTGGGATTTCGGAAGAAGTCATCGACTTCCTTTCTCGCCTCGTCGGTGCCGAGGTAGGCGAAGGGGGCGATGAAGGATCCGGTGCTGACCCCGGTCACGCCATCGAAGGTCGGCAGGGCGGCGGGGCCCGCCGGCACGGTCGCCCAGCCGATCAGGAAGCCCGCGCCGAAGGCGCCGTTGGCACCGCCGCCGGAGAGGATCAGGAAGTCCATGGTCGCGTCGGGGTCCTGCTGCTGCCGGGCGTGCATCCGCGCTACGAAGTCCCTCGTTTGGATGGTCTTCCCGGCGGCTCGTTCGCGGATGGTGTCCTGCTTGCGCTTGGTCAGCTCGGTGATCGGGACCGGGGTCCGCGGAGGGGCGATGCTGCTCCGCTGGATGACCGGGGCAAGCAGGTAGGCGACGGTGAGCAGGCCTGCGAAGCACAGGAATCCGAGCAGAAACGAGATGATCGCGAGTCGTCGTCGGTGCGGGTGCATGGCGGTGGTCCGGTCGGCGTCGCTTCGGGCCTTCATGGTGGGGTTCTCGTTCGCTCGGGCCAAGGGATCTTCGCGTGGCCCCGCGGTTTCGTTGGATGGTTCACGTCGTCTGAAGCATGACCCGGGCCGCGTCGACCCCGATCCGCGCCGTCCGGCCGTCGTCATCCGCGGTGGGATCGAGTTCGACGACGTCCATCGCGATGCAGCCGCCGTGGTCGGCGAGGCGTTCGAGGACCTGCATGACCTGTTCGACGTGGAGGCCGTCGGGGACCGGGAGG
>JAQWJM010000018.1:0-18056 GCA_029248335.1 Phycisphaerales bacterium
ATGCCCGCGAGCGCACCCGGCTGGTGCAGATCTGCCTTCTCGCCGCGATCTGCCTCTCCGCGGCCTGGTCCGCCGCAGCCTGGAGGTTGCGTGACGCGCGGGCGGACCATGAACTCGCGGTCACCCGGGCCGATGAGGTCCTTCGGGTCGAGCGTGAACTCGCCGGCATCACCGAGCGATTCGACGACGCCGGTCGACGACTCGCGGTCTGGAGGCGATGTTCGATCCCCTTCGGCGCGTCGTCGATCCTCGCCTCGATCGCCAACGATCTTCCTGATTCGGGCACGCTTGAACGAGTCGAATTCGACGCTCCTTCCCTGATCACCAGCGCCGTCCGAGGTGGTCGAGTTCGATCCGACGCGGATTCCATGCGTCGGATCGAGGCTGAAATCGAGGGTTTCACGGCGACCGACGCGGATGTCGCGGTCTTCGTCGAGGCCCTTCGCCGAAGACCGCTGTTCCGAGACGTCCGGGTCGAGTCGACCCGGCATCGCTCCATCGCCGATCGTACCGCCCGAGCCTTCCGAATCGTGTTCGAGATCGATCTCGAGACCGCGAGCCCGGTGATCGCGACGGCGATCGATCCGGAGGTTGATGAATGAACGGTGATCGCATCATCCAGTCCGCCTTCGGCGTCGCGATCTTCGCGGCATCGGTCGCGTGGTTCGGCATCGTTCCCCTTCATGCCCGCGCGTCGGATCAGGAGGCGGAAACGACGTCGTTGCTGGCTCGGGTGGCCGATTCGCCGATGCCGGCCGATCGTCTCGTCCCGTTCCGCGGGGAGCTTGAACGCCGGCTCGAGATGCTCCGGCGGGAGTGTCCCGCCGCCGCGGACCAGGGACCGCCGGACCTCGCCGGGATCATTCGCACACTCTCGCTCCCCATCGATGGCGCGACCGTCATCGACCAGACCTTCACCGCGGAGCGAAGCGGACCGACCGGGTTCGACGCGGACCGGTCGTGGGAGGCGACGCCGATTCGAATCGAACTCACCGCAAGCTGGTCGGCGATCGCGAACGTCCTCGAGCTGATCGAGGGCATGGACACGCCCAGCCGGATGACGGAATTCAAGCTCGATCGCGATCTCGAGCCGGACGTCGAGATCGCCCGCGTCTCGATCGAGATCGAGGTGCTCCATCGAATCGAGCCAGTGGAGGATGCACGATGAGTCGGGAAGGCAATGGAATCTCCGGCAGGGCGCGACTTCAGGCGATGGCCGCATCGGTCCGTCGTCGCGGAAGTCGTCTGATCCGATTCGGGTCGAGAAGAAGCACCATCACCTCCGGGCTGGTCCTCGTCATCCCGGTCGTCGCCCTGGCGCAGCCCCTCGGCCTGTTGCTCTGGGCGCGGCTCCGACTCCTGACCACGATCCCTCGGACCGCCATGGCGACCGAGGAGCCGACGCGGATCGCCGCCGATCCGGGGGTCGTCGAGTTTCCGGACCTGCCGGATCCCGGTCTCGACGACGTGTTCCGACGCGATCCCATGCAAGTCAGTCCGCATCACTTCCCCAGATCCACATTCAATCCCGCCGAGCCCGGGCTCGGGCCCAAGACGGACGTCGCATCGGCCGAAGAAGAAGGGCACGAGGCACGACTGATGCGGGAGCGGCTCGTATCGATCGTCTCCGATGTCCGGGTCCAGGGGTTGATATCCGACCGTGGAATCGCACTGATCGACGGGCGGGCATGCAGGGTCGGGGACGAGATCCCCGTCGGAGCGGAAGGCGTCGAGATGCGCCTGCTCGAGGTTCGGACCGGGTCGGTCGTGATCGAAATCGACGGATGTGAATTCGTCCTTCGGTTGATCGCGGGTGGCAACGGGTCAGTCGACATTCGTCCCCAGGACGAGGAGTTCAAGCAATGATGAATCACCAACACTCAATCCGCGGCATCGTCGGTGGCCTCATGTCCGCCGCCGCCGCCCTCGCGCTCTTCTCCTCGGCCACCGCCGAGGACGGGTTCGGCCAGGACGGTGGTCAGGTCGCGGCCGACGAATCGCTGGATCTCAGCGGCGTCGAAGTCGACGAGTTCGACACCTTCAACATCCAGGTCACCGACACCGATCTCGCGCAGGTGCTTCAGATGCTCGCCCTCCAGGGCGAGCGGAACGTCATCGCGAGTCGGAACGTCTCGGCGGTGATCAGCGCGAATCTCTTCGACGTCACGTTCGAGGAGGCCCTGGACGCCATCCTGAAGCCGAACGGCTTCCGATGGATCGAAGAAGGCAAGTTCATCTACGTCTACACGCAGGAGGAGTTCGCTCGCATGGAGGCTCTCGATCGCAAGACCGAGAGCCGCATGTTCGAACTCGAGCACCTCTCCGCGAGGGACGCGAGTGAATTCGCGACCCCGCTTCTCTCGGACCGGGGCAAGTTGAGCTTCATCGGCGAGGTCGCCGGCGGAATCGAGCGCGACCTCGGCGACATGGGTGGGGACAACTGGGCCAAGTCGGCGATTCTCGTCGTGAACGACTATCCCGACAAGCTCGACCGGATCGCCGAACTCCTCGGTGAGATCGACACCGCGCCGCGGCAGGTCGTGGTCGATGCGACCATCGCGAGCGTCCAGGTCGCGGAGGACGACGCCTTCGGTGTCGACTTCTCGATCATGGGCAATCTCGACATCACCAAGCTGGTCTCCCCGCTCGGTCCGGTGACGGATCTTCTCCGCGGCACCACGTCGGCCGACGGCGGCACCAGCCCGGCCGCCTACGACGGCAACAGCACGTCGTGGGGCACGCAGTCCACGCCCGGCAAGACCGCGAACGGCAAGAGCAACTTCAAGGTCGGACTCGTCGCGGGTGACGCCTCGGTGTTCGTTCGAGCGCTCGATCAGGTCACCGACACCATGGTGCTCGCTCGACCTCGGATCATGGCGCTCAACCGTCAGCGGGCGCAGGTCATGGTCGGCAAGCGGGTCGCCTATCTGTCGACGACCGCGACCGACACCACCACGACCCAGACCGTGCAGTATCTCGACACCGGTGTGAAGCTGATGTTCCGGCCCTTCATCTCGAAGGACGACACCATCCGGATGGAGCTCTATCCCAGCGTCTCCAGCGCGGAACTCCGCACGCTCGCCGTGGGCATCTCGGAAGGACTCGTGCAGGTCCCCGACGAATTCACGAACGAGATCTCGACCAACGTCAAGGTCCGTGACGGACAGACGCTGGTGCTGGGCGGCCTCTTCGAGGAACAGACGACGGTCTCGAACAGCCAGGTCCCGCTTCTCGGCGACATCCCGATCGTCGGTGCCGCCTTCAGCGGACACGACAACTCGGTCAGCCGACGGGAGATCATCTTCATGATCACCCCCAAGATCGTCGCCGACGAACTGATCGAGGAGACGGGCCGCCAGGGCGCCGAATTCGTCAACTCGCTTCGAGCCGGAATGCGGGAGGGCCTCCTGCCCTTCAGTCGTGAGAAGATGAGTTCGCAGAGCAACCAGAACGCCTTTGAAGCGATCAACGCGAACGACTTCGAACTCGCGATGTTCCACTTCGACAGCTCGCTTCGGCTCAACCCGAACCAGCCCGAGGTCCGTCGCATGCGATCCGAGGTCGCGGGCGAGTCCAAGGTCACCTTCTACGACTACGACATCTGGCGTCGCGTGATGGATTCCCAGCACGCGGACCACGAGGACGCGCAGTCGGAGGAGGCCCGAGTCAATTCACCGGTGGATCCCCTGATCTCGGTGAAGACCGAGCCGGCCGTCGACGCGCCGGAGCAGATCGCGAATCGAGTCGAGGCGAGGGAGGATCGATTCCTCTCCGCCCTCGTCTCGGAGATCGATCGCGAGACCTCCGCCGACGAAGATGGAATGGATGCCGCCGCGGTCTACCTCGTCGAGCCGGAGCCGATGTCCTTGGCCGCCGCGTTCGGTGATCTCGACGACTCGGAAACGTCAGCCTTCGCCGACGAGACCGCGGGTGACGAGACCACGATCGTCCCCGAGAAGGTCGCTTCGCAGTCCACGACCGACGCTTCGATCGATGAGGCTTCCATGGCGGCGACTTCACCGGAGACCGCATCGACGGTCGATCTGCCTTCACTGGCGGAACTCGCGAACTCGAAGCCGGTCGCGGACACGTCGGCGGAAGAGACCGCCACCGTGATCGCCACCGCGGTGACCACGCCGAGCGTCGAATCCACCACCGAAGCCGGGAATGGCGACGCGTTCGAAGTGGCCGCGGGGCTGCCGGCCGACAAGCCGGTCGACGCGCCGGTCGACGAGCCGGTCATGGCGATCGCCAAGGCGCCGATCGCCCCGAGCGCGGAATCCAACAGCGAATTCACGAACGACGACGCGCTCGCCTTCGTCGCGGACGCCCAGATGAAGCTGGTCGGCGGATCGCGAAGCCCCTCCTGGGGACGCCTCTGGTGGCTGGCCCGCATCGCGTCCGAACAGGCTCGGGTGTTCTCGAAGGACACCGGCACCTCCACCACGCCGCCCGTGGTCGCTGGTGTGAACGAGCAGGATTGATCACTTGTCGGTGGCGGGACGGCCTTCGGGCACGTCCCGCTCACCGTCGAAGTCCCGAACAGTCCGTCATTCCTCCATACGGATCGACCCATGAATCGCATCACGACCCTGACCATCGTCTCGAGCCTCGGCATTCTCTTCGGTGCGGCGGGCTGCACCGGCCCCACCAAGCGTGGAATCGAGGCTCGAAAGGAAGCAGCCGCCCGGTTCGACTCGATTCGAAGCCGGGTCGATTTCGACCAGGCGGATCAGGCGTTTCGCGCGGGTGATCTCATCACCGCGAAACGTCATCTCGACGTGGCGATCTCCAAGGTCGACGATGATGCGGACTACTGGGTGCTGCTCGGTCGGGTGTACCTCGAGAACGGAAGTCTCGGTGACGCCTCGACCAGCTTCGATCAGGCCAACGAGATCGACCCCGAGAACGCCGATGCGTGCTACTTCCAGGGGATCGTGGATCAGCGGCTCGACCGTGCGAACGAGGCGGTCGAGCATTATCTCGCCGCCCTCGACATCGCCGAGGACAATGCAGGCATGCTGGTCGCGGCGGTCGACACCCTGATCAGCGATGAGCGTTTCGACGATGCCGATCGACTGCTGAAGGAGAAGGGCGTCGCGTTCCGGGAGACCGCCGCGATCCACCATCTCTCCGGCAGGGTCGCGATGTTCCAGGAGAAATGGAGCGATGCGGTCGACCATCTCGACCGCGCCGTCCTGCTCGACGACGAGGATCAGTGGATGCTCGAGGATCTCGCCCGGGCCCAGCTTGGCGCGCATCGCACCACCGACTGTCTGCAGACCATCGACCGACTCGAGGAGATCGTCACCGATCGCGTCGAGGAGCGGGAGCTCTTGAGGCTTCGAGGACGATGCCTGGTCGACGGCGGTCGGCTCCGAGATGCTCGCGAGGTCTTCCTCGACTTCACGAATCTCAATCCCGAAGACATCGCGGGCTGGGTCGAATTCGGGCTCGTCTGCCTCGAGGTGGGGGATCACCGGCGGGTCGTGAAGTGCGGCCAGCGACTGGTGGTGCTGGAGCCGGACCAGTTCGAGGGTTACTTCCTCCTCGGCCAGGCGGCGCTCGAGGAGCGGGCCTTCGACGATGCGGTGACGCTCTTCCGCCGGGCTTCGGAGATCGAACCCGATCGGAACGAACCGAAGCTCGCGCTCGGAATGGCCTGCGAACTGGCGGGCCGATACGCGGAGGCGTACCGCGTCTTCGCCGAACTCGCGGAACGAAATCCCGCCGACCCCCGCGTTCGCAAGCTGCTGACCGGGGTGGGCGACGTGCTCGACTGAGCCGGCTCCGTGGGTCACGGTCGGACTTCGATGGATCGATGAGGAGGCTGGATTGCTGGACGTCACGACGATCTCAGGCGTCGCGCTCGCCTTCGTGGCGGGACTGGCGGCGGCGTGGATGCTGTTCGGAATTCGGATCCGAAGGGCGTGCATCAGCCCTGGAGACGCCCGGGGCTCCACCACGCCGATTCGAGCCCTCGACGAGCGTCTGCGCCGTGAACTCGAAGCGCTGAGTCGGGAGCATGTGCTCGCTCGACGCATCGTGGAGGAGCGGATCGGACGTTTCGAGCGGATGTTCGCATCGTTTCCGGATCCGATCCTCGTACTGGACCGGCATGGCGACGTCGTCGACGCGAATCCCGCGGCGAAAGCGCTCGCGAAGATCGGCGCTGATGATGACGTTCGAATCGATGCGGTCAGTCCGCGATCGCTGGAGGACATGATCGGGAACCGGACGGCGGTCCGGGATGTTCTCGAACACGTCCGCGCCGTCGTCGCCGCCGGCTCGGAGGCCGTGCGCAACGCCGAGTTCGAACTCGATTCGGACGACCCCGCCGGCGTGGGTGAGGAGACGAGCCGCGCCTTCGAGGCGGTGATCCGCACCCTTGACGAGCATGGTCGGGCCCTGCTCGTCCTCCACGACACGACCCGGGAACGGGACTCGTCTCGATTGAAGAGTGAATTCGTCGCGAAGGCGAGTCACGAGCTCCGGACGCCGTTGAGCTCGATCCATGCCTCGCTCGAAATGCTCGCGGACGGTGATCTGCAGGATCACGTCCAGCGAGCCGAGTTCCTCGACATCGCCATCGAGGAGACGGATCGCCTCGCGAAACTGGTCAACGACATGCTCGACATCAGCGGCATCGAAGCCGGTGTCGCACGGCCCCGGATGACCCAGGTGGATCTCGCTGAAATCGCGACCGACGTGGTCGACGGGCTGCGTGCCGCCGCCGATCGAAGATCGGTCGACCTCCGTCTGCACGTCCAGCCCGGACTGGTCGTGGAGGGGGATCCGGAGATGCTCTCGGCCGTGATCGGGAATCTCGTCGGCAACGGACTCAAGTACGTGCCGGAAGGGGAGCGGGTGACGGTGGCCGTCGACGCGGAGGATCTCACGCGTTCCGTGGTGGTCACCGTGACGGACACCGGGCTCGGGATCCCTCCCGGAGATCTCGACCGGGTGTTCGACAAGTTTTATCGGATCAAGCGATACGAGCGAAACGCCCGTGGAACCGGGCTCGGCCTCAATCTTTGCCGAAACATCGTCGAGCAGGTTCATCACGGTCGGATCGGGGTCGATTCAAGACTAGGCGAAGGCGCGCGATTCTGGTTCAGCGTGCCCGCTTCGCATCCTGCTTCGATGGCGGCCTGAATGAACGCAGATTCCGAAAACCGGCAACGACGGATCCTGGTCGCGGACGACGAGGAGTACATCGTCCGCGTGGTCTCCTTCAAGCTCGAGAGCGCCGGCTACGAGGTCGTCGAGGCGATCGACGGCGCCGACGCCTGGTCGAAGGTCCGGGCGGGCGACATCGATCTCGTCCTCACCGATCACCAGATGCCGCTCATGACCGGACTCGAGCTCGCGGGCAGGATCGCCGCGGATCCAGCGACCCGGCACATTCCCGTGATCATGCTGACCGCGCGAGGCTTCAGGCTCGACGCGGAGGAGATCGTCGCGAGCCGAATCGTCGAGTTGATCGCGAAGCCCTTCTCTCCGCGTGGTCTGCTCGATCGCATTCGTGAGACGCTCGAATCCACGGAACGCGGCGGGGAGCGTGCGGCATGACCGAGACTCGTACCCGCGACGGTTCACTCGACCTCGCCATCGCCGCGGATCTCGCGGGGGTGGGTGGGACCTGGATTCCGGTCCGCGACGATCGTCCGCGGTGGTCGACCGTCGAGGACTCGGTCGGTCGCTGGCGACAGGCACTGCTGTCCAATGCGGCGGTGATCCGGTCGTCGGTCGAGACGCGTCTCGCGGACCTTCTGGATGGCGCCGGCGATGCGATCGAGCTCCTTCCCGGGGTGTTCGCGATCGGCTGCGTCTCGGAAGGCCGACGAGGTCGTTCGAGCGGCGTGGTCCTGCTGCCGACCGCGGAACTGATCTCGGAAGGTTCGTTTTCGATGCTCTGCAACGCATCGAGACTCGACGAGCAGATCCTGCGTCAGTTCGCGGCCCGGGACGAGATGCCCGGACGATCCGCCATTCCCGCGATCGGCATGCTCGTTCGACGACTGCACGAGGCGGCGCGTCGGCGTTTCGAGGACCGGGAGGCGGCCCAGTCCGTGGACCGCCGACTCTCCGAAAGCTACGAGGAACTCCACCTCCTCAACTCGCTCATCGACGGACTCGTGGTGGGTGGCGATCCCGGCGAATTCCTCGCTTCGGCGTGCCGTGAGATCGCGGCGACCGCCGGCTATCGGTGGATCGCGGTGCTGCTCGACGATCCCGGGGCCTGCCGCGTCGACGACTTCATCGTGCACGGTGACGCGGCGCCGACCCGGGCGGACGTCCGCCGGGTCATCGAGATCGCGGAGACGAGCACCGCCACCGCGATCATGGATCACGTCCACGGTGAGATCGGTCTCGCCGCGGTGCGAGGCGGCGATCGATGCCTCGGCACGCTGGTCGCCGGTGGACGAGAAGGCGAGCCGATCTCCAGCATCGAGCTGACCCTGCTCGCGTCGGCCGCCGGACATCTCGGTGTCTTTCTCCGGAACGCCACGCTCTATTCCGACCTCGACGAGATGTTCCTTGGAACGCTCCAGGCGATGGTCGCCGCGATCGACGCGAAGGACCCCTACACCAGGGGCCACTCGCAGCGGGTGGCGATCCTGAGCCGGGATCTCGCGGCGGCGATCGGACTTCCCGAGGAGTTCGTCCGCACCGCCCATCTCTCCGGACTCGTTCACGACATCGGCAAGATCGGCGTCCCGGAAGCCGTGCTCTGCAAATCAGGACGACTCGACGAAGCCGAATTCGCCGCGATCCGCCAGCATCCGCAGATCGGCTTCCGGATCCTCCGCGACATCCCCCAGATCCGGGATCTGCTGCCCGGCGTCCTCTGCCATCACGAGGCATGGGACGGGACCGGCTACCCCGCGGGTCTCGAAGGCGACGAGATTCCGCTGCTCGCGCGAATCGTCGCGATCTGCGACAGCTTCGACGCGATGAGTTCGAGTCGAACCTATCGACGAGCGATGCCTCGCGACGAGGTGTTCGCGGAGATGATCCGCTGCCAGGGAACCCAGTTCGACCCGTCGATCACGCCGGTCTTCATCGGCATGGACCTGACGGAGTACGACCGACTGCTCGCCCGCGACGCGGGTGAGGCCGCGGTGGACGATCGGAGAGCCGCATGAAGCTGCGTTTCGAGGATCATGGCCCGCTCTGCGTCGTGCAGCTCGAGGGCGAACTCGTCGGGGAGTCCTCGGATTCCCTGCGGCGTGCGTGCCGCGAGCGGCTGGAAGGCGGTTCGCGCGACTTCATCCTCGACGTCTCGACGACCTCGGGAATCGATTCCGCCGGACTCGAGGCCCTGCTCGATCTCGCCGATGCCGCGAGCGAACGACGGGGACGCTGTCTCATCGCCGGGCCCGAGACGTCGCTCAAGACGGTGCTCGACATCACGCGCGTGAGCGACCGCCTCGAAATCCACGATGAAGTCGCATCCGCGACGAGGGTGCTCCGATGACACGACACTCCACGACACCCGTCACCGGCGGTGCTCGAGGGAACTCGACGGCCGGCGTCGCGCCGCTCGGCGAGACGCTGATCGAAGCGGGTTCGATCACCCGCACCCAGCTCGAGACGGCGCTGGCGAGCCAGCGCGAGAGCGGGGACCACCGGCTTCTCGGCGAGGTCCTGGTCTCGCTCGGTTTCGCCGACGAGGCGACCATCGCCGAAGGGCTCGCCGCCGGCTGCGGACTTCCCTTCGTCCGGGATCCCGCGAGAATCGCGGATCCGACCGTGGTCGAACTGCTCTCCCGCGACTTCGCCCGGCAGCACCGGGTGCTTCCGCTCTTCCTGGTCCGTGGGACCCTGACGATCGCCGCCGCGGAACCTTCGAACGTCTACCTCTTCGAGGAGATCGCGCGTCGAACCGGCCATCGGGTCCAGGTCGCCGCGGCTTCCGCGTGCGAGCTCGAAGCCGCGATCGAGAACTGGCTGCCGGCCGCCAACGTGTTCGTGATCGACGACATCCACGACGGGGTCGAGAACGCGGATCTCACGGTGCTGGAGCGACAGGTCTCCGAGATCACCGACCTCGCCGAGATCGCCGGGCACGGGCCCGTGGTCCGGCTGGTGAACTGGTTGATCCACGACGCGGTCGAGGAGGGGGCCAGCGACATCCACGTCGAGCCGGGCGATCGCGATCTCCGGATCCGATTCCGGATCGACGGTCGACTCCACGAGAAGATCCGTCCTCCGCATCGAATGGCGCCCGCGATCACCAGTCGCATCAAGATCATGGCGGAACTCGACATCGCGGAACGTCGACTGCCTCAGGACGGGGACATCCACGTCCTGCTCGACGGTCGTCGGGTCGATCTCCGCGTCTCGACGATGTCGGGACGTCAGGGCGAGAAGGTCGTGATCCGGATCATCGACAGTCGCAACGCGATCGTCGCGCCGGAACGACTGGGCATGTCGGCTTCGATCCGGAATGGGTGGTCGGAACTGCTCGCGGCCCCGAACGGGGTGGTGCTGGTCACCGGCCCGACGGGCAGCGGCAAGAGCACCACGCTCTATTCGGCCCTCGGTTCGATGGATGCCGACACGTTGAACCTCTCGACGATCGAGGATCCGGTGGAAGCCGTGATTCCCGGCGTGAACCAGTTCCAGGTGAACGAACGCACCGGATTCTCCTTTCCGTCCGCGCTTCGATCGATGCTGCGACAGGACCCCGACGTGGTGATGGTCGGCGAGATTCGGGACGAGGAGACCGCGGCGATCGCCGCCCAGGCGGCGCTGACCGGACACCTCGTGCTCTCCTCCCTCCACACCAACGACGCCTGTGGCGCGCCGGTACGGCTCGTCAATCTCGGCGTCGAACCGTTCCTCGTGGCCACCGTGCTGCGTGGCGTGCTCGCCCAGCGACTCATCCGCCGGATCTGCCCGCAGTGTCGGCGCGAGGTCGAGGTGGAGGCGAACGTCCGACGAATGGTCGAAGAGGTCGCCGAGGTGGATGGATTCCATGCGGGCGAAGGATGCCAGCGCTGTCGAGGGACCGGATTCAGCGGTCGGGCGGGGGTGTTCGAACTGCTTCGACCCGATCAGGCGATCTGCGACGCGATCTCCGCGTCGGTGCCGCACCGGCAACTGGCCGAGATCGCCCGGCACGCCGGATTCGAGTCGATGCGGATCGACGGCCTGCGGAAGGTCGCCGAAGGACTGACCACCGTCGAGGAGGTGCTGGCGGCCACGGCCGCCTGAAGCCATGAGCGAGACCGCCACCTGGTCCTGGCAGGCCCGTGATGCGACGGGCCGACTCCTCCGCGGAACGCAGACCGCGTCCGATGCGGCGGAGGTCGCCTCGCGTCTCCGATCGGAGGGGCGGGTGGTGCTCGCGATCGACCGGACCATCGGTGGCCCGACGCGATCCGAACGAAACGGAATCCTGCCACGGCAGCGAGCCTCCAGCGCCGCCGTCGCGGCGTTCGTGCGGCAGTTGTCCGTGATGCTCGACTCCGGCGTGCCGGTGGTCGAGGCGATCGAAGTCGTCCGGGCCCAGACGTCGGATCGCCGGCTCGCCGACGATCTGGTGGCGGTCCGCGACGAAGTGGAGAACGGTGGCAACCTCAGTGACGCGTTCGCACGATCATCGGGGACCTTCCCGCCGGTCGCGGTGGGGCTGGTCCGCGCCGCGGAAGCGGTCGGGGATCTTCCGGGAATGTTCGAACGGCTCGCCGACTGGCTGCAACGCGAACAGCGGATTCGAAGGCAGGTCCGGTCCGCGCTCGCGTATCCCGCGATCCTCGCGGTGGTCGGATCGGCGATCACGATCCTGCTCGTGGCGTTCGTGATGCCTCGGTTCGAGGCGATCTACGCGCAGCGTTCCGCCGAGCTTCCACCGTTGACCGAAGGCGTGCTCGCCACCGGCCGTTTCGTCACCACCGGGTGGCGGATCTGGGGCCCGGCGATCTTCGCGATCATCGTCGCCGGAATGTTCGCGCGACAGACCACGACGGTGCGCTGCGTGCTCGAACGGATTCGGTTCGATGCACCGATGCTCCGTGGGGTCACCCGCCCCGCGGATCTCGCACGCGTGACGCGGACGCTCTCCGTCCTCCTGAAGGCCGGCGTGCCCTTGCTGGATGCGATCACCATCTGTCGCGGGCTGAGTCCGTGGCGGCGCTGGGCTCGCTTCTGGGATGGGATCGAGGAACGAGCTCGAAACGGCGACGGAATCTCCGAAGGATTCGACGTCGAGGACCTCGTGCCCGGCAGCGGGCGGGCCATGATCGCCGCCGGTGAACGATCGGGACGCCTGCCGGAGGTCCTCGAACGGGTCGCCGACGCCGCGGACGAGGATCTCGACGTCGCGGTGAAGCGCGTCTCCGTGACCCTCGAGCCACTCGCGATCATCGTGCTCGGCGGCGTGATCGGGGTGGTCGCGATCGCGCTCCTGCTTCCGGTCTTCAAGATGAGCACCATCGCGGGCTGAGTGGTTTCGGGCCCGGAATCCCGATTGAGCCTCGTGAAAGGGTGGGAGTTGTCCCCCTGACGAGCCCGATCTGAAAGATCGCGGCGCGGGGTGACTTGTGTCGATGTTCCTCGTAGTCGCGATCAAGGACGCAGCGATTGCGAAGAACGCCCCGGTGACGGGTGGTCACGAGTCGGCGAACCAGGGAAGGTCGCCGGTGCCGTGAAGCCCAGGATTTCGTCCGCACGGAAGCGGACGAATTCGACCGGGAGCGGGGAAGGTCGGATCACGGATGATCCGGCCTCGGCGTTTCCGGAGAATTCCCGGAACGCCCGAAGGCCCAGCGTCGTAAGGAACGATGTCATGCCGAACAAGAAGAGCAGCGAAACCGATGGAATGCGACGGCGTGCGGCACGGATGGCCGCGTCGCTCGAGCCACAGGACCATGCCGTGCTCGCCCTCCGTTTCGGGGAGAACCTCAGCGTGGGTGAGACCGCGGCGGTACTGCGGATGAATCCGGACGAGGTCCGGTCGGCAGTGAAGCGAGTCGTCGGCATGCTTCACCGGCGATCCGACTCCTGACACGAGTGCGTTCGAAGCGAGCGGGTTCGAGGCGAACGCGACGGGATCGTCGCACGACGGGAATCCGATCACCCGGTGATCATCCCCCGCGACAACTCCGAAGAACAAGTCCACCACACTGCGTCCCCGCGATCCTCCGGATCCGCGGGGGCGTTCCGTTTGGGCCCGGGTTCAGAATCGAGAGAGCAGGATGCCGAGGTCGATGCCGTTCGTCACGCCGTCCTGATTGAAGTCCGTCGCCGGATCGGCGGTGCCCCAGGAGGCCAGGAAGATGCCGAGGTCGCCGCCGCCGACGATGCAGTCGCCGTCGAGGTCTCCCGGGACCGAGCAGCCGTCGGTGATCTCGCCCGTGATCCGGAGGGTGGCGGCGTTCCGAACGCCGGCCGTCACGAGCGGGTTCTCCCGCATGTAGAGATCGACGAAGTCGCCGCCCTGCTGTTCCGCCTCCACGAGCGACGACAACGAGAAGAGCAGTCGTCCCGCGTCGAGACCCGTTCCAAGCCAGTCGGCGACGGCCGGGTCGGCGCCGTCGAACTCGAAGCGCAGCACGGTTCCCTCCGCGAGTTCGACGCCGGGTTCCGATCCTTCCGCGATCCCGACCGCGAGTGGATCGGCGGTGAACTGGTCCGCCACCGAATTCGAGACGTCTCGGAGGCCGCCGCCGGCGAGGCACTCCGCGGCGAAGGCGTTCCGCACACCCTCGCCGAACGGCCCGACCGGACTGAACGCGGTGGCGTCCGTCCAGTTCGTGGACGAGATCCGATTCCGGAAACCGGTCGCGAAGAGCTCGATCGGTCGTCCCGGGTCCTCGTCCGCCAGATATTCCGGGTGGTCGACGGGGAGGTGGGTCCGCCAGTCGTCGACGCTCGAGTCGTATCCACCGGACAGGGGGTCGGCGAGTGTGATCTCGATCACGACCGCATCGATCCGGTAGCGATCGGATCCGGCGCCGGTGGAGACAAGCGGCGTGGTGTCGAAGTCGAGGATGATCTGGCCGTCACGATCGTCGAATTCGTAAAGGGTCCCCGTGTAGCCGAAGACGGAGGCGACCGGCCGGGATCCGGGCGTCGTGTTGAAGCCGTAGTTCCACCGATCGGAGGTCGGCTCGCCGAACGAGGCGTCGAAGGACTGGCCCCAGGAAGCCGCCGCAGCGGAGGCGGCGAGGATCGGGGCGAGGAGGCGGAGGTCGCGGGAAGGGTTCATTCGGGTTCTCGGTCTCGGGGGGAGGCGTCGTCCCCGATGGTCGCGAAAGGACGTCTTCGGATCAAGGGAAACGTCCCGTGCCCGCAGTCGTTTCGACTACGAAAAGGTTCGCGATCGGTTCGGGACGGGTGCGAAATTCCCGAATTTCATGGCATGACGAGTCGGTCGATCCCGTCGACGCCGACGGATTTCACGGCCCCCCGGGCCGGGCTCGCCGAGACGGCCGATTTCCGCCTCGAAGTCCCTGAATCGACTACGATCCCGACGTCCGGGGCCCGGGCTGGTCCCCGTCGGCTCCGACCTCCGATCGATCTTCCATGAACCACCTTCGATCCAACCGCGAGAGACCGTGTTCGCACCCCGGGTGCGTCGCCGAGACGTCGCGTCGCGGCTTCACCATCGTCGAACTCCTGACCTCACTGCTCGCGATCATCGTGCTCGTCGGTCTGGTGATCCACGCATCGACCTCGGTGCGACGAGGCGCCGATCGAGCCGGCGAGATGGCCGCCGCCCGATCGCTCGGCATCGCCTGGTCGAGCTACGCGATGGATCATCGCGGGGCGATCCTTCCCGGCTATGCGTCCGGGTTCCGCGCGAGGGATGCGTCCGGCGAGTTCATCGACACCAGCACCGCGGAGGTCGCCGCGCAGCGATGGCCGTTGCGGTTGGCCCCGTACCTGGGCCACGACTTCGCAGCCCTCTACAGCGGGCCGGCCCAGGACGATCTTTCGGAGCTCGCCTCGGGTCCGACCGCGGATCTGCTCTACCGCGTCAGCGTTCGTCCGTCCTTCGGGCTGAACAGCGTCTTCATCGGTGGCGACCAGAATTTCGGTGGTTTCAGCCCGATCATGCGACAGACGTTCGGCGAGTTCTACGCCCGCGGCCTTTCGTCGGTCCGGCGTCCCGATCGGCTTGTGGTGTTTTCAACGAGCCATGCCGAGGATCCGTCTCTCTTCTCGGGGGTGCAGGAAGGATTCTTCCGAATCCTGCCACCCGCGTGGACGTCGCCGATCTGGGCCGAGGATGACGATCCGGAGGATCCCGCGGCCCATGGTTTCGTGAGTGCGCGTCATCAGGTCGGCGACGACCCGGTCGCCATCACCACCACGGTCGACGGTGCGGTGGCGACCCGGACGATCGAGGAGCTCCGGGATCTCCGGCGTTGGTCGAACCTCGCCGATGCCGCGGACTGGACCATGCAACCGATCGGTCCTTGAAGCCGTCTCGATCCGGTCGACGCTTTTCGGAGAATCTGCGACAGTGGGGGACGAAGGCCCGGGATCCGGGCCGATGTTTCTGCATTCGCGGAGGTCCCCATGCGACTCTTGCTCCTTGCGGCGGTGTTTGCGGCCGGATTCCTGCAGCCGATCCAGGCGGGGCTGAACGCCACGACCGCCAAGGCCGTCGGCAGCCGATTCCAGGCGGGCTGGGTGAACGGATCCGTCAACGTCATCGTGCTCACGGCGATTCTTCTCGCGGTGAGTCTCCGGACCGGTACCGGTCTTCCCGGGACCGCCGCCCTTCGAACCGTCCCCTGGTGGGCCTATCTCGGTGGCGTGATCGGTGCTTCGATCGTCGTCGTCCATCTCACGGCGGCGCCGCAGCTCGGTGCGGGCCTGCTGGTGGCGATCTTCGTCGGCGGCATGGTCGTGGGGAGCCTCGCCTGCGACTTCTGGGGCTTTCCCGGGTATTCCGCGATGCGGATCGAGGGGGTCCGACTCCTCGGACTCGGACTGGTGGCGGTCGGCGTCCTGCTGGTGACCCGTCCCTGGGAGACCTGATCGCGGGCGGGGCGTCAGTCCTCGTCCTCACGGAGTTTCGCCAGCACCGAAAGGTCCTCGAGCGTGGTCGTGTCCTGATCCGAATCCCGACCCGCCGCGATGTCCCGAAGGAGACGTCGCATGATCTTGCCGCTCCGGGTCTTCGGCAGCGCGTTGGTGAATCGGATCATGTCCGGCTTCGCGATCGCGCCGATCTCGTGACCGGTGTGGGCTCGCAGGGTCGACTTCAGTTCGTCGTGGGCCTCCACGCCCGAGGCGAGCGTGACGAAGGCGGCGATGCCGGTGCCCTTGATCTCGTGCGGGAATCCCACCACCGCCGCCTCCACCACGTCGGGATGGGAAACCAGTGCGCTTTCGACCTCCATCGTTCCGAGTCGGTGACCCGACACGTTGATGACGTCGTCGATTCGACCCATGATCCAGAAATAGCCTCGGTCGTCGCGGTTCGCCGCGTCGCCGGCGGTGTACATCCCTTCGACGCGTGACCAGTAGGTCTCGACGTATCGATCCCGATCACCATGGATGCCGCGAAGCATGCTCGGCCACGGCTTGCGGATCACCAGCAGTCCGCCCCGGCCGTTGGGAAGTTCATTGCCGTCGTCGTCGACGATCGCGGCGTCGATGCCGAGCGCGGGCAGTGTGCAGGATCCGGGCACGGTCGGCGTGGCCGCGGGCTGCGGCGTGATCATGTGCCCGCCGGTCTCGGTCTGCCACCAGGTGTCGACGATCGGGCAGCGTTCTCCGCCGATCACCTCGTGGTACCAGATCCACGCTTCGGGATTGATCGGTTCCCCGACGGTCCCGAGCACCTTGAGGCTCGAGAGATCGTGCTTCGCCGGATGCGCATCACCCCACTTCATGAAGGCGCGGATCGCGGTCGGCGCGGTGTAGAAGTGCGTGACCCGATGTCGCTCCACGATGTCCCAGAACCGGGCTTCGTCGGGTGCGTTGGGGGCACCCTCGTACATCAGGCAGGGGACCCGGTTGGGGAGGATCCCGTAGAGGATGTAGGAGTGCCCGGTGATCCAGCCGACATCGGCGGTGCACCAGTAGACGTGGTCGCGGCCCGGTCGGAGATTGAACGTGTTCTTCGCGGTGAGCGCCGCATGCACGAGGTAACCGGCGGTGGTGTGGACGATCCCCTTGGGCTTGCCGGTCGATCCGGAGGTGTAGAGGAGGAAGAGAAGATCCTCCGCCGCCATCTCCTCGCATGGACAGTCCTCGGACTGCGTCGAGACGAGCGTGGCCCAGTCGTGATCGCGTCCCTCGGTCAGCTCGACGTCGTTGCCGCACCGCTCGAGCATCACCACGTGTTCGACGTCGGGAAGTTTCGCGCAGGCCTCGTCGACGTTGGCCTTCAGGGGGACCACGCTTCCGCGTCGCCAGGCGCCGTCGCAGGTCAGGATCACCCTGCTGTCCGCATCGTTCACCCGATCCACGATCGCACTGGCGCTGAAGCCGCCGAAGATCACGGAGTGGGCCGCACCGATCCGGGCGCAGGCCAGCATCGCGATCGCGACCTCGGGCACCATGCCCATGTAGATGGTGACGATGTCACCCTTGCCCACGCCGAGCGCCTTCAGCGCATTCCCGAACTTCGCCGTCTCTCGCTGGAGATCGCGGTAGGAGAGCCGGAGGACCTCAGGGCCATCCCCGCCGACGGGCTCGCCCTCCCAGATGATCGCGGTGTCGTCGCCATGTCCCTCGTCGACGTGGCGGTCCACGCAGTTGTCGCAGAGGTTGAGCGTCCCATCGGCGAACCATCGGGCGTCGGGGCAGTTCCACTCCAACACCGTGGTGAACGGCTTCATCCAGCGGTACTCCCGGGCGGCCTCGCCCCAGAAGGACTCGGGGTCGTCGATCGAACGGCGGTACCTGGACTCGTAATCGGCCATCGATGCGATCCAGGCGCCCCCGACGGATTCGGAGAAGCCGGCGGGTGGCGGAAAGACACGGTCTTCGCGAAGGACTGATTCGATGCCGGCGTCGTCGTTCATGAGGGCGGTCTCCGTGGATTCGGATCTTCAAGGCGTCTTGATGATGGCGATCGTGCCCGG
>JAQWJM010000033.1:0-24210 GCA_029248335.1 Phycisphaerales bacterium
GGCATTGAGGAAAGACCCACGATTCTCGGTCGTCAGGATCAGCCCGCGCCCGATTCGAGCGCCCGGTCGATGATCGCCATTCGAATCGCCACGCCACGCGTCACCTGTTCGAGAATCGAACTACGCGCAATATCTGCCGAAACCGCATCATCAATCTCGACCCCCCGGTTCATCGGGCCGGGATGAAGGATCGGGACGTCCGGTCCGAGCCGGGCGAGGCGATCGACGGTGAGACCGAACGCGAAGCGGTAGTCGGAGGCGACGGCACGACCGGCATCTCGTTCAAGCTGGATGCGAAGCATCATCACGGCGTCGGCGGACTCCAGGACACCATCGAGATCATGCGTCACTTCGACCCCGGCGCCGAACTCCGCGAACGTCCACAGGAGAAGCGGTGGCGGACCGACCAGGACGACGGTGGCTCCCATCGCCGTGAGGGCGTGAATGTTCGATCTCGCCACCCGGCTGTTCAGGATGTCGCCGACGATGAGCACCCGCTTTCCGGCCAGTGATCCCAGCCTGGCCCGCAGCGTCGATGCATCGAGGAGGGCTTGCGTCGGGTGTTCATGACGTCCGTCGCCCGCATTCACGACCGGAATCCCGATATTTCGGGCGACCAGGGCCGCCCCACCGGCGATCGCCGAACGAATCACCAGGACGTCGAGCCCCATGGCGGCGAGATTCGCCGCGGTATCGACGAGCGACTCGCCCTTGTCGAGGCTCGAACCACGACCGGTCAGGACCACGGGCTGGTGCCCGAGGCGACCGACGGCCACCTCGAAGCTGCACCGAGTGCGGGTCGAGTTCTCGAGAAAGAGCAGCCCGATCATCGCCCGCCTCCCGGGAACCGGCGATGCGGCCCCCTCTCGTACGACTGGAAGCAGCGATTCCGCACGATCAAGGATGGATTCCAACATCTCAGAGCCGAGATCACGGAGACCAAGCATGGATCGGGAATCGCTGGGCATACCGCGGCATCGTACCAGCCACCCGGGTGGCTTCCGATCAGCCGCCCTGCACGGCGATGGTGCGTCGAGGTACGAGCTGGAATTGGATCCCCGTCTCGGTCTCACGCTTCGTGCCAGGCTCACGGAACCTGACCTTGAGGACGTACAACGCCGATGCCAGATCTTCCGCGGGGATCGTGTACCGGATCAGAAGGTAGTTGTCGTCGACCGGATAGGCCCGTCGCGTCTGCTGTCGGTTCCAGTCGGTCTGATCCGCGACGGACTGATCCGAGACCTGATGCAGCTCCAACTTCCAGTCGACCGCCCACTCCCATTCACCGCCGTCGATCTCGGTCCATTCCTCGCCGTTGAGATCGACGTAGATGAGGACTTCCTGCGGCCGGCCGCTCGCGAACACCCGCGGAAGCAGTTGATAGTCACCCGCGCCTCGAACCTCACGACACAGTTCGGCGACCGCGATGGTGAGCCTCGATCCACGCTCCAGTCGTTCGAGGAGTCCTTCGAGTTCCTCCAGCAGCACGGCCCTCGTCGATTCGCCGGCATCGATTCTCGTCCTCAGGCCGGTCGCGAACGCCGCCACTTCGCCGAGCATGGCCGCTTCCTCGCCGTCCAATTCCGCCTCCGGAACGAGGAACGGGTCCGGCTCCGCATCCGCCGATCCCTTCACCCCGATGATCGGAAGCATTGAAGCGGCAAGGTGATACGGCACGGGATCATCGGCCTCGGCGGCGAGACGCCGGAGCATCGCCTGGATGCCCTCGAGGTCGGGCGCGACCTCGGCATCCCCCCTGGCGATCGCCACTTCGATCGATTCCTCACCGGCAGCAGCATCTTCGCTCGACGCCGTGGCGACGGAGGACGCACCCGCGTCGGGTGCCGCCATCGTGGGATCGACGTCGTCGACCGCCGCTTCCTCGGCGTAGATCGAGGGCGTTCCGATGGTGGCCGCGATGCCGGCGAAATCCCGGCCCGGGGGTACCAGCGCGACCTGACCGTCTTCGACCCCATCCGGGGTCTCGACCATCGCGTTCGGCGATGGAACCGGGGCATCGGTCCGGACCTGATCGCCGTCACGGCGGGCCGTGGGCGTCGCGCACGCCATCAGGCTCACAAGACCGACCGCGGCCGAGGCCCGAATGCAGACACCGATCATCGAGGCCGACGAAGAGACCGGAATCCCGGTTCCCCATGCCCTCACCCACGACTCATCGCACCGATCGAACCTCGACATGACCGGCCTCCTGCCGCACTGCTGATCGTGGATCCGTCGGGCATCCTGCCCGGTGGGTTCCATCCACGATCCGAATTCACACGCCCGGACGACCTCGCACAATCATCGGCCGCTCAGGATCTTTCAATTCCGGGACCGGCGATCGGACCCGACCCTGCATGTATCGGCCAGAACGACGGCGAGGCCTTCAAGAGTCCGCGAAGCATTCTGGGCACCCCCGCTCTTGAGGGCCAGATCGGTTCCCACCGCCTGGTCCAGCAGGCGAGCCGCTCGACGGCCCCCCATGCGTCGTGCGGTGGCGAGCACGGGGCGGGCATCGGGCCCCCAGAGGCGAAGCGACTTGCCGATCGAGGAGTCCGTCCCCCCCGCTTCGAACTGACGCGCGCCTTCGTGGAGCTTCCGACACAGGTCCACCATCGCCCAACTGAGCACCTGGTCGGGCACCCGTGAGATCTCCTTGAGCGCACGGAAGGTTCGAACCACGGCACCCGCGTCCCCGCCCAGAATCACGCTCTGGATCATCCACCCCTGCTCCTCGCGACTCGGCTCGACCATGGTCCGAACGAGTTCGAGGTCGATCACCGGCGGATCACCCGCCGCGGCGGTCGACAACTTCGCGATCTCCATGTCGAGCCGGGCCAGCGAACTCCCGATCCGCTCGACGAGCAGTCCGGCCGCCTCCCGACCCAGGGTCGCTTCGTGATGCTTTTCGGCCCGGCCGATGCACCACGAGATCGCGGTGGCGGCACTGGGCGGATCGCACGGGACCATCGCGCCCACCTTCAAGATCGCCTTGTCGAGTTTCCCGGGACGCCAATCACCCGTCGTGCGGAGGACGAGCGTCGCCTCGTCCATCGCGCTCGCCACGAAGGCCTCGAGCCCCCGGCGATGGGACTCCCGCTTGACGAAAGCATCCGCGTTGTCGAGGACGACGAGCTTGTGCGACTGCATCAGGCCGTAACTTCGGAGCTCGTCGAGCAGGGTCGCGAGGTCCGTGGTCGAGCCCTCGAAATCGAATCGCTCGGCCGCCTCGCCCTGAGACTCCTCCAGCCCGCGTTCGATCATCTTCAAGTACTGGGCGTGGAGATAGGACTCCTTGCCTTTGAGAAGAATCACCCGAAAGGCGGGGTCGAACTTGAACGACTTGGGAGGGGCCTTGGCCATGAGCCCTTGAATGGTACTCCGGCCCGACCGACCGTCCAGATCCCACCCCCATCGGGAATCGTGCCGTAGACTCGAAGCGTGTACTGCCTGCTCGTCGTCGAAGGTCCAGATTCCGGCATGCGATTCCCGCTGCCGGACCGGGAACCTCAGTTGATCGGACGATCGACCGAGGCGGTGCCGTTGCACGACGATTCGGTGAGCCGTCGCCATGCCGAACTGACGCCCGACGAAGGCCGGTGGTGGATTCGCGACCTCGACAGCAGCAATGGGACCTGGATCAACGATCGTCCCGTCGAGGATCGGACCCCGCTCGCCCCCGGTGATCGAATCCGGTGCGGTGACACGGTGCTGGTGCTCGCCCGGGACGAGGAGGCCGGTTCCGACGGCTCCATTCGGGCGGCGGATCCCTCCCGCGTTCGGGTGCAGGTACTCCCCGAATCCACTCCAGCGCCCGTGATCGAGACTCGCCTGCTCCCGTTGTTCGAGCTGATCCACGATCCTGACATTCCGGATCTGCCCGCCGGGCTGGCCCGGGTCACCACCCAGCTGCTCGATGCGGATGCGGCCGCGACCATTCGGCTGGATGAACACGGTGCCGTCGTGACCACCCCGGTGGTTCGCGATCGCGACGGACGGCCCCCATCGGCCTCTTTCGACCTTCCGCGGGCCCTCGTGATCGCGACGCTCGATTCGGACGGACCCCGGGTGGCGATCGTCGAACACGGTCCGACCATCGCCGCCTTGACGCTTCGCGCCGGTGGAATGCCACCCGCGATGCTGGCGGCGTCCCGGCCCGCCGACCGTCCCTGGCACGATGCGGACCTCGAGCTCCTGACCTTGATCGGGCGAGTGGCCGCCTTGTTGCTTGCGACCGCGGATCGGCGGACCCACGCCAGTCGAACCGAACGACTCGCCGCCATGGGCGAAGCGATCGCGGCCCTGAGTCACTCGATCAAGAACATCCTCCAGGGCCTTCGCGGCGGTGCGGACGCGATGGAACTGGCCCTCGACCGCGAGAATCTCGGCCTCGCGAGGGAAGGATGGCAGGTGATGGCCCGAAATCTCGATCGGATCCTCGCCCTCAGCCTGAACATGCTCGTCTACTCAAAGGAACGAGGGCTCGATCTCGAGTCTCGGACCTGCCGGGACGTCGTGTCCGACGTCGTCGGCCTCGTGGAGGCCGGTGCCCGACGGCGAGGCGTCACGATCGACTGCGATTTCGATCCGACCGAGCCGCCGATTCTCATCGACGCCGACGCCCTCCATCAGGCGATGCTCAATCTCGTCGGCAACGCGATCGACGCCGCGGAGGGCGAGGCAGGGCCGACGGTCCGGATCTCGACCCGATTCGACCCGATCGGCGACCGGATGAGGATCGACGTCGCCGATGACGGTCCGGGGATCCCGACCGATCGAAGAGCCAGGATCTTCGAACCGTTCTTCTCGACCAAGGGGCAGCGTGGGACCGGACTCGGCCTCGCGGTCGCCCGCAAGCTGGTCCACAAGCACGGCGGCGAGATCGATCTCGTCGAGGAGAATCGGACCGGCGCGACATTCAGAGTCACGCTCCCGGCGTCAAGAGACGATGAACCCGATGCCGCCGGCACACGAGGGCCCCGTGCCCTGCCCGACGGTGACCTCGGCGTGGAATTCGAATGAACCTCCCGCCGCTCGAAACCGGTCCTCGAGACCGTTGAAAGACGGCATCCACCGCCGGACCGTCGTATCATCCTTCCCCACGTTCCGGCCACGACCAACGCACGAACCGCACGGACGACCGCATGCACGACCATTCGACCCCAGGCTTCCTTCCGAACCCCTTCGACGGCCTCGATCCGGCTTCGATCGGACACCGCGGATCCATCGATCCCCGGAATCCGATCGCCTCGGTGAACTACCAGCGGACGCGGGAGATGTCGATCGACGAACTCCTGCTCGAGAACCGAGTGGTGTTCCTCATCGGCGAGATCAATCAGGCCTCCGCCGCCCGCGTGATGATGCAGATGCTCTACCTCGAGAATCAGAAGCGAGGTCAGGACATCCAGCTCTACATCAACAGTCCGGGCGGGGCGGTCGACGACACGCTCGCGATCTACGACACCATGCAGTTCATCTCGAGCGAGGTCGCGACCTACTGCATCGGACGCGCCTACTCGGGTGGCTCGGTGCTGCTCGCCGCGGGCCAGCACGGCAAGCGACACATCCTTCCGCACGCCAAGGTGATGATTCATCAGCCCTACGGCGGCGTCACCGGCCAGACCACGGACATCCAGATCCAGGCCGAGGAGATCGTGAAGGCGAAGCAGACCCTGAACGAGATCCTCGCCCGGCACACCGGGCAGGAGGTCGGGACGGTCGCGGCGGACGGCGAACGCGACAAGTTCTTCGACGCCAACGAAGCGCTGGCGTACGGACTCGTCGACGAGGTCGCCGAATTCCCGGCGAACAAGGGCATCAAGAACACCGAGTCCAAGTGACCGGCGACAGGAGACGACCGAAATGACTCTCGTTCCCATCGTGATCGAAAAGACCGGCCGCGGCGAGCGTGCCTACGACATCTACTCGCGGCTGCTCAACGACCGCATCATCTTCTGCGGCGGACCCGTCGCGGACGACATGGCGAATCTCGTCGTGGCCCAGCTGCTGTTCCTGGCCAACGAGGATCCGACCGCCGACATCTCCATGTACGTGAACAGCCCCGGCGGCAGCGTCACGTCCGGACTCGGCATCGTCGACACCATGCGGTTCATCCCGAACGACGTCTCGACCTACGTCATCGGACAGGCCGCGTCGATGGGCTCGGTGATCGCCTGTTCCGGCGCCAAGGGCAAGCGATACTGCCTGCCCAACAGCGAGAACCTCATGCATCAGCCGCTGCTCCACGGCGTGCTGGAGGGCCAGGCCACCGATCTCGAGATCGAGGCCCGACACATCCTTCGGATGCGGGATCAGATCTACCAGATCTATCACCAGCAGACCGGGCAGACGGCCGAGAAGGTCGCGGCGGACTGCGAGCGGAACAACTGGCTCACCGCCCCCCAGATGGTCGAGTACGGCCTCGCCGACGAGGTTCTCGAACGCCTTCCCGAAAATACCGATGCCAAGAAGTCCGAAGAAGGCGATTGAGGCCTCCGGTTCCGGCATAATGTGATGGACACCCCGGGGCACGACGGGTCGTCGAAGACGACTCGTCGGCCTCATTTTGGAGATCTCCATCACCATGCCGGACTCCCCGAACGAAGCCACCGCCGCCGCCGTCCGCAAGTTCGCCGAGGACTACGGACGGGTCCGCGAGGAGATCGCCAAAGCGGTCGTCGGCCACGACGAGATCGTCGACGGCGTGCTCACCTGCCTCTTCGCCGGCGGACATGCGTTGCTCGAGGGGGTGCCCGGACTCGGCAAGACGCTGCTCATCCGATCGCTGAGCGAGGCGCTGCACCTTCAGTTCAATCGGATCCAGTTCACCCCCGATCTGATGCCCGCGGACGTGACCGGCACCACCATCGTGGTGGAAGCCGACGGCAATCGCGAGTTCCAGTTCCGAAAGGGACCGATCTTCGCCCAGATCGTCCTCGCGGACGAGATCAACCGCGCCACCCCGAAGACGCAGTCCTCGCTGCTCGAAGCGATGCAGGAGAAGTCGGTCACCGTCGGCGGCGAGACGCACATCCTCGACAAGCCGTTCTTCGTGATGGCCACCCAGAACCCGGTCGAGCAGGAAGGCACCTATCCGCTGCCGGAAGCCCAGCTGGATCGCTTCTTCTTCAAGCTGCAGGTGGGCTATTCATCCCGGTCCGATCTCGCCGAGATCCTCGATCGCACCACCGCGGGCTACGACGCCTCGATCCAGCAGGTGCTCGACGCGCCCGCGATCGTCGAACAGCAGCGACTCGTGCGACGCGTCGGCATCACGCCGAGCGTGCAGGACTACGCGGTCAGGCTCGTACTGGCGACGCATCCCGACGGCCGGTTCGCGACCCCGAACGTGAACCAGTACTTCCGCTTCGGCGCGAGCCCTCGAGCCGCCCAGACCCTCGTGCTCGCCGGCAAGGTCAGGGCGCTGCTCGACGGGCGGACCAGCGTGGCGGTCCAGGACATCCGCGAGATCGTCCTGCCGGCCCTGCGTCATCGATGCCTCCTCAACTTCGAGGCGGAGGCCGAAGGGGTGAGCACCGACGAGGTGATCACCAACATCGTCGAGACGCTGCCCACCGAAGCCGCGATCGAACAGTCCGCCTGACCCACCTCGCGATCCGCTCCGGAGCCCACGATGCGCCGTCTCCCCCGCCACCGAACCATCTTCTCGTTCGCGATGATCGCCACCGGCCTGCTGACGCCGTCACTCCACGCCGACCTGCTTCTGCTTCTTCAGGAGGAGACCGGGCCGGATGACGCGATCACCGGCGGGCCGCCACCGGTCACGGATGCCGACGAAGGCATCTCCCTCGAATACAAACCGTCCGGCGGATACGTCCACGAATTCGGCGCGGACTTCTCGGGCGGCGGCTCGGTCTCGGTCGATCGCGGATTCGCGGCGTTCAAGATCGGAATCGATCCCGGTGGCGATTTCGACGGGAGCATCGGCGTCGCGTGGGGTGGCGACTGGTACTCGTTCGACGGCACGTCCGATCTCTCACCGGCGCCCGGGGTGGCGCCGTGGTCGGACATCCAGGCGATGGCGATCCTCGGAAGCATGAGCTGGCAGATCGACCGCGAATGGTCGACCACCGTCGGACTCAATCTCCGGTTCGCCGGAGAGCGTGACGCGGACGCCGGCGATTCGATGACGGTCGGCGGCTTCGGTGCGGTGAGCTACGCCTTCAGCCGGACCTTCTCGCTCGGTGCGGGGGCGATCCTCTCCTCGCAGATCGAGGATTCGATCCTGGTGATCCCCGCCCTCGTCATCTACTGGCAGGCGACCGACACGATCATCGTCTCGAACGTGCTCGGCCCCGAGGTCTATCCGACCGGCGCCGGCATCGAAGTGGCCTGGCGTCCGGATCGGGTCCGCGAAGTGGCGATCGGAAGCCGGTATGAATCCCGGCGTTTCCGCCTCGACGACAGCGGCCCGGCGATTCGTCGCAACGGCGTGGGCGAGGACACCGGCTATCCGCTCTGGGCCCGGGCGACCTGGCGTTTCGAGAACGGGTTCCGACTCGACCTGGTCGGTGGCGTCTCGCTGTTCAATTCCTACCGCCTGGACGACGCGAACGGGAACGAACTCGCGAAGACCGACCTCGATCCGGCACCGTTCATCGGCATCTTCGGGAGCTGGCGATTCTGAACGTTCATTCCGTGGTCGCGGAGCGAACGGGAACGGCAACGACCATCATTCCACGCGCCGTCGCCACCACCACGCCGACGGCGCGACCGGACTCGGCCTCGGTGACCGGGGAACCGATCACGTCCTGCGCAAGCAGGAGCCCGGAGTCGAGCAGCAACCCCTCCGCTTCGATCGACCATGCATCGCGGGTGACCGGAACCGGATCATCCTGCGAGCCGGTCCAGATCAGAAGCGGCACCGTGACCCGTGGCAGCGAAGTGATCTCGATGCTCGGACCGCCGACCAGTTCCTTCACGATGGTCTCGGGCAGTGACGCGACCGACACCAGCCGAATCGAATCCGTGCGGCCCGCCTCGTGATCGTCGAACGAATTCGGTGACATCGAGCCTTCTCCGCACTCGAGCACCACGTCCTTCGCGTCCTCGGGTGGCGTCAGGAGTGCCGCGGGGATCGCCACCAACTCGTCGTCCACCCGGGTGATCCATCCACTTCTTGATCGCGACGCCCTGAAGATCCCGTTCGTCCATCGCAGCGTGGCGCGGACGCTCGACGGTGCTTCGAAGACATGCCCACCGAGCGCGATCCGCGGTCGCCACTCGAGCCAGGCGTCCTCGGCACGAAGCGCGAGAACGAATCGACCCCCGGTCACCGCACGATCGCCCGCGTCCGGCGGGGTGGCAAAGGCGATTCCCCCCGAGACCAGCGATTCGAGCGATTCGACGTCCGCACGAAGTCCATCAAGCCCGAATTCGAATAAGACGCCACTGGTTGAATAGAACCGGGTCGCGTCCCGGATCAGCGTCGCGTGCCGGCGATCGATCACCACCCTCGCCTCCACTCGAGAGGCATCGGAGGCGAGTTCGACCTCGAGAATCCGACCGGCCGGCAGTCCGCGATAGGTCACCATCCCCCCGCGTCGCATGCCGCGGCGTTCGGCTGACTCGATCACGATCTCGAGATCGTCGACTCGGTCGACCCACTCCAGCGGTGCCGCCCGCAGTCCGACGAACGGACCTCGCTCGACATCCCCGGTGCCGGGTGACAACGCGAGATAGCGCGGTCCGACCACGGTCTCGAGTCCCCGGATGCCGCCGTAGTCGAATTCGGGTCGGGCGATCCAGAATCGAGCCCCCGAACGAATCAGATCCGACGCGTCGGCCCGAATCGTCGCGACCACTCGAATGGAGCGTCTCGCTTCGGTGCCGGCACCGAGCGTGGACCACTCGATCGCGTCCACCCGCCCGATCTCCACCCCACGACAACGGACCACATCGCCGGCCTCGAGGCCATGGACTTCGGCGAACTCGACCACGATCCGGGGACCACGATCCGACCAGGCGTCGAGGGCGATCCAGACCGACACGACGAGGGCCGCGACGGGAATCAACCAGATGAACCCCCGCCCCGCGGAGCGCGTTCGACGTTCGATGATCACCGGCCTCACGCGCTGGTCGGAATCCGATGCTTCAGGTTCCGCAGGCGTCTCGGGCGCGGGTGGCTCAGTCATGGCTGGGCTCCATTCGAACCTCGTGGGGATCGAAACTCATGGCGGCGAGCAGGCTCAGGAAGACCATGGCGGTGAAGATGATCGCCCCGATTCCCGGTTCGATCGAGACCAGATCGCCGATCTTGACCAGCGCGACGATCGACGCGACGAGCAGGACGTCCAGCATCCCCCACCGGCCCGACCATTCGACCAGCCTCCAGATCAGGACCCGGGTCGCCGCGGCCGCGCGGATCCTCGGTGTCGAGAGGAACAGCAGACCACACAACTTGAAGATGGGAATCGCGACCGAGCAGAAGAGGACGACCAGGCCGAGCCATGCCTCGCCGTCGCGGATCAGCATCGCCGCGCCATCGAGGATTCCGGTCTCGTGCGCATGCCCGAGTCGCTCCACCCGCATCACGGGAAGCGTCACCGCGAGTGGAAACAGGGCGAGCGCCGCCAGCGAGAATGCCGCGGTACGTCGGCGACTCCGCCCGCCCGACGTGCCGCCCGGCCGCGGGATTCTCATCCTGCATCCCGGACAGCGAAGAATCACGTCGTCGTCGATCTCGCCGGAGGCCGGAAGACCCGCGACCATTCCACAGGTCCGGCAGCCGACCAACGACGCGAAACGACTCACGCGCCTCCATCCGCCGTCGTCGCGGTCGCCCGCTCGAGCGGACCGGTGAAACGCCAGATCGCACCCACGCCCGACGTCGGATCACCCTCGAAGGTGCAGATCCACAACTCCCCGTCGGCGTCCTCGCCGAAACTCGAGATCAGCGAGTTTCGAAGTCGCGCGACCTGCTTCGGACCCTCGGTCATCTCACCGTCGACGGCGCGGATCCCCCAGATCCGACCGGACTGGTAGTCGGCGTAGAGATAGGCACCGAACGCCTTCGGTCTCGCCGTCCCGCGGTAGACGTGCCCGCCCGTCACGCTGATCCCGTCGGAGCGCGGATAGTCGACCACCGGATCCAGAAGCTCGAGCTCGGCCGGGGGCTCGTCTCTGGAGAATCGATGCTTGCCCTCGCGATACCGCCAGCCGTAGTTGCCTCCGGCGCGAACCACGTCGATCTCCTCCCATTGGTTCTGGCCGACGTCCCCCGCCCAGAGTTCGCCCGTCTCGCGGTCGAAGCTCATCCGCCAGATGTTGCGGAGGCCGTACGCCCAGATCTCCGGACGAGCGCCCTCGACGTCGAGGAACGGATTGTCGGAAGGGATTCCGTAGGCCTTGCCGTCCGTGCTCCCGTTCGGGTCGATGCGGAGCACCGATCCGAGGAGCGTCGACAGATCCTGACCGTGTCCCATCGGGTCGTTGGCCGCGCCGCCGTCGCCGAGCGAGAGATAGAGCATGCCGTCGGGTCCGAACAGGACCGTGCCTCCGTTGTGATTGCCGAACGGTTGAGGCACTTCGAGCAGGATCTCCTCCGACTCGGGATCCGCGGCCCCGTCCGAAACGATCTTGAATCGACTCAACACCGCGCGTCGAGGACTGCTGGCGGTGTAGTAGAGATAGAACAGACCGTCGTTCGCGACATCCGGACTGAAGGCCATGGAGAGGAGCCCCTCCTCGTTGTGCTTCATCCGAACCTCGGGACGGATGTCGAGGAGCGTCGCCGCCTCGGTCGCGTCGGGACGCGTCCGATCCAGCACCCGAATGCGACCGGGTTGTTCGACCACGTAGAGCAGATCGGGAAGGTCCGGACGGACCAGTATCTGGATCGGCCGCTTCAGGCGGATGTCCTTGAAGACCCGCATCGGACGCATCCGGGGCACGCCGGTGATCGCGGCCGGATTCGCCTCCTCGATGCGGGGGGCGGGGTCGTCGAGCGACGTCGTCGAAGGAACGCCGGACAGGACGCCCAGCACGATCAAGGTGGTCACCAGCAAGAGACGTCTCCTGAGGAATCGGGGGCCCGATTCCGGCCGGTCGCGGTCGTGAATCCCCACACGGGACTCCGCCGCGGCCGTCTACAGCATATCCCTCGAACAGCCGTCTCCGCGATGGACGAGGTTCTCCGGTTCGATGGACACACCGCCCGATCGGTACACTCCGAACATGGTCGACGGCCGGACCGTGAATCATCCTGGGACCCGTGCCTTCATCTCTCTGGCGGCTTTCGTGGTCGTTGCAGGGGGAATGAAGTTGGCCGCCAGCATCGTGGTGCCGATTCTCGCCGCGGTGTTCATCGCCGTCATCAGCGTGCCGCCGACCGCGGCGCTGGTCCGGATCGGGATTCGTCGCTGGCTGGCCGCGATGCTCGTCTTCTCCGTGGTGGTGCTCGTCGGCCTCGCGGCGGCGGCGGTGATCGCCTCGACCGCCACGAGCTTCACCGAAGCCCTCCCCGCCTACGAGGAGACGCTGAAGGGCAAGCTCGCCGACGGCGTCGCCTGGCTCAACAGCAAGGGTGCGAAACTCACGGTCGACCAGGTCGACGACATCCTCGATCCCACCCGCCTCTTCCCGTACATCCAGCAGACCCTCGCGGCACTCGTCGGACTCCTGCAAAGCACGGTGTTCGTGTTGCTGACCGTGATCTTCATCCTGATGGAAGCGACGGTGCTTCCAGACAAGATCCGCGCGATCACCCGACGACCGAACGGATCCGCCCGGGATCGGGATCCGGTCGAACGGTGGCGCGGGGTGTTGAACGATCTGCAGGGTTATCTCGTCGTGAAGACGTACACCAGCGGGGTGACGGGGATCCTCGCCGGACTCGGGTGCTGGTTCTTCGGCGTGCCCTACCCGATGGTGCTCGGATTGATCGCCTTCGTTCTCAATTACGTCCCGTCGCTCGGTTCGATCATCGCCGCGGTGCCCGCCGTGCTGCTGGCGATGGTGCTGGGCGGCGCCGGGCCGGCGATCGGCGTCGCCGCGGTCTACCTTGCGATCAACATCGGAATCGGAAGCATCGCCGAGCCCAGGATCATGGGCCGCCGGATGGGCCTCTCCCCGCTCGTGGTCTTCCTGTCCCTGGTCTTCTGGGGCTTCATCCTCGGTCCGGTCGGGATGTTCCTTTCGGTCCCGCTGACGATGATCGTCAAGATCCTGCTGGAAGGGACCGAGGATCTTCGGTGGATCGCGGTGATCCTCGGCTCCGGCGACGGTGCCCCGAACGAATCGGCTCCCGCCGAATCCTGACCTCCACCCGAACGCCCGATCTGAAGCGCCCCGGTGTCCGCGAACGACCCTTCCATCCCGTCCGCGATTCTTCCGAGGCTCTTTCTCGGCTGGCTCGTCGTCGTCTACCTCGGGCTCGGCATCGTGATCGTCGGGGGCGGGCATCTCGAGGATGCGATCGCGAACTGGCCGATCGGAATGGCCATGGCGATCGGCTCGTACATCGCCGGCTCGACCCCGATGGGTGGAGGCACGATCGGATTCCCGGTGCTGGTGCTCGTCTTCGGCGAGCCCGCCATGATCGGCCGCGACTTCTCCTTCGCCATCCAGGCGATCGGAATGACCAGCGCAAGCATCTACATACTCGCGCGGCGTCTTCCCATCGCATGGCGGGTGCTCGCGCCGGCCATGATCGGCTCGGTGATCGGCACCCCGCTCGGCGCGATCTTCATCGCGCCCCACGTCGACGACCTGCTCGTGAAACTGCTTTTCGCGATCACCTGGGCCGGCTTCGGAATCGCGCAGCTCCGACTGATGCGTGATCTGCTCGAGCCCGAACCACTCGATCGCCCTCATCCGAACTTCGAACGCGCCGCGGGCGCCTTCGTCGGTTTCTTCGGCGGACTGCTGGTCGCGAGCATCACCGGCGTCGGCATCGACATGCTGTTGTTCGTCACCCTCGTCCTGCTGGTTCGGGTCGACGCGCGGTGCGGAATCGCCTCGAGCGTCCTCCTGATGACCGTGACCTCGATCGTGGGCCTTTCGACGAACGCGATCGCCTTCGGCATCCCCTCGGAGGTCTGGTCGAGCTGGTACGCGGCAGCCCCGGTCGTCGCGATCGGCGCTCCGCTCGGCGCACTCGCCGCGTCGCTCATTCCGCGCGGAATCACCCTCGGGATCGTCTCCGCGCTCTGCGTCGTCCAGTTCATCGCGTTCTGCGCCGCGGAACGAATCTCCGGATGGCCGCTCGCGATCTCGCTGATCGCGCTCGCGACGACCACCATGGCGTTCTCGTTCATCGGCCACTGGGGTGACCGACGCACCCGGCGGATGCGGCCGGCCCCCGATCGGCCGTAGAGCCTCAGCCGGCTTCGGTGTCCTGCCGCGACGCGGGATCCTCATCCCGGTTCCAGTGGATGAAATCGTTCTCCTCGGGTCGGGAGATCGTCATCGACGGCGCCTTCTTGTCGATCTTCGCGGTGATCCAACCTTCGTTGATCATCGCCTCCATCGCCTGCACCGCGAGCTTGATCGGCGAGCGATGGGTCTGGGTTCGACCCGGCCCACCGAAGTACTCGATAATCATCTTGTGGATGCGATCGATCCGCGTCTCCTTTTCGAGCACGTCGACCACGACCTTGAAGATCCCGGTGAGTGGCAGACGGTTCTGGCCACGAACCCAGCATTCCTCCCGTTCGATCCGGCCCTCGGTGTAGACGGGCATCACCCGACGTTCCGCGTTTCGCAGGTTCAGCTTCAGGACGTTGTTGCGGTTCAGCGCCCAGTCGCCCTTCTTGTCGGTCAGGACCCAGAGCACCTGCTTCAGCGAGGAGAGATCGCAGGTACCGAGCGCGGGTGTCGAAGAGCTCTCGTTGGTGAAACCGCCCTGTGCGAGCCAGCGCCACGCGGCTTCCGGCGACATCTTGATGCCGGATTCCTTCGCGATCTCCGCGCAGTGGTCCTGGAGATCGGTGAACTGTCCGTTCGAGGCGTACCAGAAGTCCGCGAACTGAATGTGCTGCCGGACCCGCCGAAGCTGCGAATCGCTCACCGACTGCTTGAGCCAGTCGGCATCCTCGTGCTCGCCGTCCTTCGGATCGGCGTCGAGGAGTTCCGCCAGTGAGTAGGCGAGTTCGCGGGCGCCGGTGTGCGCGAGGGTCATGCCCGCCGCGAGGATCGGATCCGCGAAACCGACGGACTCGCCGACGAGGAACCAGTTCTCGCCGTGACCTCTCGACGCGGTGAACGACCAGTCCTTGGTCGCCTCGACCATGCCGCGGGGGGTCGCGTTGCGAACGAGGGCGGAGATCCGCTCATCGTTCGCGATGGCTTCGTGGTAGCAGTCCTCGACGCTCTTGCCGAGCTCCTTGTAGTGGTCCTTGGGCAACACGTAGCCGATCGACGTCCGGGTGGGACCGAGCGGAATGAACCAGATCCATCCCGCGGCCTGACTCATCACCTGCACGCGGGTGGCGCCGGAGCCGACCTCGATCGCCCACTCGGCATTCTCCCAGTAATCCCAGAAGGCGACGTTCTGAAGCTTGGTCTCGGGCTTCGTCTCGACGCCCATCGCCCGCCGGAGGGTTCCGACGTGACCGGACGCATCGACGTAGTACCGGGCGACCACGGTGCTGCCGTCACCGAGCCGCAATCCCTCGACGCGGTCTCCGTCATGCAGCACTTCGACGACCTGGGTCTCCTGTCGGACCTCGGCGCCGAGACTTCCGGCGTGGTCGAGCAGGATCTCGTCGTAGACCGCCCGGTCGACCTGGAACGCCGTCAACTGGCGGAGTCCTTCGTACGGTGTGGGGCGGACGAGCTTCTCCACGTCGCTCGGGGCCGCGAAGTCGAAGTTCCAGAGTTCGGGGTTCTTCCCCCACCGATAGGTCGCGCCGATCTTCAGCGGGAAGCCGGCGCCCTCGATCTCGTCCCAGCAACCCATCTCGTGGATGATCCCGCTGATCGCGGGAAGCTGGCTCTCGCCGACATGGTCGCGCGGGAACTTCTCCTTCTCGAGGACGAGGATGTTCGCGTCGGGTCGGTACTTGGCGAGCAGCGCGGCGGTCGTGGAACCGGCCGGGCCGCCTCCGATGATCGCGACGTCGCACTCGATGACTTTTCCGGTTCCGGACATGCCGACCATTTGATTGCTCCGCGAATTCGATCTGGGATCAGTGGGTAGGGAACGAGGGACACCTTCAGGCGAGCGGGAACACCGCCGTCCACCCCATCGACGCGAAGCCCTTCCGCGAGGGTCCGCTTCACGAAGTTCGAACAGAACGTCTACCTGAACTATCGGCACGACGCAGCGACGAGGTGACCCGCCACCCCTGATTCTAGGAGGCGAAAGGACATGTTCAACTGGAATCGGTCCCGAGCGAGCAAACGAAGCCCGAGCGACCGTGATCAGTGGAAATCGATTTCCAGAATCGAAAAATCGTCCTCGAACTGCTCGGAACCCATTAATTCTCGGCCCTTGGCCCGGAGGGTGTCGATCCGGTCCTCATCCGGGTCGAGTGGCCGGCTCATGAATTCCTGGAACTCGTCGTAATCCCACATCTCGCCCGCCGTGGTCTTCAATTCGAAGACACCGTCGCTGAAGACGAAGAGACGGTCGCCGGGCGCGAGCTTGATGGTCCCGATCTGGGCGTCCATGTCCGGAATCGCGCCGATCACCATGTTCTGGGAAGGCAACCAGTCGTGTCCACCGCCGGCTCGCATCACCAGGGAGGGCGGATGACCACCCCCGCACCAGGTGAGTTCCGACGTCCGCCGGTCGTAGACCGCGTAGAACAGCGTGAAGAACATGCCCCCGTGGTCCATCATCTGGAACGAATCGTTGAGGCGGGACACGACCCTGGCCGGATCGGCGAGGATCTCCGCGTCGCGGATTCCGCTCCGGATGAGGTTGATCACCGAGATCGAGAGCAGTGCGGGACCGACCCCGTGACCACAGACGTCGAGCAGGTACACCGCGAAACGATTCTCGTCGATCCAGTGGTATCCGAAGCTGTCTCCGCCGAGCGACGCCGACGGAATGAACGACCACCGCGTCGAGATGATTCCTTCGATCGGCTCGCTGAGAAGACTCTCGACGTAGTTCGCGGCCTTCTGCAGTTCGCCGCGGAGATGCGACTCACTGACTTCGAGCAGGCGAAACGCCTCGTTTCGCTGGATCGCCGCGATGTAGCCGGCACTGTGATATCGAATGCGGGCCACGAGTTCGAGGGCGTCGGGAAGCTTGACGATGTAGTCGTTCGCGCCACGCCGGAAAGCCTCGGCCTTCGTGGTCCCCTCCTCGCGGGAACTCAGGACGACGATCGGAACCTCCGCGGTGTCCGGTGCCTCCCGATAGGCCGTCACGAGATCGAGCCCGTCCACCTCGGGCATCACCAGATCCTGCAGGATCACCGTTGGGTTGAATTCGCTCGCGGTCTCGATCGCCTTCGCGGGATCCTGGCAGTACGCGTAGGCGACGCCCTCCTCCGCGGCGAGGATGCGTCGCACCGCCTCGCCGATCATCGCCTGGTCGTCGACGAGCAGCACGCGGATTCCACTGGGACGCTCGTTCTGTGAATCGGTCATCTGGTGTCTCCGGGTACGCCGAGCCGGCTTGCGACCCTGGGTCCGATTTCATCGAGCGGCAACGTCTCGACCGCGGCACCGGCTCGGATCGCCGCCGCGGGCATCCCCCAGACGGCACTCGACGCCTCGTCCTGGGCGATGGTGTGCCAGCCCGCCGCCCGAAGTCGCTCCAGGCCCACGGCCCCATCGGTTCCCATGCCCGTGAGGAGGACCGCGATCCCATGATGCGACGTCTCCGCCGCGGAGGCGAAGAGTTCGTCCACCGATGGTCGGTGAAGGCGATCTTCGGTGTCCGGACGATGAGCATAACCGCGGTCGCTCAGGACCAGATGTTCGTTGGTCGACGCGACCACGACCACGCCCGGTTCGATCGCACCGGGCGCCGACTCGACCACGGTGTGTCCCGTGACCTCCTGAAGCCAGTGGACCAGGCCGCCCACGAACTGGTGATCGATGTGCTGGACCACGACCACCGGTATCGAGAGCGGGCGTGGAAGCGCGGAGATGACCGTGCGAATCGCCTGCGGCCCCCCGGTCGACGCACCGATCAGCATGATCGAAGGCCGATGCGGAGCCGAAGACACGCTGCCGGTCGGCGTCGCGTTCGGACGCGACGTCGACACGACCTCGCGGAATCCGGCCGGATCCCGCATCAGGCGATCGATCCGATCGAGAAGCGGCCCGTCACCTGAGAATCGCCCATCGAGACCGAAGGTCGGCGTCTCGATCGCGTCGATCGCCCCGGCCGCCATCGCCTTGACGACCCTTCTCGCGTTGCCGGTCACCGATGCGGTCACCACCAGGATCGGGCAGGGGTACTCCTCCATGATGATCCGCGTGGCGGTCTCGCCATCCATCTCGGGCATCACCAGATCCATCAGGATCAGATCGGGGAGATCCTCGCCCGTCTTCTCGACGGCTTCCCGTCCATCCATCGCGGTCCACGCCAGTTCGAGGCCGTCCTGCATCTCGACGATCCGGCGCAGTGCCTCGATCGCCATCCGGAGATCGTTGACGATCGCGACTCTCATGCGTCGAGCCCCAGAAGATCACGGACCGTCTCGACGAACGATCCCTCGCGGAAGCTTCCCTTGGTCAGATAGGCGTCCGCCCCGGCGTGCATGCCCGCAAGTCGATCCGCCTCGCGATCCTTGTACGACACCACCACCACCGGAATCCGCTTGAACCGCTCGTCGGCGCGGAGCGTGGTGACGAATTCGATTCCGTTCATCCGCGGCATGTCGACATCGGTCACCACGAGGTCGTAGGAACCGGATTGCAGAGCGTTCCATCCGTCGACCCCGTCGACCGCGACATCGACCTGCAGGCCCATCTGGGTGAGGATCTGTCGCTCCACCTCGCGAACCGTCATCGAATCCTCCACCACGAGCACCCGCGTCACCTTCTCCGACTCCGCGGCGGTCTTCGCTCGACCGGTCCCACGAAGCCGGCCGTCGCCGAGCAGTTGATGGATCGACTTCAGGACGTCCTCGACGTCGATGATGAAGAGCGGGCTGCCGTCATCGAGCATCGCGACCGAAGCGACGTGCGGAATCCGTCCGAACCGATCATCGAGGCGACGGACCACCAGATCCTGCTCACCGAGGAAGCGATCGACCACGAGCCCGTAACGTCCCGACGCATCGCCGACCACGACCACGCTCTCGACCTCGGGATCATCCTCGGATCCGGTCAGCTCCAGCAGCGTGGAAAGACGAATCATGCCGATCATCCCGTCTTCGTGGGGGAACTGCCGCCGCCCCTCGACCGTGGTCACCTCGGATGCGGGCACTCGAAGGACGCGGTCCAGTCTCGCGAGCGGCATGGCGAACGGTTCTCCATCCACCTCCACGAGCGCGGCTCGAACCACCGACCGCGTGACCGGCAGCTGGAGTTCGAACGTCGTTCCCACGCCAGGCGTGGATTCGACGCGGACCGCGCCTCCGACTTCGTGCACCATCGACTGGACCACGTCGAGTCCGACCCCGCGTCCGGACACCTCGGTCACCGACGATGCCGTCGAGAATCCGGGAAGGAAGAGGAAGTCGTGAAGCTCGGGTCCATCCAACCGCTCCGCCATCGCCTGGTCGACCATCCCTCGTTCGACGATCCGACGCCGCAGCGCCTCGGGATCGATTCCACCACCGTCGTCGCGCACCTTGACCAGCAGCATCCCACCCTGGTGTCTCGCTTCGAGCACCAGCGACGCCGACTCGTCCTTGCCCGCCGATCGTCGCACGTCGGGGACCTCGATTCCATGATCGACGGCGTTCCGCAGCACATGGGTGAGCGGCGCCTCGAGCGCAGTGAGGATCTCGCGATCGACGCGGGTCCGCCCACCGCGGACTTCGAACCGGACCTTCTTGCCGAGGGTCCGCGCGAGGTCCCGGATCATGCGGGGAAATCCGTGCCCACCGTCTTCGAAGGGTCGCATCCGACTGCCGAGGACCTGGCCGTAGAGATCGGCGGAGATCTCCTCGGTCCGGCGGAGCAGGCCGTCGAGCTCCTCGACGAGTTCCGAAACCGCACGGCGTCCCTCGTCGACGTCTCGTCGGAGTTTCGGCAGTGGATCACCGGCGTCGCGGAACGCCGCCCCCACCCCGTCCTCCATCGATTCGAGACGACGGTCCAGTCCCACCACCTGCTCGCGAACGCCGAGAAAACGCCGTGATGTCACCATGACCTCGCCGGCCAGTCGCATCATCCGCTCCAGTCGACCGGAATCGACTCGAACCGTCCGTGACTCCTCACCTGGAGATCCCGACACCGCGTTCGGCGCCGGGGGCTCGTCCGACAACGTCGCTGCGGGCGTCTCGGAGGACCGCGGGGTCTCCGGTGGCTCGGGCGATGTGGAGGCCTTCGCAGTCTCCGGCGGGTCAAGCGATGCCGAGGCCTTCGCGACCTCCGAGGGTTCGGGCGACGTGGTGACCTCGACCGGCCCGGAGGCCGGAGGCTGCGTGGGCGCCGCATCGGCGAAGGCATCCGCCGGCTTTCCGAGCGAGTCGACGAGGGCGTTGATCGCGGACTCGTTTTCGGCGGACCAGGGCTCGATCGCCGATTCCTCGATCGATGCAAGACCACGCAGGAGATCGGTGCCCGCGAGCAGTTGATCGACCCGGCCTGCGCTGAGCGCTTCATCCCCCCCCTGAACCGCGACGAAGACGTCCTCCATCGCATGTGCGAGCCCCACCGCGACATCGAGCCCGATGATCCGCGCGGCCCCCTTGACGGAGTGCGCGGCCCGCATCAGTGGCTCGATCGCGACGTTCGAGTCTCCGGGATCGGATTCGAGCTGCAGGAGTCCGGCCTCGAGCGATGCGCAGTGCGTCTCCGCTTCCTCGCGGAAGAGATCGAACATCGAAAAGCCGCCGAGATCGCTCATCGCAGGCCTCCATCGAGGAGATCGAGGATTCGGTCGGAATCGAGCAGCGCGGCGTGGCGGTCCCCGAGCGGGAGCAGCCCGATGGTGTGTCGATTGAGCGAGCCAGCGACGGTCGCGGGCGAATCCACGACGTCCGCACGAGGAATTCGAACCATCCCCTCCACCTCGTCGACCGGGATCGCCCACCGTCGATCCACGGGGCCGACGATCACGAGCCTGGGATCCGGCGGAACCGCGTCGGCCGTGAGATCGAGCAGGCGGTCGAGTCGCGCGGCGGGAACGATCTCGCCGTCGACCGCGACGATTCCGGCGAGATGCTCCGCATGACGATGCGGCACGCGTCGAGCGACGCCTGGATCATGGACCCGTCCCGCGAAGAGCGCATCGAATCCGAGCCACTCCCCCCCGATCCGCACGATCAACGCCGTGAGTTCGTCCGTCTGCACCGTCTCATGGCGATGGCCGACCAATCGCGTGTTCTCGGCCAGCGCGACGTCGTCGAGATCGCGTTCGAGCAGCCGACGCATCGCACGTCTCGGATCCGCAGGCGATCCCGACCCGGCTTCGTTCGTGGGCTCCGTCATGACGATGTCTCCCCGGGGTCCACGTCGATCCGATCCAATCGCCGCCGATGACGAGCCGCGGCCGGCAGATCTCCTTCGGCTTCCGCGATCGACACCATCATCAAGAGCGCCTCGACATGATCCGGCGAGAGGTAGAGCAGGCGACGAAGATGTTCACGGGCCACATCGAGACGGCCGTCCTCCCGTTCGATCAAGGCGAGGAGAAACCGGATGCGCAAGTCGTCGGGGCTTCGTTCGAGGAGCGCTTCGCCGGCGACCCGGGCTTCATCGATGCGGCCCGCATCCGCGAGTCTCCGCACCGATGCGGCATCCGGGATGACTGATCTCGCTGGTGGACGCTCCGTCCGAGGAACGGCTCGTGAACCGCCCGAAGCGACGGATGGCCGGTGCGATCGAGCGGGCGGATCGACGTTCGGTCGGACCGATCCTTTCTCCGAGACCGTCCGCCACGCGAACCCGCCTGGAACGTCCATCGCGTCGAGCGACTGCCCGAGGTCCGCCGGCGGATCGGCGTGACCGGCGAGCAGGATTCCGTCGGTCTTCAACAAGGCCGCGGCTCGAAGGCAGAGTCGTCGCCGGGCCTCGACGTCGAGATAGATGAGGACGTTTCGACACAGGACCACGTCACAACTTCCAGTCGCGATCGAAAGCGGATCCGTGAGGATGTCGGCCTCCACGAACCGGACCATCGCGTGGATCTCGGGATCCACTCTCCAACTCGTGCCTTCGGGCTTGAATCTCGCCCGCCACGTCGATGGGAGTTCGTCCCGGACCGCCATCGAGGGAAGAAGTCCGGACCGCGCGACGTCGATCGCCGATCGACTTCGATCCACCGCGATGATCTCGATCCGGTCACGCGGCACGCCGGCGTCGGCCAGCACCGCGGCGACCGTGAACGGTTCCTGACCGCCCGCACATCCGAGACTCGCCACTCGGAACGTGTCCTTGCCGGAACACGACGCGAGGCCGCGATCTCGAAGGAGCTCGAACGAGGCCGGATATCGGTTGATCCAACTCTCGGGAACGGCGACCTGCTCGGAGAGGAGGCGGCGCTCGGACTCCATCGCGACGAGTCGATCCTGATACGAGCCCGCCGAGAGTCCGAGTCCGGAAGCACGACGATCGATCCAGCGGCGGACCCCGGGCTGTCCGAGAAGGTCGGATTCCAGACCGGCGAGGGCCGCGATGCGTCGTAGCTGATCGGTGGGTTCCGTCACGAGCGCGTTCATTCCGTCGCGGGTCCGAAAAGAGTCTCGTGATCCGAAGGATCGAGAATGCGATCGGGATCGATCATCTGGATCGTCGTTCCATTCCTTCGAATCACGCTTCCAAGATAGGCGTGCGATTCGGTCCGCAGACCCGGAAAATCCTCCTCGCCGCCCGGTTCCACATCGACGACCTCCTCGACGCTTTCGGCCAGAAGCCCGACCGTCCGCCGTGCTCCATCCGGATCCCTCGACCCGCCGGTCGTCATTCGGACGACCATGATTCGACTTCCCACGAGCGATCTCGCTGGATCGGCACCGACGAGGAGATGCAGATCCAGCAGCGGCGTCAATGCCCCACGGTGATCGAAGATCCCGATCAACCAGGGCGGTGACTCCGGCAGGGAGCGGGTCTCGACCATGGGCACGACCTCTTCGACGTGCGTGGTCGGGACGGCGAAGCCCCTGCCTTCGATGGCCAGTTCCAGCACCTGCATCAGGACGTCTCATCCTTGCGCAGATCCCACTCGGCCAACGACCGGCCGAGCATCTCGGTGGCATGTCCGAGTCTCGCCGAGACGTCCTGGAGCCGCTGGGAGGATTCGTTCGCGCTGTCCGCACTGCTCGTCAGTCCACCCATGGCTTCGTTGATCTGCCTGGTGCCCGCCGCCTGGGAACCGACGCCCTCCGCCACCCGCCCGAAGGCGACCGCGTTCTCGCCGGCGGAGTCGATCGCCACCGCGAGACTCTGCGAAAGTTCGCCGGTCTGCTCCACCGTCCTTCTGACCCGGTCGGTGTAACGATCCATCTCCATGACGCCGGTCGAGACCGCGGCCTGCATCTCCTGGACCGTCGTCGTGATGTCTCCCGTCGCATTCGCGGTGAGGTCGGCGAGCCGGCGGATCTCGCGGGCCACCACGAGAAAACCGGTCCCGTATTCCCCGGCCTTCTCCGCTTCGATCGCGGCGTTCACCGACAGCAGATTCGTCTGTTCCGCAATCCTTCCGATGGTGTCGACGACTCCGGTGATCTCCCCCGCACGCCGGTTGATCTCCCCGAGTCGGACCGCGATGTCGCTCGTCGCGGATTCGACCGCGTTCATCGATGCGGACATGTCGCCCAGCCGCGACTGATCGGCGTCCATGGTCTTCGCGGTCTCGGCCGCCCGTCGATCGACCCGACGGACCTCTCCCGCGAGTTCCTCGGTGGTGGTGGCGATCTCGCGGACCGCGGCGGCGATCTCCGAAGCACTCGCTCCGAAGCCGGTGGCGACCTCCGCTTCACGAGTCGTCGTCTCGGCGACCTCCGCTTCGACGTCGCACAATTCACGGCGAGCACCTTCGACGTCGCCCGCGAGATCGCGAAGTCGCGAGGTCATGCGTTCGACCGATCGCACCAGTCGACCGGTCTCGTCCCTGGAATCGTCGGATCGGATCTCGGTGCAGAGTCGACCGTCCGCGACCAGCTCGACGACGTG
>JAQWJM010000044.1:0-3367 GCA_029248335.1 Phycisphaerales bacterium
CGAGGAGGACCACCGCTTCTTCAAGGGCCTGCCCATCCCGGGGGCGGCGGGCGCCGTGGCGAGCCTCATCGTGCTTCACCAGCACCTGCTCTACACCCGGTTCGACGCCACGGAATCACTCGCGTTCGACCGGATCGCGGCGCTCACCATTCCGGTGATCGCACTGCTGTGCGGGCTTGGGATGGTCTCCAACCTGCGATACCCCCACGTGGTGAATCGATATCTCCGCGGCGCCCGCGACTTCGGCTCCCTCGTGCGCATCGCCCTTCCACTCGTGGCCGCGGTCTGGTTCCTCCAGGAGACGCTCGCCGCCGCCTGCACCCTCTACGCCCTTTCGGGCCCGCTCGGACTGCTGCGTCGTCGCCCCGATGACGTCGTCGCCGTGACCATGCCCAGCGACGATCTCGAGTTGGACGCGACGACGGAGGAGATGGAATGACCACCGCGATTCCGGGGCGATTCGGTCGATTCGGCGGACGCTACGTCCCGGAGACGCTGGTGGTCGCGCTCGAAGCGCTGGAGACCGCCTGGCTCGACGCAAGCCACGATCCCGCCTTCCAGACCGAAGTCGACGACTGCCTTCGGGATTTCGTCGGGCGGCCGACCGCGTTCACCCGCGCACCGCGCCTCTCGGCCCGAGCGGGTGGGGCGACGATCTGGCTCAAGCGCGAAGACCTCGCCCACACGGGCGCCCACAAGATCAACAACACCATCGGCCAGGTCATCCTCGCGAAGCGGATGGGCAAGTCCCGGATCATCGCGGAGACCGGCGCCGGCCAGCACGGGGTCGCGACCGCGACCGCCTGCGCGCGGTTCGGACTGGCCTGCGAGGTGTACATGGGCGCGGAGGACGCCCGACGGCAGTCGCTCAACGTCTTTCGCATGCGACTCCTCGGCGCGACCGTCCACGAGGTCGATTCCGGCAGTCGAACGCTGAAGGACGCGACCAACGAGGCGATGCGGGACTGGATGGGCTCGGTCGGCGAGACGCACTACATCCTCGGCTCGGTCGTCGGCCCGCATCCCTTTCCCACGATCGTGCGGGAACTGCAGTCGGTGATCGGCGTCGAGTGCCGGGCCCAGTGCCTCGAAAAGCTCGGACGACTTCCGGACGCCGTCGTGGCCTGCGTGGGTGGCGGCTCGAATGCGGCCGGCATCTTCGCGCCGTTCGTCCCCGATCGAGACGTCCGACTGGTCGGCGTCGAGGCCGGCGGCCGCGGCACCACGCCGGGCGGCCACGCCGCCCCGCTCGCCTTCGGTTCCCCGGGCGTCCTCCACGGCTCGCTCAGCTACGTCCTGCAGGACGAAGAGGGCCAGACCGCCGACGTCCACTCGTGTTCGGCGGGGCTCGATTACCCCGGCGTGGGGCCGGAGCACGCCCACTGGAAGGACACCGGGCGGGTCGAATATCGCGTGGTCGACGACGCGGAGGCCCTGACCGCCTTCCAGGATCTCTCCCGACTCGAGGGGATCATCCCCGCCCTCGAAACGGCCCATGCGATCGCGGCCTCGGTCCGACTCGCGGCCGAAATGCCCGCCGAGACGAACCTCGTCCTCAACTGCTCCGGCCGGGGCGACAAGGACGTCCAGGAAGTCATGCGACTCCTCGAGTCCTGATCGCCCGGACGACGCCGGGGTGTCCCGCCCCCCGCCGACACGCGAGACGACGCCTCGTGCTACCGTTTCGACCATGATCAATCGAACCAGATCCATCCTGCTCGCGCTGTCCTGCATCCTGAGCCTTCCGGCCGCCCATGGTCAGGACGCCGAGAAGTCCACGACCCGCGGTCCCGAAATCCGGTTCGGACGGCCGACCCCGCTCGCGAAGGCGGACGACTCCATCCGCATCGCCTCGTACAACGTCCTGAATCTCTTCGATGAGGCCGATGATCCGTCCCTGCAGGGCAAGTACGACGATCTCCCGATGGCGACCTCCCGGGATCGCTGCGAGTCCGTCGCGAGGATCATCAGGAGCATCGATGCCGACGTGCTGTGCCTGCAGGAGGTCGAGAGCGAAGCGGCGTTGCGCTGGTTCCGCGACGAATTCCTCGACGGCATGGGCTACGAGCATGTCGCGAGCAAGGACGTCGGCTACTACCGCGGCGTCGAACAGAGCGTGCTCAGTCGCCATCCGATCACGGCGGTGAAGACCTGGCCCGACGAGGATCTGACCGACATGGAGGCGAAGAAGCAGGGTGACGGCTGGGAACGAGACGGCGAGGCCCCGACGAAGTTCCAGCGGAGTCCGCTGATGGTCGACATCGCGATCCCCGCCGGTCGGGGCGAGCCCGCGTACGAACTGACCATGGTCGTGGTCCACCACAAGTCGGGGCGCTTCCGACGACAGCGCGAAAGCGAGGCCCTGCAGCTCGTGGAGCTTCTCGACGCCCGCCTGAAGGCGGAACCCGACCTGAACCTCGTGATCGCCGGCGACTTCAACGCGGGCCCCTTCGACCGCTCGGTGGGCGTCTACGGCGACGCCGGCTATGTCAATGCCTACAACCACCGCTGGAAGCAGGAGGGCGACACGCGGGCCCTCTTCCGAACCCACGAATCGGATCGAGTGATCGACTTCCTGATGATCCATCCGAACGCGGATTCCGAAGTCGTCGATCGAACGTTCCAGATCGTCGGTTCGCTTCACCCCGGTGACGACTACGACTGGCGCAAGGACGAGCCGCCGTCGGGATACGCCGCCGACCACTATCCGCTGGTCGTCGATCTGCGTCCCCGCGAAGCCGCTGAAAAGCCATCACGCTGACGCCGATGGCGTCCGGTGACGGGCGACCTCGGAAAACAATCGGTGGTAGCTGGTGATCATCGAGTCGACGTCGAAGTTCGACGACGCATGTGACCACTGCGCCGCATGGACCTCGGCGTGCAGCGCGTCGTCCCGGAGGATCGCGCCGACCTTCCGACCGATCGCCTCTGGTGATCCCGGTGTCGCGATCGTCGCGTCCGAGCGAAGCAGCTCGGGTAACGCGGCGATTCCGTAACCGACGACCGGCGTCCCCGAGGCGATCGCGTGCACGGTGCCCGAGCCGAAGGTGTCGGCAACCACCGGCGCGATCTCGACGTCGAACGAGCGATGGAAGGACGCGAGCTTCGAGAACGGCACGTACCCGTGCCAGGTGACCCGACGTGAGAAGCCCGCCTGCTCCAAGTCGCTTTCCAGCCGCGGGCGAACCGGCCCATCACCGACCACTTCGACGCGTGCCCGTGGGACCTCCTGAAGCACGCAGCCGATCGCTCGCGCTGCGGACTCGTCGATCTTGTCTCCATCCAGCCGGTACACCATGCCCACCACCGGGTCGGTCGAGATCGGACGCCGTGACGCCTGAAACTCCTCGAAAGGCGTACCCGGATT
>JAQWJM010000061.1:0-42189 GCA_029248335.1 Phycisphaerales bacterium
CACGACCAACGGCGGGACGATCCTCGCGGAAGGCGGCTTCGTCGACGTCAACGGTGAGACGACCTCCGGCGAGGGCACCATCTGGAACGCCGATGACGGCGGTTTCAACTTCAACGGCGTCTTCAACGCGACCGGGGCGCAGACCTTCGCGGGTCTCAGTGGAACCGTCGCCGACGACGTCTTCACCTTCAACGACGTGAACTTCCTGAACGGGATCGATCCCCTCACCGACATCGCGTCCTTCGATGCCGCGACCGTGAACTTCAACGGCGTCACGACCGTCGCCGCCGGGTACGGGTTCGATCTGAACAACGCGGCCGTCGTGGCCTTCGACGACTTCGTCGCGGAAGGCGACCACGCGATCAACTTCCTCGATGCGGACTCCACGTTCACGGTCGGTGGCGATGCATCGTTCATCGACAACGCCACGCTCACCGTGACCGGTGAGGGCGAGGCCGGATTCGGCGGCGAGGTCACGCTCGGCCAGAACTTCACCGCCGACGTCGACGGTGTCGATTCCAAGATCACGTTCCGTGGGACGACCATCTTCGAGTCGGGCACGAATCTGACGGTGCTGGGACTCGGCACGTTCCAGATCGCGGGTTCCACCGAACTGCCGGGGCCGTTCACGCTGCTGGTCAGCGATGGCGGCACCGCGAACTGGCTGGCTACCACCACCCTGGACGGTGACTTCACGATCGACACGACCCAGAACGCCACCAACGGCGCGACCGTCAACTTCGGAACCGACGGCGTCTCCAGCGGCGGCGGCTTCGCCAACGCCGCGGGTGCGGACGACCTGACGATCGACATCACGACCGACGGCGCTGCCGACACCGTGAAGTTCGCCGGAGCGTTCCTCCGTGACTTCACGGGGACGGTCAACGTCAACAACGATTCCGCCGTGACCTTCGAGGGGGGCGGCGCCGGCGGGAACGGAGCCACGTCGCTGCAACTGGGCGATAACGCGAGCGTCACGCTCGACAGTGGCGCGTCCGGCGGCACGATGGCTTTCGACCAACTGATCGGTTCCGACACCGTGGGGGCCATCACCGCGATCGGCAACGACGACATCACGCTTTCGGTCAAGGGCGGTGGAAGCATCGACGACCCCGAGACCGGGCTGTACATGGGTGCGATCACCGACGACACCACCGCCGGCAACGCCGGCAAGCTTTCGCTCACCGTGACCGACGGAACCTTCAACTACGGCGGTCTCGCCAGCTACACCGGAAACACCACGATCAGCGGCGGCGGGACCTTCCGGATCGATGGTGACGGTCTCACCACCGGCGTCGTGACGGACACCGACAGCCTCCTGGTCACCGGTGGAACGCTCCTGCTCGAAACCAGCGCTCGCCTGACCGGCGAAGGCGAAGTCGGCGTCGCGAGCGGTTCCACGATCGACATCACCGCCGACGCGACCAACGGTGCGAACCTCGAGTTCGACAACGCCGGAAGCATCGATGGTGTGGTGACGCTTTCCGGTGACCGGCTCGGGGCGTACAACCTGATCTTCGGGAACTCGACCGTCGACGACTCCGCGATTCGCGGATCGCTCACGGCGTCTGAAAACTCCGGTGCATTCTTCGCCGGCGACCTCACGGTCGCGGGCGGCGGCCAGATGCTGGTGGAGGACACCGCAATCGTCGAGGTGGAAGGCTCGCTGTCGGTCGGCGGCGTCGTGGATCTCAGCGGTACCGGGAACACCGCTCTCAGCGTCGTGGGCGGGCTCGACATCACCACCGGCGGGCAGGTTCAACTTTCAGGCTCCCGATCGATGGTCGTGGACTCAAGCAGCACGATGGCCGCGAACACCGGCCTGCTGCTCGATGACACTGCGGCCGCGTCGATCGACGGTGATCTCGACAATGCCGGAACGATCTCCCTCAACGACGCCACGAACCTCACGGTGTCCGGTTCCATCACCGGTGACGGCATCATGACCCTGGCGGGCACCGCCACCGCGATCGTCGACGTCGATGCCGCACTCTCGGTCCTCCAGGTTCAGGACGATGCAGCCCTCACCGTCAGCGGAAACCTCGATCTCACACGGGACAGCTTCTTCGAAGCGGGCACCACCCTCACGGTGAGCGACACCCTGACGATCGGTGACGGTACCGACCCGATGACCCTGATCTTCAGCGGGAACGGCACCGGGCAGACGGACGTGACCGCGACCAACGGGATCGACCTGCAGGCGGGATCCACGCTGGTCGCCAATGCGGACATCGACACTTCGGTGCTGAATTACGCCGGTGATCTCTTCGTCGGTGTCGTGGGCGAGAACCAGGGCGTGTTGAACCTGACGAACGGCGACCTCGACTCCGATTCGTCCGACGCCACCCTCAACATCAACCTGACCGGCGACTACGTCAACGATCTCGACGCGGGCACCTTCGGCCCGACATCGGTCATCAACGTCGCCGGCGGCATGAGCGACTTCGCCGACGGCGGAAACGTGTTCGTCGACGTCCAGGACGCCGCCTACATTCCCGACGACAAGGACATCCTCCTGCTGAACAGTCCCGGTGGGATCACCGGCGACACGTCGGTGACCACCAATCAGGACCAGTCGGTCACCCGGACCTGGGACATCAACGCCGACAACGGTGGCGGCTTCGATCCGCTCACCCAGCTCTGGGCTCGTTCGGCGGCGGACTACGCGACGCCGCTCGAGGGCACGCCCGAGTATCTCCGCGGCGTCGAACTCAACTCCCTCCGCGCCGCGGCGAACCTCGACCCCACCAGTGATTCGGGCATCCTGCTCGGTGCACTCGACACGATCGACACCCTCGAGGCGTACGAGGCCGCGATCGACGGCGTGGGGCCGACCACCCAGGTCTCGACGATCCAGCTGGCGGCCAACACGCAGTACTTCACCGTGCTCCGCAAGGAGATCCAGCGTCGATACGACATCGTCGAGCAGCGGACGCCGGCACCGTTCCGACTTTCGAACGGCACCGAATACACGTCTTCCGACGACCAGGCGGTGCAGAGCTCGATCCGCCGGATGACCCCCGAGTCGACGACCGCGGAGGGCTTCGGCGTCTTCTGGGGACGAAACCTCAAGACCCCCACCGAGGGCGAGGACATCAAGGGCATCTCCGGCAACGAGTACGGCGGCATGGGCGGCTTCGCCTGGCGGTTCGGCGACGGCTTCCTCGGTGGCATCAACATGGGTTACTCGCAGATCACCGGTGATCTGGACGGTGGTTTCGGCAACACCCGGGTGAGCACCGTCCGCGGCGGTGGTTTCCTCGCCTGGAGCAACGGTGAAGGCCTCTTCTTCGATGCCGCGCTCGCCGGTGGCTGGAACAACTTCAAGTTCACCCGAGTCATTCCCGGCACCCAGATCTCCGCGGATTCCGATGCCAGCGGCTTCCAGATGGACCTGACCGTGGGTGGCGGTTACCGATTCGAGCTCAGCGAGGGCTGGGCCCTGACGCCGGAAGCCTCGTTCATGTACTCCTACGTCAACACCGGCGACATCAACGAGGACTCGAGCTCCGCCGCGGCGCTCAACATCTCTCCCGGCGACCTCAGCTCGGTGATCGGTCGCGTCGGCGGCGGCCTCAGCTGGAGCGCCTTGCCGGGCCTCGTGCTCGACGGCGAACTCGGCTGGCAGGGCAACTTCAACTTCAACGGCAACTACGGGGTCAGCCTCGCGAACCAGGGCACCAGCCTGAGTTTCGACATCGACGACCAGGCCGTCAACACCGCCTACTTCGGTGGCGGCATCGTGTGGACGCCGACCTACAACGTCAACGTGAGCCTCCAGTACGAAGGTCGGAGCGGCGAAGGCTTCTCGAGCAACATGATCTTCGGCGGCGTCTCGATCGGCTTCTGATCGCGTCACCACGTTGTCCACGGAACGACGATCGCCCGACCCTTCGCAGGGTCGGGCGATCTTCATTTCGCGTTGGCTTCGGACCGGCCACCGATCGAGGGGCGGTGCGGATCGCATGGACGGCGTCGTGGTTTCGCTAGCATGCGTCGACGATGTCGAAACCACTCGAAGCACGCGTGGCCCGTCTGGTGTGCGTCGGCTTTCCCGGCCGGGAGCCCGACACGGACCTTGTCTCGTTGATTCGACGCGGCGTGAGAAGCGTGATCCTCTTCGCCCGGAACGCGGGTGATCGACACGAGGTCGTGGAGACCATCCGTCAGGTCAAACGGCTCTCTCCGGATCCCGTCGGCGATCCCATCCTCGTCTGCGTCGATCAGGAGGGTGGCGACACGGTCCGGTTCACGGACGGCTTCGACCCACCGCTTCCGATGCGGTCGATCGGCCTGGAAGGCGTGGGCGCGGCGGCCGAGGTCGGACGTCGACTCGCGGAGGATCTGCGACCGGTCGGCATCGACCTCGACCTCGCGCCGGTGATGGACGTCGACAGCAACCCGGCGAATCCGGTGATCGGCCCCCGGGCGTTCGCCGGCGACCCCGCGATCGTCGCGGCGTGCGGGGTCGCACTGATCGACTCGATGCAGGCAGGCGGCGTCGCCGCGTGCGCGAAGCACTTTCCCGGTCATGGCGACACGGATCTCGACAGTCATCACGATCTCCCGGTTCTCCGGCACGAGCTCGAACGGCTCGAGTCGATCGAGCTTCCGCCGTTCGCGGCCGCGATCCGGGCGGGGGTCGCGGCGATCATGACCACGCACGTCGTCTTCGAGGCGATCGATCCGGGCGTGCCCGCGACCATGAGCCCGGCCGCGATCGACGGACTGTTGCGCGAGACCATGGGATTTCGAGGCGTCGTGATCTCCGACGATCTCGAAATGGCCGCGATCGCCGACCTCGTCGAGACCGGTGAGGCCGCGGTCCGGACGGTCGAGGCGGGCGTCGACCTGCTCCTCTGCTGCCATCTTCCCGATCGCCAGCACCGGGCGATCGACGCGCTGGCGGACGCGGTTCGCGGAGGCCGGATCGCGGAGCGTCGGATCGACGATTCGCTCGAACGGCTGGATCGACTCTTCGCCGCCTACGTCCGCCCGCCTCATCCGATCGATTCGAATTCCTCGCATTGACCTTCGTCCTCACCCTGGAGTGTTTCATGTCGGCTATTCGCACCCTCGTTGCATCGAGTCTCCTCGGTGGCGTCGTCTCGACCGTCGCGTTCGCCACCTCGGCCGCGTCACCGACGAAGACCGACGACCCGGTCTCGATCGACGAGCGGCTTCTCGAGACGGTCGCCGAGACACCGACCGCGGCGGGCCTTCGCGCCTGGCACGACCTGCTCGGTGGCGAGCCGCACGTCGCGGGGAGTCCCGGCGATGCCGCGGTCATCGCCGCGATCGCGGGGGCGTTCGAGGGCATGGGGCTCGAGACCGAGATCTGGCGGTTCGAGCCGCTGCTCAGTCGCCCGATCGCCGCGAGCCTCACCTTCGTCGAGGAAGCGTCGACCGCCGGGTCGGGTGACTCCGAGTCGACCGCGGACGACACCCGACCGCCGAAGCGACGTCGTCGCGGCGTCGTCTCACTTCCCCTTCGGGAGCGTGAACTGCTCGCCGATCCGGCGACCCGTCATCCGGAACTCGACTGGGGATGGAACGCCTACTCGGGAAGCGGTCTCGTGGAGGCGGGCGTGGTCTACGCGAATCGAGGGCGTCCCGAGGACTTCGCGCGGCTTCGCGAGCTCGGGATCGACTGCGCGGGTCGGATCGTGCTGGTCCGCTACGGCGGGAACTACCGGGGCTTCAAGGTCCGCTTCGCGGAGGCGGCGAACGCCGCGGGGGTGGTGATGTTCACGGATCCGGCCGATTCCGGCGACGATCGCGGCCCGACCTGGCCGGAGGGCGGTTGGGCGAACGAGACGTGCATTCAACGCGGCTCGATCGTGACATTGCCCTACAAGGGCGATCCCCTGACGCCCTTCGAGCCCGCGATCGACGGAACCAAGCGGCTTCCCGTCGGCGACGTGGATCTGCCCACCATTCCGGTGCAGCCGATCGGATACGCCGCCGCGAACCGGATCATGGCGGCGATGAAGGGACCGTTGGTCGACGACGAGGGCTGGAAGGGCGGTCTCGACGTTCCGTATCGGCTCGATGGGGGCGATCTCGAACTTCGGCTCGAAGTCCGACAGGAGCGTCTCCTCATGGAGACCGCGAACGTGTTCGGCATCATCCGGGGACGAGAGGCGCCCGAAGAGGTCGTGATCGTCGGAGGACATCATGACGCGTGGGGTTTCGGTGCCGCCGACCCGCTCGCGGGGACGATCGTGCTCATGGAGACCGCCCGCGCGTTCGCGACGGCGCTCGAGGCGGGGATCCGTCCGCGACGCACCGTGGTGTTCGCCGCGTGGGGCGCCGAGGAGTTCGGCATCATCGGTTCGACGGAGTGGTGCGAGGCGCACCGGGAGCGACTCGGGGCGGATGGCGTCGCCTACGTCAATCTCGACATGGCGGCCATGGGGACGAACTTCCGGGCGTCGGCATCGCCGTCGTTGCGTGACGCGGTGATCCGCGCCGCGGATCGCGTCGAGCAGCCCGGCGGGGACGGAACTTCGGTGATGGAGACCTGGAGGGGTGATCGTCCGAAGCCACGGCCCGGGGACCTCGGCGGGGGAAGCGATCACGTCGGCTTCCTCTGTCATCTCTGCATCCCGAGCATCTCGCTCGCCACGAGGGGCGCCGAGGGTGTCGTCTACCACTCGAACTACGACACGCTGGAGTGGTACCGATCCAACGTCGGGGAGGACTATGCCGGTGCGTTGATGCTCACCCGGATCTGCGGTGAGCTGGTCGCCGACCTCGCGGACGCACCGGTGCTGCCGCTCCGGCCGACCGCGACCATCGAGGACCTCGCCGGCCGTCTCGACGGGATCGCGACGGCGGCCACCGAGGCGGGGCTTCGCCTCGATCTCGAACCGATTCGAGCCGAGCTTGCCGACACGGCCGCCGCCCTCGCCGCGGCCGAGGCGGCACTCGACGGCGTCGAAGCCGAGGCCGCACGACGTCGAGTGAATCAGGGGCTCCGCCGGCTCGAGCGGGTCTGGTCGGACGGGAAGGGGCTTCCGGGCCGGCCCTGGTTCCAGAACCTCTTCGCCACCTCGAATCGGGACAGCGGCTACGGGGCCGTCGTCCTGCCGCTTTTTCAGGAGGCGATCGTCGATCGAGACCAGATTGCGCTTGATGCCGCCGCAAATCGTTACCGGACTCGAATCAGGGCGTTGTCGGCCGAGGCCCGTCAGCTGGTCGAAGAAGCCAACGATGGTTGATCGGCGGCGGCGGACCGGGATCGACCTTCGGCCTGCTCAAACCCCCATAAAGCGGGGCCCGAACGTGGAAATCCGCCTTGTGGATGCTACTGTCAGGGGGTCGGATGCCGCTTGGTCCTGATGGATCCGTTCGGTATTCGGTGAGTTTCCCGACGACGGGGAACCATCCGATGTCCCGAAGCGTCTTATTCGGGACAAGAAGAGGTTGCTCCGCCGGGCCAGGAATCTGGCGCTCGGAGCGACGTACGTGATCAGGCCGAGTCCGCACCACCCAAGTTGCAACAGAAAGCACTCTCCCATGTCGATGAGACGCACCCTTCTCACCTCCGCCGCGATTGTCGCGGGAATGTTCGTCGGTTCGTCGGCCTCCGGCCAGACCCTCTCGACCAAGCTCGTGATGTCGGGACTCGCTCGTCCGATCTTCGTCACCCAGGCCCCCGGTGACGAGTCACGACTCTTCATCATCGAGAAGCAGGGACGGATCAAGATCTTCAACACCGAGACGGGGACGCTGAACAGCGACTTCTTCCTCAACATCGATTCGATCATCACCGGTGGTACCAGCACCAACAGCGAGCAGGGCCTGCTCGGTCTCGCATTCCATCCGGATTACGAGAACAACGGCTACTTCTACGTGAACTACACGGCGAACGCCGGTAATGGCGACACCGTCATCCGCCGCTACAGCCGCGGCGCCGATGCGGATCACGCCACGACATCCGGCGCCTTGACGCTGATGACCATCAACCAGCCCTATTCGAACCACAACGGTGGAATGATCGCCTTCGGTCCGAATGATGGCTACCTGTACATCTTCATGGGCGATGGTGGTTCCGGCGGCGACCCCGGCGATCGCGCCCAGAACATCTCGAGCTCCCTGCTCGGAAAGACGCTCCGTATCGACGTCGACGGCGGAACCCCGTATTCCATTCCGCCGAGCAACCCGTTCGCAAGCGGTGGCGGCGAGCCGGAAATCTGGTCGTACGGCCTTCGCAACCCCTGGCGTTCGACCTTCGACATGGACACCGGCGACCTCTTCATCGCGGACGTCGGTCAGAACAACCGCGAGGAGATCGACTTCCAGCCGGCAGGTTCGGCCGGTGGCGAGAACTACGGATGGCGTTGCATGGAAGGCGCGAGTTGCTACACCAATTCCAACGGCTGCACCTGCAACGAGTCCGGCCTCACGGATCCCATCTACACCTACGGTCACAACTCTTCGGGTGGCTACTCCGTCACCGGTGGTTACGTCTACCGCGGATGCCAGATGCCCGAACTCCAGGGCACCTACTTCTTCGCCGACTACGCGACCTCCAACTTCTGGTCCGCGACGCCCACCAAGGGTGGGAACTTCAGTGTCCAGAGTCGGACGAGCGAGCTTCGATTCTCGAGCGATGGTGGTGGCACCCTCGGCAACATCGCGAGTTTCGGCCAGGACCTCGCGGGCGAGATCTACATCTGCTGCCAGTCCCTCGGCCGGATCTACAAGATCATCCCCGCCAGTGGCGAGACCGACTGCGGCCCGCCGCCCTGCCCCGGCGACTTCAATGGCGACGAGAGCGTCGACGGCACTGACGTCGGCTTCTTCCTCTCGCAGTGGGGACAGCCCGGCGGCCCGGCCGATCTGAACGGCGACGGAATCGTCAATGGCGCCGATGCCGGCATCCTGTTCTCCTGCTGGACCGGCTGACCGGACTTCAAGACACGTGATCTCGAACGGGCCCGGTCATCCGACCGGGCCCGTTTCTCGTTCTCCGGGTGGTTGGTTGGCCGAGGATCTACACTGTGCGGATGCCTCGAACACGAACGACCGTCACGACCACGCTCGGGCTCCTCCTCGTCACACTCCTGTCGTCCGGATGTGGCGAAACGTCGGAAACGGCGACCACGACGCCTCCGGCCACCGTGGAGCAGATCGCGGGTGGGAACCCGCCCGCCACGTCGGCGGCCTCGTCGACCGAGGCTTCGGCCGCGGCGTCCTCCAGTGCGGTGGGCTCGGAGGATCTCCTGGTGCCGGGCGGGTACATCCGCGTGGTGCCGTCGGCATTCGAACTCGGTGCGGTGGCTCCGGGCAGCGTGCATCCGATGACCTTCTCGATCTCGAACCTGGGGACCGAAGAGGTCGTCATCGTCTCCGCCAAACCCAGTTGCGTGTGCACGACCCTCACCGATCTCACGGGCGCCAGGATTCCGCCGGGTGGGACGATCGAGATGGCGGCTTCGCTCGATGCTCCGAAGCAGCCCGGCGAGAAGGAGGCGAAGGTCTTCCTGCGGGTGCAGGGCGCCGACCGTCCGGCGACGGTCCGGATCAAGGGCATGGTCACGCTTCCCATCCAACCGACGCCGCCGTATGCGGAAGCCCTCAAGGGAGTCACCTCCGGCGTCATCGATCTCGCATCGACCGACGGTCGTCCCTTCTCGGTGCTGGCCTCGAATGGAACGGCACCGGTCTTCGTCGGGTTCGACCCCGCGAAGGACGCCCCCCGCGCGGCGTACCGCCTCCAGTGGTCGATCGAAGGCATGGCGCCGACGGCGATTCCGCGGTGGTGGATCTTCACAACGGACCGACCGGAATGCGTGTTGGTCCCGTGTCGGGTGCGAAACGAGAACACCGGCGCCCGACGCGACATGGCGCGCATGCAGCGTCACTGGATCATCGAAGACGACTTCGTGGATCTCGGTGAAGTCCGTCTCAACGCACCCATCGAGGTCGCGTGCGTCATCAAGCACTACAACCCGCGAGGTGGTGGTCAGGTGGAGCAGGCGAACTGGTGGCAGGCCCAGATCGTGCAGTCCGTCTCCCAGCAGTCGCTTCGCGCCGAATTCGCGGGCCTGGTCCGCCTCGACGAGGAGCGGGCGGAGGTCCGGATGAAGGTGACGCCGATCGGGAACCCCACCGAGCTCATGAACGCGTTCGTGGAGATCCGCACCGCGACCGGCGGCGGTCTCCTGGAATTCGCCGCGAAGGTCGTTCGATGACCGATCGCGTCATCGATGATCGTCGGGCGCCGGATGTGATCGAGCTGCTGTGTTCCGCGGCGGAGTCGCTTCGAACGCACCCCGGTCGAAAGGGCGCCGTCGACTGGATTCCGGTCCGGGGTCGACTTCTGGCCACCGGTGACCTGCACGACAATCCGATGCACTTCCAGAAGGTGGTCGAGCTCGCACGGCTCGGTGCGGACCGGGATCATCACGTCGTCCTTCAGGAACTGATCCACGGCGAACGGACCATGAACGGTCTCGATCTCAGCTACCGGATGCTGACGAAGGTCGCGAAGCTCGTGCTCGATCATCCGGGACAGGTGCACCCGCTCCTCGCGAACCACGAACTCGCCCAGATGGCGGGGCATTCGGTGTCGAAGGGGGGCGGCTGCATGACGGCCCGCTTCCACGAGGGGCTCGACTACGTCTTCGGAGATGACGCGGACGAGGTCTTCGAGGCGCTCACGACGTTCATCCTCTCGATGCCGCTCGCGGCGCGGACCGAGCATGGGATCTTCTGTTCCCATTCGCTCCCCGGTCCCGCGATGATGTCGCGGTTCGATCTCGACATCATCGATCGGGAACTCGTCCCCGAAGACTACGAGGCGCTGGTCGGCAGCGCCTGGATGATGGTCTGGGGTCGTGGACACACCGCGGAGCAGATGGAGGCGATCGCCGAACGATGGGGGGTCTCGCTCTTCCTGCTCGGCCATGCGTTCGTCGAGAACGGGATCGAGATGGGCGGACCGCGCACCCTGCTGATGAACACCGATCATGAACGCGGGGCGGTGCTCCCGATCGATCTCGACGGCCCCGTGCCGACCGCGGAGTCGGCGATGTTCTCGGTGCTTCCGCTCGCCGCGGTGGGATCGACTTCGTGATCGAAGAGGACCAGGCGACCCCGGCGGTCGAAGGACCGCTCCTCGCGATCGAACTCTCGCAGCGTTCCGGTGGGGCGGCGGTGATCGACGCCTCCGGCGATCTCCACACGGTGGGCTTCGAAGGCGGGCGTCGCGATCGGGACGACGTGCTTCCCGGGATCCACGCGGTGCTCGCACGGGCGGGCGTCGCGGCATCGACGCTTCGTTGCGTCGCGGTCGACGTCGGGCCCGGAGGATTCACGGGGCTGCGGATCTCGATCGCCGCGGCGCAGGCGATCGCGGAGGTCGCGAACGCGACGGTGGTGGGCGTGCCCGGCGCGGTGGTCGCCGCGACCGCGACGCCGGCCCTCGGCGAGACGCTGGGCGAGATCGTCGTCCTCTCGGCGGCGAAGGCCGGTACGGCGTGGCGGACCCGTCTCGGGCGCGACGACACCGATCGGTGCTGGAGGATCATCGGTGATCCCGGAATCATCGATCGCCCGGACGACCGTGCATGCGTGGCGGTGCTCGCCGATGAACACGTGCCGTCGGAGCTCGTTCGATCCACGGTCTCGGATCCTCCGGTTCATTCCCCGAGCTTCGACGCGGCCGCAGTGGCCCGCATCGCGCTCGGCGGAGGTCCCGATCTTCTCGTGCACGCGGATCCCGCCCGGCTGATGCCGATCTATCCGCGGGAACCTGAAGCCGTGCGACGCTGGCGTTCCCGACCCGCCCGATAATCGGACGGACCGCCTTCGTCCGCCTTCGCGTCTTGACTGGACTCGGTGCCCGTCGAGGTCGATGACCAGAGTGCCGCCCTCGAGGATCGCTTGCGGGGCACCGCGCTCCGTGAAAGGTCTCGGCCGGATGGACGACAAGGAACGACTTCGACATCTCTCGGACAAGCAGGTCCTCACGACCGGCGAGGCGGCGGAACTCTGCAACGTCAGCCAGCAGACGATCATCCGGTGCTTCGACAACGGTCGACTCACCGGATTCCGCGTTCCGGGATCGAGGTTTCGCAGGATTCCCCGGGCCGAACTCATCCGGTTCATGAAGGCGAACGAGATCCCGGTCGAGCTTCTCGACGGCGATCTCACCCGGATCCTCGTCGTCGACGACGATCCGAGCATCGTCCGCATCATCGGCGAGATGCTGGAGCGCGAAGACCGGTTCGAGGTCCGGACCGCGAGCACCGGCTACGACGCGGGCATGATGACCCGTGAGTTCCGTCCGAACATCATCCTGCTCGACTACATGCTTCCGGACGTGAACGGCAACGTCGTCTGTCAACGGATCAAGGCGGATCCCGACCTCGCGGACACCCGCGTGGTGATCATCTCCGGCGTGGTGCGTCAGGAGGAGATCGACGAGCTGATGGCCGCCGGCGCCGATGCGTTCATTCCCAAGCCGTTCCAGGTCGATGCGCTCATCGATTGCATCGACGGCGTGCTGACCGCCTGAGGGGGGGCCTCATGCAGAGCGAAGCCGTCGTCGAACGGGTTCGGATCCTGACCGATCGCATCGATCGCCTTCCGGCGCCCGGCGCGGTCGCGATCCGACTGTTCGAAGTCACCTCCTCCTCGACCGCCGGAATCGACGAGGTGGTGTCGGTCCTCGCGGCGGAACCGGCCCTCGCGTCGAGGATCCTGTCGCTCTGTCGACGCTGCAATCAGGACCTCGTCCAGAAGGTCGAGACCCTCGAACACGCGGTCGTCCTCCTCGGTTTCGACGAGATCCGATCGGCGGCCCTCTCGATCGAGATCTGCGGCCTTCTCGGACGCGATCCCGAACTCGCGATCGCGGTCGATCTGAGGCGACATGCGGTGATCACCGCGTCCATCGCCCGAACGCTCGTCGCCCGGATCGGCGGCATCTCGAATCTGGAGCCTTCGGCCGCGTTTCTCGCGGGTCTTCTGCACGACCTCGGTCATCTGGTGCTCGCCTCGGTGATCCCCGGGCCGATGGCGGAGCTGGCGGAGAGCGCCCGGATCAGGAACGAGGAATTCGACGAGACGTTGCGTCGGGTGATCGGCGTCGACGGCGGCATGATCGGCGATCGCGTCTCCGAGCGATGGGGATTCCCGGATTCCCTCCGCGGGGTGATCGCCCGGGCCGGGCGGGGGCCCGCGGGCATTCCGGACACGCCGAATCGCGAACTCGAGCTGGTGGTGGGACTCGCGGACGCGATTGCACGGAATCACGGACTCGGTGCGAGCGGCCGACGTCCCGGGCGGAGCATGATCCGCGAGTTCGAGTCGGCGCTCGGTCTCGAACCCGGCGTCGTCGACGCGCATCTCGCCGAATCGCTGTCGATCGCGACCCGGTCGGCGGAGACCCTGGGCCTCGATCGTGAACCGCTCGCGACGCATCTCTTCCGAAGACTCGGCGAGTCGTGTGCCGAAATCGATCGGATCCGGGCCGCCGGCACGCATGCGGCCCCGCGATCGTCCGGACCGGGCTCCACCTCGACGGCATGTTCGAGGTTCCTCGAGGATGCCTCGAACGTGACCAACCGGGTCGAATTCGAACGCGCGGTGCTCCGATCGATTCGTGATCGGGAGCCCGATGCGATCGTGGTGTTCGCCAGCATGATCGACGGTGAGTGGATCGGAACGAATCCGGACGCCGGTGTGGCGACGCCCATCGAGGGCGATGCTGCGCCGTGGATCCGGCGGGAACTCGCCGGACATTCCAGCGACGGTACGGCTCCAGTGCAGGTCGTCGGCTCGTCGGCCGCGGGCATGCTCGTCGGCGTGCACGGGCGACTCGACATCGATCACGAGCTCGCGACCGCCTGGCACGCGTGTCACTCGCTGCTCGAACGCGGTGAACGATCGCGGCGCGAGGCGGAACGGGAGATCGCCGGCCATCGGACGGAGATCGAGCTCGCACGCCGGGTCGCGGTGCTCGACGCGGATGCGAGCGTGGCGGAGATCGCCGCCGGCGCCGCCCATGAGATGCACGATCCGCTCACCGTGATCTCGGGGCGGACCCAGCTCCTGCTCGGCCGGAGCGGAGATCCCTTCGTCGACGAGGGGATCCGGGAGATCCATGCGGAGACGTCGATCCTCGCGGACCTCGTTCGCGGGCTTCACGGCCACGCGACCGGGGCGCGGATCGCCACCGTCTCGATCGAATCGGACGATTTGCTCGATCGATGCGCGAATGCTGCGCGGGAGATTCTGCCGGAGACCGTCACGTTCGAATCGGTCGACGTCACGGAGGCGGTCGATCTGTGCGTCGACGTCCGGAGAATCACGGATTTGACGGTCGAGGCGGTTCGTAACGCCTGCCAGACGCAGGAAGACGTGCGGATTCGGCTGAGAAGTTCAATCGACCGTGTGGATGGCCGATGGTCACTCTTGGTTGAGGACGACGGTCCTGGCTTCGGGCGGAACTCGCTCGAACACGCCTTCGATCCCTTCTTCAGCCAGCGAGCCGCCGGACGGCGGCCGGGACTGGGTCTGACGATCGTTCGTCGGATCGCGGAGGCGCACGGGGGAACGGCCTCGGTGCACAACGGTTCCGAGGGTGGAGGGTGCCTCGTGGTCACTCTTCCGATCGATGGGACGACCAGCGCCGCGGCCTGACGCGGAACGATTCGCGACTAGGGGAGATGAAATGAACTTCGAGCCCGAGATGCACGAAACGAACTCCAAGCCGACGAGTCACGCGGAATCCTCCGTGTTCCGAATCCTCGTCTGCGCATCCCGCCCCGAGATGATCGCCCTCACCGCGCTGCTGGACGCGTCCGACGGAAGATGCCGATGCATCGTCTCGAACGACGTCGACGAGTTCCGAGGTCGGCTGCTCGAGGATCGATGCGAGGTCGTCCTCGTCTCGGAAGAGGATCTGGACCGGTCCCTCGCGGACGACGTCCGTCGTCTCCAGCCCCATTGCTCCCTGGTGGTCGCCGCGCCCACGGTCGACGTGGACGGGATCCGGCGGGCCATGCAGTTCGGAGCGACCGACTTCCTGTCGGGTCCGATGTCGGCCGAGGAGGTCGAACGTCGAATCGAAGGTGCGGCGCGTCGAAGCCGCGAGCGGATCGAACATGAGGAACGAATGCACCGACTGCGAAGCCTGAGTCGACGCCTTGAAGCGGAGACCCGGCCCGACGTCGATCTCGAGCACGGGATCGACGGCGAGGAATCGCCTTCCGAAGCCTGCGCCGACGAGACGAATTCCGAGATGTCGATCGACAGCGAATCGGATCAGGTCCGCATGCTCGACGAGGTCGCGATGTGCAGCGAGTTCCGCACGCTGATTCGCCAGGAACTCGATGTCGAGGATCTCCTGCGGACGGCCCTCGAGTATCTGCTGGTCAAGACGGGGCCGACGAACGCCGCGGTCTATCTCGCGGGTGGCGACGACTCCTTCGGACTCGGCGCCTACGTCAACTGCGATCTCCCCCGGAAGTCGGTCGAGCCGATGCTCCGAAGGCTCTGCGACGAAGCCTGCCCGGCCGTCGCCGAACACGTCGACGTGCTGCGTTTCGAGGATGCCAAGGACTTCGTGAGCGAGTGCGAACTCGGACCCGATGTCTCCGCGGATATCGAGATGGTCGCGGTGCCGTGTCACCACGACGGCGAGTGCTTCGCGGTGATGTTCCTCTTCCGCGACAGCGAGCAGGGATTCGAGGACGAGACCGCTCAGGTGCTCGGAGCGCTCCGAGCGATTCTCGCGGAGCAGCTGGCCACGCTGATCCGGGTCCACAACCGACTCGAGAACGCCTGGCCCGACGCACCGGCGGACGGGGAGACGGACGAGGAGACGGACGAGGATCTCGGCTGGGACGACCTGGCCGCGTGATCTGGCGTGATTTGGATGGAAAGGGCGGGTTCAGTCGGTGTCGGGGCGTCGAACCAGCACGGTGACGCCGCCGGTGACCCGGTCGCCCTTCGCGACGAGGACCTCGACGCCCGGCCGGTCCCGGACGATCAGCTCCGTCGTCGAACCGAACTTGATCATGCCGAAGCGGTTTCCGCGTCGAAGACGATCGCCGATTCCCACCGGGCAGACGATGCGTCTCGCAATCGCGCCGGACACCTGTCGGATTCCGACGGGGTCGCCCTGCTCGTCCCGAAGAACGATGAGGTTCGATTCGTTGACGCGGGCGGACTCCTCGGATCTCGCGTCGAGGTACTTCCCGGGACGGTGCGTCACCGAGACGATCTCGCCATCGCACGGGGCCCGGTTCAGATGGACGTCGAGCACGCTCAGGAAGATCCGGACCAGCACCGCGGGCTCGTCACCGGTCGCCTCGTGACGGTCGAGTCGCTCGACCAGGCTGATCCTGCCGTCCGCCGGGGAGATGAAGTCGCGATGGTCCTGGGTCGCCGGTCGGCGCCCGAGGGGGTCGCGGAAGAAGCCCGCGACGGTGAACCAGCCGAGACCGATCGGAATCAGGGCCCACCACCACTCGAAGAGGATGGCCGGGACCGCGAGGAGGATCGCGATCAGGGTCGCGATGCCCCATTCACGTCGGCCGTATCCGGTCAGAAGCACGGGAGAGATTCCGGTCCGAAGCGGGGAGGTCGATGGTCGTTCGTCACGACCCGTGACCGTCCGATCACTCGGAGGCCTTGCCGATGAAGAAGCCGAGCAGGCCGAAGATGATCAGTCCGCCGAGGAGACCGCCGGCCCAGACCATCATTCCGTCCGCCATCATCGTGGCGAGTGCCGGAAGGATGCCTGCCGTGCCGACGAAGGCCATCAGGGCCACGAGGCAGAGCGACGCGACCGCGACGATGCCCATGCCCACGGTGAGGCCGGACCAGCCGCCCTCGTAGGCTTCGACCATCATCGGGACGCCACCGACGGGCATGCCGCCGAGGTTGTTGCCGCCGCTCTCCGCGCCGGCCGCCTCGAAGAGGCCGCTCGAACTCGCGGGGATGGCGGGATCGTCGTCGTTGGAATAGACCTCGTCGAGCAGTTCGGCACCGAGCGAGGTGTCGTCGGACTCCCGGGTCAGGTCGAGCAGGCCGCTGCCGCTCCCGACCGTCTCGAGGGAGAGATCGTCCTTCAGAAGATCCTCACCCGAGGATTCGCTCTCGAAGGCGCTGATGCCGGTTCCCATGCCGCTGCCGGCGAGGAAGCTGTCGTCGGCGCCGGGGGCGGCGGAATCCTCGAGGCCGATCTCACCGCTCATCTCGAGCGATGCCGCGTCGCCACCGATGCCCGGTGCGGATCCACTGAGGCCGAGCGCGTCGACTTCGCCACTCTCGTCGAGCGAGATGGACAGATCGCCGATGTCGTCGTCGGTCGCGGCGAGCATGTCGATCTGTTCCACTCGGAACATGTCCTGGTCGTCCTGCTTGAACGACTGGACCTCGCCACTCTTCGCCATCGCGGTCAGCTCGTCCACGGACTTCCCGAGCTTGTCTGCGGCTTCTTCAGCCGAGTAGAACATCTTCGCCATCGGATCTGCATCTCCTGGGCCAGAGGCCCGGTCGTGGTCGAACCGAGCTGCGGTCGACCTTCGAGGCCGGACTTCGCTCGCGGGAATCATGGAAGGCTACCCCGGCACCCCGGGCCCCGCAAGGTATTCGAGGCTCATGCACCGGGGGATCCGCCATGAAGTGGTCGCAGCCGCCACAATGCGGAAATGAGCGATCTCGGCCCAAATCCAGAGACCGAGCTCGGTGGGACCGCCGGCGTTGCCCGCATCGAGCCCGCCGGGATCGCCGCTCGACTGGAATCATGGTTCCCGGAGCACCGGCGAGACCTGCCCTGGCGTCGAATCCGAAGCCCGTGGCGAACGCTGGTGAGCGAATTGATGCTCCAGCAGACCCAGGTCTCCCGGGTCGAGGAGCGGTTCGAGGCGTTCATGGCTCGATTTCCCGATCCGGTCGCGATGGCGACGGCGGGTGAGGACGCGGTGGTCGCCGCATGGGAGGGGCTCGGGTACTACCGCCGGGCCCGGCTCCTTCACGCCGCCGCGGTGGCCATCCGCGATGAACACGGTGGTGAAGTCCCCGACACGGTCCCGGCGTTGCTGAAGCTGCCCGGCGTCGGTCGATACACCGCCGGATCCATCGCCTCCATCGCCTTCGATCTTCGGGCACCGATCGTCGACGGCAACGTCATCCGGGTCATCGCCCGACTCGACGCCATCGACGCGGCCTCGGACGACCCCGCGTTGATCGAGCACTGCTGGGCGCGTGCGGAGGAACTCGCGATGGTGGCCGGGTCGCCGGGGGTCCTGAACGAGTCGTTGATGGAGCTGGGGGCCACCGTGTGCCGCCCGGGAAAGCCGTCGTGCGACGCCTGCCCGCTCGTCGATCGATGCGGGGCGCGGCGGGCGGGAATCGAGGATTCGGTTCCCCGCCCCAAGCAGCCGCCGCGACGCGAACTCGTCCATCTGCATTCGGTTCTGCTTCGTCGTGGAGACCGCATCCTGTTGCGACGTCGACCGTCGAAGGGGATCTGGGCCGGACTCTGGGAACTCCCGTCGGTGCAGTCCGCGTCCCGGCTTGAACCGGGCGCGGTCGCGGCGGGGCTCGACTTCCGGGTGGACGGACTTCGACACGTGGAGTCGTTTCGTCGCCTGCTGACGCATCGCGAAGTCCACTTCCACGTCCACGAGGGGCGGACCCGCGTGCGTCAGGGCGCGTGGTGCGACCGCGAGGCGGCCTCGGCGCTCGGGATGTCCCGGCCGATGCGTCTTCTGGTCGATCGTCGGGCCTGGGGCGTGGCCGACTGAGCGGGGTTCAGTTTCCGGTGCCGACCGATGCGAGGACTTCGCCCTCTTCGCGGTTGTCCCGTTCCTCCCGGCCGCCCGGATAGGCGATCCGCGAGTGGTAGATCGCGCAGAGGCTCTTGATGATCGAGTCCTCGATCACGCGGAGTTCGCGGAAGGTCAGGTTGGAGTCGTCGAGCTGGCCGTCGTCGAGACGACGCCGGCACATCCGTCTGACCAGGGACTCGATCCGACTCGGCGTCGGGTCGCCCATCGCCCTCGTCGCGCTTTCGATGCCGTCGCAGAGCAGCAGGATCGCGGCTTCGCGGGTCCGGGGCTTCGGGCCCGGGTAGCGGAATTCGAATTCGTCGACCTCGCCGCCTTCGTCGGCCGCCTTCTCCTTCGCGGCGTGGAAGAAGTACTCCACGAGCGACGTGCCGTGATGGCTCTCGATGAAGTGTCGAAGCGACTTCGGCAGTCCGTACTCCTGGGCGAGTTCGAGGCCGTCCTTGACGTGTCCGATGATGACGAGAAGGCTCATCGCGGGACTGAGCTTGTTGTGCTTGTTGCTGCCGCCACCCTGGTTCTCGATGAAGTACTCGGGCTTGTTCAACTTGCCGACATCGTGATAGAGGCCGCCCACGTAGACCAGCCGACTGTCCGCACCGATGGCCTCCGAGGCGTTCTCGGCGATGGAAGCGACGGCGAGGGAGTGGTTGTAGGTCCCCGGCGCCCGCGATTGGAGCTCCCGGAGAAGCGGCTGCCGGGTGTCGCGGAGTTCGGCGAGGGTCAGTCCGGTCGTGATGTCGAAGAGTTTCTCGATGCTGGGCATGATTCCCAGCATCAGGAACCCGGCGAAGAGCGTGCCGGCGCAACCGAAGGCCGCCCGGACGATCGCCTGGGTGAAGGCGCCGTCGGTTCCCAGCGGAATCGTCGTGAGTCCCTGGGACAGCAGGACCAGCGCGGCCACGCCGCTCGAGACCACCGATGCCCGGACGAAGGCGCCCCGGTTCGGAATCTCCTCGAGTTGGAACGCCAGCGTCGAACTCACGGCGAGCAGGGCGATCGCGTAGGCGGTCGAGGCGCCCACCGCGATGGTGACGCACACCGCACCGAGGAGGCCGGCGAAGATGGCGATCCGTCGGTCGTACGCGAGCGTCAGCGTGATCGCGAGGATCGAAATCGCCAGTGCTGCGCCGAACGGGGCCAGCCGCGGGAAGGCGACGGCGAAAAAGGAGGCGAGGGCGGTCGTGCCGACCAGCATGAGGAGGACGACCACCAGTCGCGTCGTGCTTCGCGCGATCCTCGAATAGAACGTCACCCCGTGTCCCGCCAGAAGGACGGTGACGACGAACGCCAGGAACATCCATCCGGCGACGCGGCTCCAGGTTCCTTCGAAACCGCCTGCTTCGATCGCGTTCACGAGGACGAGGGAGGCGAGTTCGATGGTGTCGGTGTCGAGCACGTCGCCCCGGGCGTAGATCAGTTCTCCGGCGGCATGCTCGGTGAAGACGTCGGCGACGCGGCTCGCCGCCTCGTCCGCGGCGAGGCTGGTGCTCGCGGGATCGAAGAGCACGGTGGGGCCTGGGCGGTTGATGATCGCCGCGACGACGATCTCCGCCGCGTCGCGGGGGAAACCGGAGTAGCGGGCGAGCTTGATCAGGTTCTTGCGAACCGTCGACGTCATCTCGTCGGGAACGAGTTCGATCGCTCGATCGACGGTGACCGCGGTGGACCGGTCCGCGATGGGAGCGATCGCTTCCGCGGTGGTCTCTTCCTCCGCCGTCGCCGGTGCGTCGTCCGGGCCGGGCTTCGGCTCCGCCGGCTTCGGGATGGTGGTCTCGATCGGCGGAGGCGGGAGGACCCGCCGGGTCGGCGTGGTCGAGAATCGCTGGAATTCAAGCGTCTCGAGCAGCGGTTCGAAGTTCCACAGCGCGACGATGAATTCGTCGACCGACTCCCGCCAGGTCGGTGTGACGCCGTCCGGCGTCTGGTACTTCTGCAGGAGGGTGAGCGAGGTGTCGGTCAGTCCGAATCGCGCCTGGAGTTCTTCGCCGACCTCGTCGACCGTGACCTTGGCACGGGCCGCCACGGGCAGTCCCATCAATTTCGCCCGAAGGTCGGCGAGGTAGGTCGCGTCGGCGACGTAGAAGCGGGGGGAGGCCTGCCGCGCGTCGGTTCGACGTCGCTCGGTCTCCACCGAGTCGAGGACGCTGAAGGCGACCGGGTTCACCAGACTGTCCGTCGCGACCTCGCCGGGCCAGACCCGGCTGTTCGAACGCGTCCAGGTGGTCACGAGCGTGAGGAGCACCGCGACGACGAGGACCGCCACCGCGCCGTGGACGAACAACGGCTGCCGCGCGATCTCGACGATCGTCGGGCCCTTCGGCCGAATGGACGCGGAGATCCGGCTGCGCCGGGTGCCGCGGTGCTTGAAGATTCGGGACAGGGGTCCGATGGTCGGGGTCCTCCGTCGGTTTCGATCGCTTCGGCGACCGATCCGAGACCTGGGAATTCTACGGCGGGGCTGGATTCCGTTCACTCGATGACGGATCCCTCTCCATCATCGGCGGTTCGATCCCGACGATACGACGTGATCGCTCCGGAGGATCGGTACCGGGGTTCCTGACCCGGAGAACGCGGTTTATTACCGGACAATCGGGCCTGTGCAGGTCTCGAACGCATCCCGACCGGAGTACCATCCCTCCGATGCGAAGGAAGCCGATTCCATCCCGTTCCTGGACGCCGCTCCTCTTCGCCGGCGTCTGGATCAGCCTCACGGCGGTCGGATGCGGTTCCGAGCCGGCACCGGCGTCGGCGTCGAACATAGTTCTGGGAGACCGACCCGACTCCGGTGTGAACATCGCCGGCGAGGATGATCGCTGGGCTTCGGCGGCCCCCGACGAGCAGCAGTTCGAAGAGGTTCGCCGAGCGTTGCGAGACGTCGTCGCGGGGAACCCGCCGCCGCTCGAGGTCGCGCCGCACGGCATTCGATTCGAGGACGTGCCGCAGGCGATCCTCACCGCGGCGCCCGAAGTCGAGTTGGCGATCACGGGGCAGCGTCTGAATCCCGCCGTCGCGACGGTTCGCTTCAAGGACGGCGCCGGCCGGGCCGGCACCGCGAAGATCGAGCTCCGTCGAACGAGCACCCTCGTCTCGGTCGCGTTCCTGACCGGCATGGATGCCGATTCGCTCCGTATCCAGCAGGCGGTCGAACGCAGGATCCGTTCGAGCAGCGGCTACGTCGGCCGATCGACCGCCGACCGGCGGCGCTCCTCGACGGAATCGAAGGAGGGGACGGAAGCGATCGCGATCCTCGAAGAGGCCGTCCGAAACTCGGGCGGCACGGTGGACTCCCGGGAATTCGAACCGGAGATCTACGAGATCGATCTGCTGATGCTCGACAACCAGCCCGCCCGGCTCGTCGTCCGACGCGAGCCCGATCCGAAGGTCCTTTCCTGGAAGGCCTGGGCCGGCATCTTCGGGGATGCGACGAAGGCCGAAGCCCTCGGTCGTGCGTTCGGCGAAGCCCTGCGTGCGTGGGGAAAGGTGCCGCAGCCGGTGCAGCCGGATCCCTTCGAGTCCGATTGAAGCCGACTCGGTTCGTTCCCCCGGACTTCACGCGGATCGGAACGGATCACCCGTTCGAATGCAGCGCTTCGATCGCCGACGCCGTCCGGAGCAGCAGCGGCTCGGCGAATGCCGGCGCCTGGAGGTGGATTCCGACGGGCAGCGTGTCGCCGTCGTCCTCGACGGTGCCGCCCGGAATCGAGATCGCGGGAATCCCCGCGATGTTCGCGTTGACCGTGTAGACATCGTTGAGATACATCGAAACCGGGTCGAGATCGGCGCCCACGCGGAAGGCGGGTGCGGGCGTGGTCGGACCGAGCAGCACGTCGCACTGCGAGAAGACCCCGTCGAACTCCTGCTTGATCAATCGCCGCACCTTGAGGGCACGGGTGTAGTAGGCGTCGTAGTACCCGGCACTGAGCACGTAGGTCCCCAGCATGATCCGGCGTCGGACCTCGGGGCCGAATCCCTCGCTGCGGGTGCGGGCGTAGAGCGATTCGAGGCCTTCGCCGGGACGAGCCTCCGCGCGATGGCCGTATCTGATGCCGTCGTAACGGGAGAGATTGCTGCTCGCCTCCGCGGGGGCGATCACGTAGTAGGTCGAGATGCCGTGGTGGGTGAGCGGCAGGTCGACGTCGACGATCGTGACGCCGGCGCTCCGCAGCGTGTCGAGCGTCTCGGCGAGTCGTTCGGTCACGCCGGCGTGGTTCTCGTCGGTGACGTGTTCGCGCGGGACGCCCACGCGGAGCCCACGAAGGTCGAGCGGGCCTTCCGTGAGCGGCGACTCGACCTGCAGCTCCGAGGTCGTCGCGTCATGCGGATCGACGCCCGCCATCACCTCGTAGAGCAATGATGCGTCGCGGACGCTGCGGCCGATCGGCCCGATCTGGTCGAGGCTCGAGCCGAAGGCCACGAGTCCGTAGCGCGAGATCCGCCCGTAGGTGGGCTTCAATCCGACGCAGCCGCAGAACGCGGCGGGCTGGCGGATCGAACCGCCGGTGTCGGAACCGAGGGCGACGTCCGCGCAGTCGGCGGCGACGGCCGCCGCGCTGCCGCCGCTCGACCCGCCGGGCACGCGGTCGACGCCGTGTGGATTCCGGACGGGTCCCCACGCGCAGTTCTCCGAGGAGGAGCCCATGGCGAATTCGTCGAGATTCGTCTTGCCGATGATCGTCGCGCCGGCTTCCCGAAGGCGTGCGACGGCGGTCGCCTCGAAGGGCGACCGGTAGTGTTCGAGGATCTTCGAACTGCAGGTCGTCCGGCCTTCGGTGGTGCAGAGGTTGTCCTTCACCGCGACGATCGCGCCGGCGAGCGGGCCGGGGTCGTCACCGGCCGCGAGTCGGGTGTCGATGGATTCGGCATGACGACGCGCGTCCTCGTCGAGTACCTCGTGGAAGGCGTTGAGCGCGGGATTGACGGCGGCGATCCTCGAGAGCATCCCCTCGAGCCGATCGGCGGTGGTGGTCTCGCCGTCGCGAACGGACCGGATGCGGGCGACGAGGTCGTCGGCGGTGTTCAGGTCGGCGGATTGTCTGGATTCGTCGTTCACGTGTTTCACGGCGCCTCAGGCGCCGCCCTCCCCGAGGACCTTGGGGACGGCGATGAAGGGGCCTTCGGTCCGGGGGGCCATGCGAAGGAGCACCTCCCGGTCGAGCAATGGTCCCGGCTCGTCCTCCGCCAGGCGATTGACGACGTCCTGGGGGCGGGGCATCGGTTCGACGTCGTCGACGTCGAGGGACTGGATCGCCGCCACATGGCCGAGGATCGCGGAAAGATCGCGTCGCGCGGCCTCGAGTCCGGCCTCGTCGAGGGCGAGTCGCGAGAGGGTGGCCACGCGAGCCACATCGTCGATCGAAGGCATCGGATTCGAATCGGAATCGTTCATGGAGCGAAGAGTAACGCTCTCACGCGTTCGGGGCGGCAGCCGGTACGATCTCCCCTTCTCGATTTTCGACCCGTTTCACGACCTTCATCGTCCCCCGGATCCTCGACGTGACCCAGCCCCGTCCCAATCTCCTCGTCTCGATCGTCACGCGGGTGGTCGTCTGCGGCGTGGTGCTCGGCGTTGGAATCCTCGTCGCCGTCGTGCTCACCGCGACCGGTCCGACCGCGGCACGCGTCGAGGGCGGCGTCGCCGCCGCGAAGATCCGCGTGCTCCGCGCTCCCAGCATTCCGGTGGCTCGCCGCTGGACCGGTTACGGGACCATCCGCTCGCTCGATGCCGCGACGATCCCATCGGAAGTCGTGTCGACCGTGGAGTCGATCCCCGGCGACATCGAGGCGGGCGTCGCGGTCGAGGCCGGACGCCTGATCGCGAAGCTTCGCCCCTTCGATTTCCTGGAGCAGCTCTCGGTCATCGACGAGCGGCTCGCCGAGGTCGACGCGGAGATCGATCGATTGAAGACGGAGTCCGAGATCCTCGTCCGCCGCCGGGAGATCGTCGAACGCGAACTGGAGATCATCAGCGAGGATCTCGATCGGGTCCGTTCCGCGGCCGATCGCGGGGCCGCGGTGGACCGCGAGGTGGACTCGGCCGAGCAGCGGCTGCTCGTCGCACGTCGCGCCGTCGTCGGCCTCGACGAACTCGCGTCGCTCCTGCCGGTGCGACGGTCCGCGGCCGATGCGCGCCGTGAAGGTCTCCTCGCGAGTCGTCGTCTGGCCGAGGAACAGGTCGAACGGTGCACGGTCGTGGCGCCGTTCGACGGCGTGCTCTCCGATCTCGTGGTCGGCGTCGGTGAACAGGTCGCGGTGGGAAGTCCGATCGCGAGGATCATCGGCCCGGAACGACTCGAACTCGCGCTGAGAATCCCGGCGAGCTGCCGGGGCCGCGTGGTTCCGGGCGACCGGGTGGTGGTCCGCCGGACCGTCACCGCCGATCCGATCGAGGCGGTGATCGCCCGCGTCTCGCCGATCGACGATGCGGCGACGAGGACCATGACCGTGTACGTCGAGATCGACGGCCGGGACGGACGGATCGTCCCCGGACTGTTCGTCAGCGGAACGGTCCACGAAGCGGATCGCCGGGTTCGAAGCGTGGTGCCGCGTCGCTCCATCCGACACCAGCGGGTGCAGCTCGTCGAGGACGAACGCATTCGGAGCGTGCCGGTCGAGCCGCTCTTCGGTTTCGACGACCCGGTGGCGGGGAGTGGTCTCGATGACCGTCAGTGGATGGTGCTCGCCGAGCCGCTGCCCGAGGGGGCGCGGATCGTGATCGATGCGTCGCGGTCGCTGCCGGAGGGCATCCTGGTCGAATCGCGGGTCGTGGGTGAGACGTCGGATGCCGGGGAGACCGGGCGGTGAGTCTTCCCTCGTTCGGGGCCCGCCGGCCGGTCCCCGCGAACCTCCTGATGCTCGCGTTGATCATCGGTGGCATCTACGCCGGACTCAACATGCGCCGCGAGTTCTTCCCGGAGATCGATCCGGAGGCGGCCCGCGTCGAACTCATCTACCCCGGCGCGACGCCGCGGGAGATCGAGGAGTCGATGGCCCGCAAGGTGGAGGATGCGGTCGGAAGCGTCCAGGAGGTCCGCCGGATCGAGACCACGGTCAGCGAGGGCGCGGGGATCCTGGTGGTCAAGTTCGACGAGGGGACCGACATCCCCGAAGCGATCGAGGACGTCGAGCGGGCGATCGAGCGGCTTTCGGATCTGCCCGACGACGCCGAACGGATCCGGGTGGTGGAGTTCGAACCGAATCTCCCGGTCATCATCCTGACGCTCCACGGCGAAGTCGACGAGCGGGTGCTCAAGTCGGCGATGCGCACGATCATCGACGACCTCGAATCGCTTCGTGGCATGGGCTCCCTGCAGGTGTCCGGTCTTCGGGACTACGAACTCCGGGTGGCGGTCGAGCCCGAGCGTCTGGTCGAGAACGGACTTCCCATCACCGCCGTCGCCGACGCCATCCGGGCGTGGACGCTGGAACTTCCGAGCGGCTCGCTTCGCGGGGCCGGCGGCAACGTCAACGTCCGCACCATGGGCGTGGCGGAGCGGGCGGAGGAGATCCGCTCGATCGTGGTCCGAGCCCGCCCCGATGGAAGCATGCTGACCGTCGGTGATCTCGCGAGCGTCAGCGACGACTTCGTCGACGTCGATCTCGAGGAGTGGTTCGACGGATCGCCCGCGAGCAGCGTGACGATCTTCAAGACCGGAACCCAGGACGCCGTGGCGATCGCGCGGATGGCCTACGCCTACGTGGCCGGACGGCAGGGCGAGGCCTTCACCGGGCCGATCTGGGCGGAGGCGATGGGGACGTCGGAGTGGGAGGCGTACGAGCTCGGGCTCAGTCGACCCGAGCCGCTGCCCGCGGACCTCGTCGCCCACAACGATCTCTCCCGTTTCATCCAGGGGCGTCTCGAACTTCTCTCGCGGAACGCGCTTCAGGGCGCGGGGCTGGTCTTTCTCGCGCTCCTGCTGGCCCTCAACCTCCGGGTGGCGTTCTGGGTGATGGTCGGTCTGTTCACCGCGATCTGCGGGACGCTGCTCGCGATGACCGCGCTCGGCGTCACCCTCAACCTGCTGACCATGTTCGGCCTTCTGGTCACGCTCGGGATGCTGACCGACGACGCGATCGTGGTCAGCGAGAACATCACGGCGCGGAAGGACTTCGGGGAGACGCCGCAGACCGCGGCGATCCGCGGTGGCGAGCAGGTCTTCTGGCCGGTGGTCGGCACGGTCCTGACCACGATCGTCGCCTTTCTTCCCCTGACGTTCATCAGCGGGAACATCGGCAAGCTCCTTGGAGCGCTTCCGATGGTGGTCTTCTGCGCCCTCGCCATCAGCGTGCTGGAGTCGATGCTGATCCTGCCGTCCCACATGGTCCACGCCCTGCGCGGGATGATCCAGAGCCGGGGTGGCGGGATCTTCGGACTCGCGGATCGCTTCGCGGCCTGGCGCGATCGACGGATCGTCTTCCCGGCCACCGAGATCTACGGCCGGCTGGCGAGGCGAAGCGTCCAGTACCGCTGGATCGCGGCCTCCATCGCCCTCTCCCTGCTCGCGATCTCCTACGGGATGTACGCGGGCGGTCGGGTTCCCTTCGTGTTCCTTCCGACCGAGGACACCGAGAACGTGGTCGTGGACGTCCGGATGCCGCCCGGCACCGAGCTCGCCGAGACGCGTCGCATCGCCTCGCGCATCGAGGACGCGGCACGATCCCAGCCCGAGGTCGACTTCACCAGCCTCGCGATCGGCTCGAGCTTCGACATCAACACCGGTCTCGAGAATCCGGGGTCCAGCGCGATCGCCCAGATCTTCTTCGAACTGTCGCCGATCGAACGCCGTGATCGCGCGAGCGCCGAGATCATCGACGCGATCCGCCGCGAAGCGGGGGATCTCTCCGAGGTGGAGCAGGTCTCCTGGCGGGAGATCGACGGTGGCCCCGGAGGATCCGACATCACCTTCGAGATCTCCGGGGACGACGACGTCGCGATCGACGCCGCGGTCGCGGACGTCAAGGAACTCTTCGCCACCTACGAGGGGGTCTTCGACATCGCCTCCGACGATTCGGTCGCCCAGCGGGAACTGCGGATCTCGCTCCTGCCCGGCGCGGCGTCGCTCGGGGTCACGGTCGCGGGCGTCGCCCAGCAGGTTCGTGGCGCGATCTACGGAATCGATGCGCACGTCTACAGCGAACTCCGCGAGGACATCGACGTCCGCGTCTCCTTCGACGACGCGTCCCGACGCGAACTGGGTTCGGTCGAGGGGATGTGGATCACCACGCCCGACGGACGGTCGATCCCGCTCGCGGAGATCGCCCGGATCGAGGAGGCCGACGGCTTGTCGACGATTCGACGGATCGACCGTCGCCGCGCGGTCAGCGTGACCGCGGACGTCGACTCGCAGACGAACCCGGAACAGGTCGTCGCGGCCATGACGCCCGCCCTCGAGGAACTGCGTCGACGCCACGGCGGCGTGCTGATCGAGAGCGGTGGTCGCCAGCAGGACGTCATCGACGCCTTCGCCACCCTGCCGATCGCGATGCTCGCCGCGAGCCTGATGATCTACGTGATCCTCGCCTGGCTCTTCGCGAGCTTCATCCAGCCGTTCGCGGTGATGCTGGCGATCCCGTTCGCCCTGATCGGCGTGGTCTGGGGCCACTGGATCCTCGGGTTCGAGATCACCTTCCTCAGCCTCATCGGCGTCGTGGCCCTCGCGGGAATCGTGGTCAACAACTCACTCATCCTCGTCGAATTCCTGAACAGGAACATGGAAGCCGGAATGCCGCTCGGTGACGCCCTCGTCGATGCGGGCCGACGACGGCTCCGTCCGATCCTGCTCACCACCGTGACCACGGTGCTGGGCCTGACGCCGCTCATGCTGGAACAGAGTTTCCAGGCCCGGTTCCTCATCCCGATGGCGATCTCGATCACCTTCGGCCTGATGAGCTCCACGTTCCTGACCCTGCTGGTCCTGCCCGCGATCCTCGTGATCGTCGACGATCTCGTCGCGGCCGGGCACTGGCTCTGGTTCGGCATGAACCGGGCGGACCGCGCCGCGACCCTCGCGGAGCACCTGCCAACCGAGGCGGAGTGATCAGGCCGGGCGCAGCGGATCGGCGTCCATCCGACTGATGACGACCTCGGCCTCGAGGCCGGCCCGAAGCCGGCGTCGCAGCCGCTTCAGCCACCCGCGTTCGGTGTTGGTGTGTCCGGCGACCAGCACGGCGCAGTTCCGGGCCCGGGCGTGCAGCACGTCATGGTGCTTGAGTTCGCCGGTGATGAACAGCGTGCATCCCTGGTCGATCGCGGGATCGAGGAGTTCGGCGCCGCTCCCGGCGCAGAGCCCGACGACCTCGTGTCGCCGTCGACGGTCGGCGTCGTCGTTGGCGAACCGATCGGTGCCGAGGTGGTCGCGCATCCGGTCGGTGATCGTCCCGATCGTGGCACCGTGATCGAGCACCACCCGACGACCGGCTCCGATCCCGCGACGGGGGCGTTCGGTCTGCCGGTAGATCTCGATCGGTGGCTCCTCGTAGGGATGGAGGGAGCGGAGATGTTCGATCGCGATCGCGAGATTGTGATCACCACACACCATTTCGAGTCGGATCTCGTCGACCCGTTCGAGTCGGCCGCGTTCGCCGCGGACCGGATTCGAGGCATCGCCGCCGAAATACGTCCCGACCGCGGCGACCTCGATCGAACAGAGTTCGTACTCGCCGATCACGCCCGCACCGGCCGCGGCCAGTCCGTGCCGGATCCGTTCGATCGAATCCGCGGGACCGTAGGTGACCACCTTGACCCGTTCGGTCGCGGGCAGTTCGAGGGCGGGCACGATGGCCCGTCGATCTCCGGCCCCGAGTCCGTCGGCGAGCCAGTCGTTCACGCCGCCCTCGGCGGCGTCCGCGGCGGTGTGCGGGGAGTGGATCGCGATCCCCGCGGCGATCGCCGCGAGCAGGATCCGGCCGCCCGCGTCCTCGTCGGTGATCCGCTTTCGGGCGGTGAAGATCGGGGGGTGGTAGGCGACGATCGCATCGACCTGCTTGCGGATCGCCTCCGCGAGCACCGCCTCGGTGAGATCGATGCACAGCATCACCCGGCCGAGTGGATGGTCCCGGTCACCGACCAGGAGGCCGACGTTGTCCCAGGATTCGCCCAGTTCCGAGGGAGCGATCTCCTGCATGAGATCGACGAGCTGCTGGATTCCGGATCGTGAAGTCATGAAAGGAGCGTACGGGATCCGTACCGCGTCGGCAGGTGGGGCATGTATCGCATCTTCGGGGATCGGCGATGACAGGGATCGCTCGGGCTACTACGCTTGAAACGCGACGCCCGGCCTTCGCGACGAACACGGCGGCCGAGGCCCGCTCCCAACCCGGAGAATCCGCCTTGAGCAATTCGGATGACGCGTCCCTCACCACGGTCTCGACCGGGAATGCGACGTCGGAGGAACCGGCCATCGATGCCGTGAAGCCTTCGGACGGTCCGCGGAAGTGTTTCGTCCTCGACACCAACGTCCTGCTCCACAATCCAAGCTCGCTCTTCAAGTTCGCGGAGCACGAGGTGGTCGTTCCCCTCACCGTGATCGAGGAGCTGGACAGCTTCAAGAAGAACAACGACGAGACGGGACGGAACGCCCGCCAGGCGATCCGGTCGCTGGACGAACTGCGGGCCCGAGGCCGACTCCTCGAAGGCGTCGAGTGGAACGACCAGGGCGGGTCGGTCCGGATCCACCCGTGCGATCGATCCCGGCCCTCGTCGCTCGACCTCGACGTCGCCGACAACCGGATCCTCGGCGTGGTCAGCGAGTTTCATGCGTCGGGTCGTCCCACGACCTTCATCTCGAAGGACATCAACGCCCGGGTGAAGTGCGATGCGCTGGGGATTCCCGCCGAGGACTTCGGCGCGGATCGGGTGGACGCGGACTGGCTCCACACCGGCTGGATCGAACTCGTGGTTCCCGGCGCGGTGATCGACGAGCTCTACGAGGAACGACAGGTCCACGTCAGTCGCTTCGAGATGCACCTGAACGACGTCGACCCGACGGGTTCGCTGGTGAAACCCGAACTGCTGCCGAACCAGTTCCTGGTGCTGATCGACGAGGGTGATTCATCCCACACCGGACTCGCCCGCATCCTCTCGGACACCGGGCACGTGATTCCGGTCACGGGTCCGCGAAAGCCGGTGCAGGGAATCATGGCCCGGAACCTCCAGCAGAAGATGGCGCTCGACCTGCTGCTCGACGACGACGTCCGGCTGGTGACCATGATCGGGCCCGCGGGCTCGGGGAAGACGCTGCTGGCGCTCGCCGCCGGCATGCAGAAGCTCCTCAAGGAGGAACGCTACGACAAGCTGCTGACCGCCCGGCCGATCATGCCGCTCGGCCGGGACATCGGGTACCTGCCCGGTGACAAGGACGAGAAGCTCGCGATGTGGATGCAGCCGATCTTCGACAACCTGACCTACCTGCTCTCGACCCGGGGCAGTCACTTCAACGAGGCCGACAGCCATTCCGCGGAACAGCGGCTCGATCAGTTGATCGCGACCGGGCGGGTCATCCTCGAGCCGATCACCTACATCCGGGGTCGCTCGATTCCGCACCAGTTCATCCTGGTCGACGAGGCCCAGAACCTCTCGCCGCACGAGGTCCGGACCATCGTCAGCCGAGTGGGCGAGGGGACGAAGATCGTCCTCTGTGGGGACATCGGCCAGATTGACAGCCCCTATCTGGACGCTTCGAGCAACGGTCTCAGCCACGTCATCGAGCGGATGAAGCGGCACCCCATCGCGGGGCACGTGACGCTGGAACGCACCGAGCGGAGCGAGCTGGCCTCGATCGCCGCGGAGCTGCTCTAGCGGTCATCGGCACGCGGGATTTTGCCGACCGGCCCGCGATTCGGACGATATCGTTCCCAGTCCCGTTCGGAATCGATCCGGGCGTCTCGATCCATCAACGACCTGCAGGGAGATCCCACCGTCATGCTCAAGTCCAGCAACCCCGCCCTCGGTGAAGAGACGATCCGCAACGGCGACTGGTGGAGCGACGCCGCGACCGCCGAGGCCGCGAGCATCTCGGGCATCGTCAACAAGACCGGACTCTTCGCCTTCGTGCTCGCGATGGCGGGTGCCGCCGGCTACGCGGTGATCAACGCGAACCCGTGGCTCCTCTGGCCGATGACGCTGGTCTCGATGCTGGTGACCTTCGGGACGTTCTTCCTGATTCGCGGCAGCGCCCGGATGGCTCGCAACGTCGGCTTCGTCTACTCCGCGTTCCAGGGCTTCATGCTCGGTGGCATCGCGGTGATGTTCGACAACCTTCTCGCCTCGCAGGGCGTCGCGGTGGCGGGTGGAATCGTCTTTCAGGCGTTCCTGCTCACCGCGGGCGTGCTGATCGCGATGCTCGGGCTCTACAAGGCCAGGATCCTGACCGGTGGGCCGATCTTCACGAAGGTGCTGACGGTCGCGACGGTGGGAGTGATGGTCGCGATCCTGCTTTCCTTCGTGGTCAGCCTCTTCGGCGTCTCGGTTCCGTTCATGAACCCCATGACCGCGTTCGGAGGCGGGAATTCCGCGTTGATCGGCCTCGGCATCAGCGTCGGCCTGCTGCTGCTGGCGTCGCTCTGGTTGATCATCGACTTCCGACGTGCCGAGGAACTGGTGGCCAGCGGCGCCCCGAAGGAGTCGGAGTGGTACGTCGCATTCGGGCTGATCGTCACGATCGCCTGGGTCTACCTCGAGGCCATGCGGGTGATCTTCTACCTCACCGCCATGACCAGCCGGGACTGACCAGCCGGGACTGATCGGCCGGCCGGGAAGGCCGGAATCTGCGCCGGAAGATCCTGCAGACATCACCGCCCCGCTCGACTTCCGTCGAGTGGGGCGTGTGTTTTTCGGAGATCAAACGGGATGTTCCGCCCGGAACGCCGGTCGGTGCGCGGGATCGAACCGTCGGGAATCAGACGGGCGGGGCCCCGGGTCTTCCGGGCTCACGGGCTTCGGAATTTCAAGAGGACCTCAGGCCCCGAGGGCTTCGACGCGGCTCGTCATGTCGCCCACCGAAGAGACTCGGACCCCGAAATTCTCTCCCACCTTGACCGCGGTTCCGGTGCCGACCGCCTTGTTGTTGACGAGGATTCGAAGCTCCCCGTTGCTGGCCTGGGGGAATTCGACGATGGCACCGTGGACGAGATTCACGGCCTCGGCGAGCGGCATCCGCCGCTGGGCGATTTCGACGATCAGTGGGACTTCGAGGGAGAGGATGGAATTGAGATTGGAAGACATGGGTCTCGCATTCATGCTCGGATGAGGTCGGTCGATGTGGAATTCATCGGCTCGGGGGGGCTTTCGGGTGCACTCCCACCCGGATACCGGAATCGAAGCGTCTCTCGACCGTGAACGGAAGGCGCCCGCACCGGGGGATGATCCATCCGGCTCGAGCGTCTTTCACCCCTTCCGGACTTCGGAAACGAGATCCCCCCGGAAACCTGTCCGGGTGAGCCTGAAGGGATGAATGGGAGGTGGAGCGGGCCGCAGGGTCGCTCAGTCGCCGTTGTAGCGACTGAAGACGAGGCTCACGTTGTGGCCGCCGAACCCGAAGGAGTTGTTCACCGCGTACTGGATCGGCTTCTCGCGAGCTTCGTTCGCGACGAAGTCGAGGTCGAAGCCGTCGTCCGGGTTCTCGAGGTTGATCGTGGGCGGAAGGATCCCTTCCTGGAGGGCCCGGATCACGGCGACCGACTCGATTCCACCCGCGGCACCGAGGGCGTGCCCGGTCATCGACTTGGTGGAACTCATGGCGAGGTCGGCGGCGTGTTCGCCGAAGACGGACTTCACCGCATAGACCTCGGCGGCGTCGCCAAGCGGCGTGGAGGTGCCGTGGGCGTTGATGTAGCCGACGTCGGTCGTGTTGATTCCGGCGTCCTTCAGGGCCCAGGTCATCGCCTTGGTGGCCCCGATGCCGCTCTCTTCCGGTGCGGCGATGTGATGGGCGTCACCGCTGGTGGCGTATCCGAGGATCTCCCCGTAGATCTTCGCTCCACGAGCCTTCGCGCTCTCCAGGTCCTCGAGAATCAGGACCGCGGCGCCCTCGGCGAGGACGAATCCGTCCCGATCGCGATCGAAGGGGCGGGAGGCCCGCTGCGGATCGTCGTTTCGGGTGGACAGCGCCTTCATCGTGCCGAACGAACCGATGCAGAGCCGGCTGACCGCGGCTTCGGTTCCGCCGGCGAACATCACATCGGCATCGCCACGCTGGATCAACTGGAACGCGGCACCGATCGAGTGACCGCCGGTCGCACAGGCGGTCGCGGTCGCGATGTTCGCCCCACGGAGGCCGTGGCGGATCGAGACGTTGCCGGCGCAGGCGTTCACCATGAGCTTCGGCACGGTGAACGGGCTGATCTTCTTGGGGCTCGTCCGCTCGAGTTTGAGCAGTCCGACCTCGATCGTGATGATGCCACCGATGCCCGATCCGATCGCGACGCCGCGGCGATCGGGATCGCCCGTCGCGAAGTCGATGCCGCAATCGTTCGCGGCTTCCTCGGCGGCCACCAGCCCGAGGAGGCTGGCTCGATCCATCCGCTTCGCCTCGCGAACGTCGACGATCTTCGAGGGATCGAAGTCGCTGACTTCACCGGCGAACCGGGTCGTCCACTCGTCGTCCTGCTCGAAGGCGGTGATGGGTCCGACGCCGGAGCGACCGGACAGCATCCCCTCCCAGGTGGAGGCGACATCTGTTCCGAGATCGGTCACGGCACCGAGACCGGTGACGACGACCCTGCGAAGGGTGATGGTCTTCATGATCGAGGTCGGGGCGACCTGAACTCACGAACGCCGGGAGACCCGGCGTCCTCGAGATCAGCTCTTGTTGAGGTTCGTCTTGATGAACTCGATCGCTTCGCCGACGGTCTGGATCTTCTCGGCGTTCTCGTCGGGAATCGAGGTCTCGAACTCGTCCTCGAACTCCATGACCAGTTCGACGGTGTCGAGGCTGTCGGCGTTCAAGTCGTTCGTGAAACTCGTCTCTCGGGAGATTTCGGCGCGTTCGACGCCCATCTGCTCGGCGACGATATCGATCACTTTGGCTTCGATCTCGGCTTCGGTCACGGGTCGGTCTCCTGGAGGGCCCTTCTGGGGCGTGCTCGATGGATGGAATGATACCGTTGGAAGGCCTCCCCCTGTGGGAGGCCCGTGGTTTTCCGGCCCGAAGCCGGATCAGTGGATCAGAGGGCGAGGCCGCCGTCGACCACCAGGACCTGCCCGGTGACGTAGGACGCTTCCTCGGAGGCGAGGAAGGCGACGGCGGATGAGATGTCCGAGGGTTCGCCGAGGCGTCGGGCCGAGATCCGCTTGACCATCTCCTGCTCGAGGAGGGGCACCATCGCCTCGGTCATGTCGGTCTTGATGAAACCCGGCGCGACCACGTTCGCGGTGATGCCCTTGCCGCCGAGTTCCTTGGCGACGGTCTTGGTGAGGCCGATCATGCCGGCCTTGGCGGCGGCGTAGTTGGCCTGTCCCGGGTTGCCCGTGACGCCGCTCACCGAGCCGATGTTGACGATTCTTCCGTAGCGGCCCTTCATCATGGGACGCGCGGCGGCACGGCAGGCCACGAACGTGGACCGAAGGTTCACGTTCACGACGTCGTCGAAATCCTCGTCGCTCATCCGCATCAGGAGCCCGTCCCGGGTGATGCCGGCGTTGTTGACCAGGACGTCGAGGCGACCGGCGGTCTCCGCGACTTCTTCGATCAATTCGCCGAGGGCGTTCGCTTCCCCGATGTCGCACACCCGGAATTCCGCGGAGCCGCCGGCGGTCACGATCTCCTCGACCAGCGACTGGAGCGGGTCGGCGGATCGTGCGATCGCCATCACGTGCATTCCGTCCGCGGCGAGTCGACCGGCGATGGCCCGTCCAAGTCCGCGGCTGGCGCCGGTCACGATGGCGAGGCGGTTTTCGATGGTCAGGCTCCGGCGGGTGGGGGGGTTCGCCTCGCGTCGGCGAGGTAGTGGTGCAGCGGCATGCTGCGCGACTCGGAATTGTACAGATCCTCCCCGCTCCTGTCGCGGGTGGACCGTCCTGGATCGGGTCCGAACCCGAGGGGCGGCGTCTCCGTGTCGCTCGTGGAATTCCTCGAAGCCTCGAAATGAGAAAGAACGCGGCCCCTCGAAGGAGGCCGCGTTCTCTGGTGTTGCTCGCGGATGATCCGGATGATCGGACTCGTGCGACCCCGGCTTCACGCCGGGGCGTCGCGATCACTTGGAGCCGGGGGCGAAACCGGGGTTGGGATCGATCTTCGGTCCCTTGGGTCGCTTTCGCTTGCCGGGTGCACCGGGGCCGCCACCGGGGCCGCCCGCAGGGGCGCCCATCGACGAATTGCCGGTCTCTTCCTCGGTGAAGTCCTGAGTCGGGATCTCGATGATCTCGTCCGGGGCGGTCGCCCGGGCCATCTCGTCTTCGAGGATCTGGAACCAGGCGGCGATCCAGTCGTCCCCGCTGAGCCGGTTCATCATGTCCGGGGGCGACGGCTGGGCGTCGAACTCGGCGCCATCGGAAGCGGGATCACCCGTGATCTCGAAGGCCCAGAGCTGGGGTTCGAACTGGTTGCCCACCATGAAGACGGCGAGAGCGCACTCTCCGACGACGGGGTGCGTCCCGGTTCGGACGTCGATGCCGATGATGTTGCTGGTCGCGGTCTTCCACTCGCCGGAATCCTCCAGCTCGCCGAGCACCATCGCGTCCATGCCGGACATCATGCCCTTGAGACGCGAAGAGTCTCCGCGGGCGAACCCGTCGAAGAAGCGAAGCACGGCGATCCGTCCCTCGTCGTTGTCGGGTGCGAGATCCTCGGAGAGATTCACACGCGGGTCGATGCCGTACTGGGCCATCAGTTCGGAGATCGGCGTGACCTTCGGCGCCGGCGGGGCCGGCGGCGGCGGGGGAGGTGCCTTCTTCGCCACCGGCGCGGCCGGGGGCGGTGCAGGCTCGGAGCCGCAACCGGCGATGCCGAGCGAAAGCCCGGCGACGGCGGTCAGGCCGATGAAGTCACGAAACAGGTTTCGGGTCCGGTTGGTCATGGCTGGTGACCTCCACGGTTTTATCGATTCGGCGGAAGAGCCCCTTCAGCACCTTGCCGGGGGCGAGCTCGTGGATACGTGGCCGCTCGTCTTCGGGAGTCCCCGAAATCGACTCGGCCAGATCCGCACAGTTCGACGACCATCGTACAGGAGTCGTCAATTGTTCGATCAATCGTTGCCTCAGAAGTTCCGGATTATCAGGATCGTGGGGCTTTCCGGTGACATTCGAATACACCACGGTCGAGAGTGGCTGGAAATCCACTTCGGCGAGCGCCTCGGCCATTCCCTCGGCCGCGGGGGCCATCAGGGGGCTGTGGAACGCACCCGCCACCGAGAGGGCGGTGGCTCGAACGCCCATCTCGCCGGCCGCGGTGACGGCTCGTTCGCAGGCGGTCCGGGAACCTGAAATCACGATCTGGCCCTTGGCGTTGAAATTGGCGGGCACGAGGACGTCATCACCTCGGGCCGCATCGCAGACCGCCTCGGCCTGGGTTTCATCCGCACCGATCAACGCGACCATCCCGCCGTCAGACGCTTCCGCCGCCTCCTGCATCAACCGACCCCGGGTGGCCACGAGCTTGAGCCCGTCGCGGAATCCGAAGGCGCCGGCGAGATGGAGGGCGGTGTACTCGCCGAGCGAGAGTCCGAGCGTCGCGTGGAGATCGGCGTTGCCCCAGCCGTCGAGCAGTCCCTGGTAGCTCGCCACCGCGGCGGTGAAGAGGGCCGGCTGGCTGACGTCGGTCCGGTTCAGGGTCTCGGCCGGACCATCGAAGCAGACGCTGGTGAGCGAGCCGATCGATCCGAGGTCGACGACCTCGTCGGCGGCGGCGAACGTCTGGGCGGCGGCGGGGTGGGCGTCCATCCAGCCCTTCCCCATGCCGACGACCTGGGCCCCTTGTCCGGGGCAGAGCAGGACGACCTTGGGCTTGTTCATGTCGAGTGTCTCCGGGGCGTCCTCCACGTCCGTCGCCGGGCGGCGGGGCGTGAAGACGCATGAGCGTTGGATTCGAATCGCGGAGGTGTCGCGGGGATCAGTGTCGCCAGACCGAACTGGCCCAGGTCATGCCGCCGCCGAACGCGACGAGCATGGTGGGTTTCGATTCGTCGATGCGACCGGCCTTTCGCATCTGGTCGAGGCACAGGCCCACCGAGCCGGCGGAACTGTTCCCGAACCGGTCGATGTTCACGTAGACCTTGTCTTCAGGCAGGCCGAGCTTCTCGACGGCGCTCTCGATGATCCGGGCGTTCGACTGATGGCAGATGAACGCACCGAATTCGTCGGGCTGGAGGCCGGTCTTCTCGAAGGCGTCCTTGATCGCCCGCTGGAAACGGGTGACCGCGAACTTGTAGACCTCCCGGCCGTTCATCCGCAGGTTCCCGAGCTTGATCGGGTTGTCCTCGTCGCCCTCGGCGATCTGCGACGCCTTGCGCGGGATGTAGAGCGAGGGCCAGCCCCGTCCGTCCGCCTGAAGCGACTGGTAGACGGAGCCCCGGGTCGGATCATCGACCGCCTCGAGCACCGCGGAGCCCGCGGCGTCGCCGAAGAGGATCGAGACCGATCGGTCGTCGTAGTCGATGATCGAACTCATGCAGTCGCATCCCACGATGAGGATGCGATTCGCCCGTCCGACCCGGATGAGGCTGTCGGCGAGGTTCAAGGCGTACATGAACCCGCAGCAGGCCGCGGTGATGTCGAACGCCCCGGCCGGGGTCGCCCCGAGCTTGCCGGCGATCCGGGCCGCGGTCGAGGGGCAGGTCATCTCCATGGTGACCGTCGCGACGATCACGAGATCCACGTCGGCGCCGGTGAGTCCGGCGTCCTCGAGCGCGCGGGTCGCGGCCTTTTCCGAGAGCCAGAGCGTGCCTTCGCCCTTTTCAGGATCGCAGATGCGCCGTTCGCGGATCCCCGTGCGCTGCTGGATCCATTCGTCGCTGGTGTCCATCATCTTCGCGAGGTCGTGGTTGCTGAGCACGCGATCGGGAACGGCGGACCCGGTTCCCGCGATTCGAACCCCGCGGTTGAATCCCGCAGTGAGGTCGGATGCGTTCATGTCTTGATTTCTCTCGCGGACGGATTTTCGGACGATTCCTGGCCGACCGAGGCGAGCGTCTCGGTGATCGCCTGGTTCACCCCGCTCCGGACGAACTCCTGGCCCCGGCGGATCGCGTTGGTGATGGTTCGACCGACCGCGGAACCGTGGGCGATCATGCAGACGCCGTTCACGCCGAGCAGCGGCGCGCCGCCGTACTCGTGGTAGTCGTGCTTGCTGTAGAGACTCTTCACGACCGGCTCGAATCGCATCGCGAGTTCCGGATCGATTTCGAAGACCTCGGTCGCGATCGCCTTGAAGATCCCCGCGGAGAGGCCTTCGGCGAGCTTGATCATCACGTTGCCGACGATCCCGTCGGTGACCACCACGTCGGCATCGCCGTCGAAGACGCCGCGGCCTTCGACGTAGCCGATGAAGTTCGTCGCTTCGGAGTCGCGGAGCATGTCGCGGGCGAACTTGAGATCCGCCGTGCCCTTGGCCTCCTCGCCGCCGACGTTCATCAGACCGACCCGCGGGTTCTCGATGCCGAGGATCCGCTGGGCGTAGATCGACCCCATCGCGCCGTACTGGGCGAGGTGGTGGGGCTTCGGTTCGATGTTCGCGCCGACGTCGATCAGGACGATCGGTCCGCTGAAGGTCGGCACGGTGACCGCGATGCCCGGGCGATGGACGTTGCGGAGTCGCCGCATGTTCATCTGCGCCGCGGTGACGCAGGCACCGGTGTTTCCCGCGGAGATCCAGCAGTCCAGCCGGTCGTCGCCGGCCTTCGGACCGCTCATCTTCGAGAGCCTCGCGATGGAGCTCTTCCGCTTGTTGCGAACGGCCTCCACCGGGGACTCGCTCATCCCGATGGTCTCCTCGCAGTGCAGGATCTCGAGATGGTCGTCGTTGACCCCGCGCTCGACGAGCGCCTCGGCGATCTCCGACTCGTCCCCTGCGAGGATGAGTCGGTCGTCCGATTCGAGCAGTTCGATCGCGTCGAAACAGCCCTTGAGGATTTCATGAGGGGCGTTGTCGCCACCCGTAACGTCGATGCCGATGCGCATGTTGAAGAGCGTATCCGCTTCGGGATCCGCTCGCGCGTCCCGGAGCCTTGATGACAGGACCTTCGTCTCGGAAACGTCAGGCGGTGGGCTTGGTGGGCTTCACCTGCAGACCGGGTCGCACGTAGCCGCATTCCCGGCAGGCGGTGTGGGGGCGCTTCGCGCCACCGCAGTTCGGGCAGAGGACGGTGTGGGTCCGATCGATCGCGTCGTGGGACCGACGGCGTCGGGTGCGGCCGGGGGACTGTCGAAAAGCGGGGACGGACATCGTCGGTGTTCCTGGATCGAGAAGATCGGAGAATGCGGTCGGCGGCCCGCGGGCACGAGAGTGCTCGGGGGAATCGGATAGATTACGGAGCCCCCGATGGGGTGTCAAGGAATCTCAAGACGCCCCTCGATTGGGGAAGGAACCTGCGAACGATGTCAGAATCAGGCTATCGACTCTATACCGACGGTGGGGCGGCCCCGAATCCCGGACCGGGCGGGTGGGCATTCGTCCTGATGACCCCCCAGAATGAACGGCAGGAGGCATTCGGGGGCGAGGCGGACTCGACCAACAATCGGATGGAGCTCACTGCGGTGATTCGAGGGTTCGAAGCCGCACTGGCCCATGCGACCACCGAGAAACCGGTGATCGAGCTGGTCGCGGACAGCAAATACGTCCTTCAGGGCATCGAGGAGTGGATGGCGGGCTGGAAGGCCCGCGGCTGGATGAAGGCGGGAAAGCCGGCCAAGCCGGTTCTTAACGTCCTGTTGTGGAAGGAGTTGGATGCCTTGGTATCCCAGCTCGACCTCACCTGCACCTGGGTCCGGGGGCATACCGGGCACGTGGAGAACGAGCGATGCGACGCCCTTGTAAAGGATGGCATCCGGAGCATCGGTGGCACCGTGGAGTGAGCGGTCCGCATGAATTGTGGATGCCCGTCCCGGCGGATTCGATCCTTGCCCTTCGAGCGGGCTCCCGGTATCCTTTCGGGCTCGCTCCATTTCCCGGGGCGTGCCGACCCGACTGACTGAGAACTGCATGCCGACCATCAATCAACTCGTACGCAAGCCCCGACGCCCCCAGCCCGTGAAGTCGAAGGTCAAGGACCTCGACGCGTGCCCGCAGCGACGTGGTGTCTGCCTCCAGGTCCGGACCGTGACGCCGAAGAAGCCGAACTCGGCCCTTCGCAAGGTGGCTCGTGTCCGACTCTCCAACGGCAAGGAAATCACCGCGTACATCGGTGGTGAAGGCCACAACCTGCAGGAGCACTCCATCGTGCTCGTGCGTGGTGGACGAGTCCGCGACCTTCCCGGCGTCCGGTACCACGTGGTCCGTGGCTCGCTCGACTGCCTCGGCGTCGACGGTCGCCAGCAGGGCCGCTCGAAGTACGGCGTCAAGCGCGGCAAGAAGTGAGCCCGACGCTTCATTCATGATTCAATCGGGACCACGCGTCCCATTCATCTTCCCCCGAGGGGGATCGCGACGAACGTTCGTCGCGTCCCACGGGACACAATCCATCGGCAAGTAATCGCGGTCATCCAGACCCCGGGAATCCCCAAGTCCCAGACCGCGATGAACGAAGGTTCCATTCGACCCGGCGACGGCGAGAAGGAACGGACGAGCCGTAAGGAGTCGACACATGGCCGGTCGTATCACCAAGGCGGACGCTCAGCTCAAGCCCGATCCCAAGTTCGGGGATCTGGTCCTCGCGCGATTCATCAACTGCATGATGCTCGGGGGCGGCAAGGCGACCGCGTTCCGGCTTGTCTACAACGCGTTCGACGAGATCCAGAAGCGCCTCGACGACGGCAAGGCCCCTGACCTGCCGCCCACCGCCCTCGAGGTCTTCCACCTCGCGCTCGACAACGTCCGGCCGCAGGTCGAAGTCCGGTCGAAGCGGGTCGGTGGTGCGAACTACCAGGTCCCGATGCAGCTCAACCGACGACGTCAGCAGTCGCTGACCTTCCGCTGGATCATCGTCGCGGCCCGCGAGGAACGCGGCAAGCAGATCCACATGCGACTCGCGAAGGAACTCTGGGACGCCGCCCACAACGAGGGCAAGGCCGTCACCACCCGCGAGAACACGCACCGCATGGCCGAGGCCAACCGGGCCTTCGCCCACTTCGGTCGCAGTCGCTGATCGCGAGCACCTCGAAGCAGAGGTCACCAGGAACGAACCACGAGCCGGCTCCCTGCGAGCCGGCTCGTGTTCTTTTTCGGCCGCGATGGCGGGCGACGTCCCCCGGTTCCGGTCTCGTTCAGTAGGTGACGTCGAATCGCCG
>JAQWJM010000063.1:0-42437 GCA_029248335.1 Phycisphaerales bacterium
GATGACTTCCCGGCAGCAGATCCCCGGTCCGACCGTCAAGCGTCTGACGCTGTACCTGCGTGAGGTCGACCGGCGTCTGGCGGCGGGCGAGACCCGGGTGAGTTCTCGCAAGCTCGGCGAAGGGCTGGGGGTCACGGATACCCAGATCCGGAAGGACCTTTCGTGGTTCGGGCAGTTCGGGCAGGCGGGTGTCGGATACCTGCTCGAGGATCTGGGTGATCGGCTTCGGGCGATCCTCGGCAAGGACCGCACCTGGAAGACGGCGCTGGTGGGCGCGGGACGGCTCGGGCAGGCGATCATGTCCTACGGCCCGTTTGCACGGGAGGGGTTCGAGATCGCGGCGGTCTTCGACGCCGATCCCGGGCTGGTCGGAACGGAAGTGGTCGATCGCCGCATTCGGCCCATGGAAGATCTCGATCGACTGATTCGTGAACGGGACATCCTGCTCGGAATCGTCTCCGTTCCGAAGGAGGCGGCGCAGGCGACGGCGGATCTGCTGATCGAGGCGGGTGTCCTCGGAATCCTGAACTTCGCCCCGGTTCGTCTTGAAGTGGGTGATCGAGCGAGCGTGGTGACCGTAGACTTCTCGGCCCGGCTCGAACAGCTTGCGTTCCAGGTGTCTCTGGGACTGAAAGGATCCATCGATGTCGACGAATGACCGTGGCCGCGTGTTTGGAATCACCGTGTTCGCGACTCTGGTCGCGGCGGGGTGTTCCTCGGCCCGTCTGGGTCCGAGCGAGGGAAGCGTGGCGCGAGCGACCGAAGTCCGTGAGCTGCAGGACGAGGTCGCCGGCCTTGAAGCGGAACGATCCCGACTGACCATCGAGCTGGGGAACGCCCAGGCGGCGCCGGGGGAGGGAACGCTCCCGGCGGGACTGCCCACGCCGGTGCGCATCATTGAAGCCTCGGGATCGACCGTCCGCCTCGGCGGGTCGGGGACGGAACTCCGGCTTCGAGTGCGAACGGAGGACGCACGAGGCCGGTTCATCCAGACCACTGGTCCGGCGACGGTGTCGGCGATCGGATTCGACGATGCCGGCGATGCCGTCGACCTCGGATCGTGGGAGGTGGATTCGGCCGCTTGGCGGGACGGCCTTCGGGAGGGCTTCATGGGAACCACCTACGCGATCGACCTCCCGGTGAAGACCCCGGAGATGCTCGGTCTTGGCGATGATCCACCGAGGATTCTGGTTCGGGTCGAGGTCACCGATCCCCGGTCCACCTCCCCGTACCGACTGGAATTCGCGGTGCCGGTCACCGGGGCGATCGAAGGGGGCGGCTCGTGAACGAAGTCAGGTCCGCCATGTTCCTTCGAGTCGGTCGTCGTGCGGCCTGGAGCCTCGTGATCACCGTCGGTGTCGCCACGGTCGCGGGATCGACCGGCTGCCAGAAGCTGCTCTTCAAGCCGGACGATCCCAGAACCCAGTTCGAAGTTCACGATCGAATGCGGCAGCGGTACGTACCGATCGAGGAGGAGGACGTCTTCGGTGAACCGCAACCGGCGCTCCGTGCACGACTTTCGCCCAATACGTGATCTCAGAGGTGGTCCGGTATCATTCGCGCTCGGGGGCCCACTGGCGGGGTGATCCGGCGCAACCCCCGGAGTTCACCCTCCCGGGAGGTGGTTCGCGGGATTCCCGCGATTGACGAATGTTCGGTCGTGGTGTGGACCGATGAGAAGGACAGAGCGAGAAGGACTTCCCGAACGGCGGGAACGACGCGTGGGGCGGGTCTGCAAGGAACGCGGACCTGAATGAGGGCATGGTTCCCGTGAAGCAGCATCAGGAACAGGTCGTTTCGGGAGGATTCTCCCGTCCCCAGATCGTCTGGATGGCGTTCATGGCGAGCATGACGGTGTTCTTCGCCTTCTTCATGCTCACCACCACCACGCCCCGCGAGGGCATGGGCGACCTGCCGTCCGCATCCGTCCTCGCGCCATCGGACATCGACCGCACCCGATCCCGGATGGGGCTCGAGCCCGCCCGAACCACCATGTCGACGGCGTGGACCAAGATCGTGGTCCACGATTCGGGGTTCTACTTCGACGACGCCGACGACATCGCCCGCCGACACGTCAATCAGGGCAACCTCCGAGAGATCGGATACCACTTCGTCATCGGCAACGGCAACGGCAGTCTCGCCGACGGTCAGATCCACGTCACCACCCGTTGGGACGCCCAGCGGGCCGGGGCTCACGTCGCCTCGCGACGCGGTGCCGATCCGGCGGTGGCGGACGGCGTGAACCGGGTCGCGATCGGCATCTGCCTCGTCGGGAACGGCGATCAGAAACGATTCACCCAGGCCCAGACCAAGTCGCTCGCCCAGCTGGTGACGACGTTGCAGTCGCGTCTTTCGATCACGGACGACGCGGTGCATCTTCATTCCGACCTGAGCGACGTCAACAGCCCCGGCCGGTACTTCCCGGTGGCCGAGTTCGAATCGCTGCTCGCCGGTCGGGACTGATCGCACCGCGTGTCGACGCGGAGTCGAGTCGGTGTGCCGCCCGCGAAGTGAATCGCCCCGCCAACTCGCCGCGAAAGTGCACTCAACGGGGATCGTCATGTCGCATCCAGTCGAACTCTTCGGGTACCCGGTGGTCGGCCGGCTCGGCGAGGGTGCTGCAAGCACCATCTATCGAATCCGCGACCCGAAGTCCGGGGCCGAATACGCGATCAAGCATGTCGTGAAGCGATCCGACAAGGATCAGCGATTCATCGACCAGGTCGTCGGCGAACACCGGATCGGAACGTCGATCAAGCATGAATCGATCCGACGAATCGGCCGCCTGTTCCGGAAGCGGCGTCGATTCAGGATCGTCGAGGTCGGTCTCGTGATGGACTGCGTCGACGCGCCGGCACTCGACACGCTGCGGGATCTCTCGCCGCTCGAGCAGGTCCGGGTCTTCATCCGACTCGCGGAAGGCCTGATGGCGATGCACGACGCCGGTTACGTCCATGCGGACATGAAGCCGACCAACGTGCTGGTCGACGGGGCCGACGTGCGGATCATCGACCTCGGTCAGGCCTGCGAGATCGGGACGACGAAGGACCGCATCCAGGGGACGCCGGGGTACATCGCACCCGAGCAGGCGCACCGTCGTCGCATCACGGAGCGGACCGACGTCTACAACCTCGGCGCCACGATGTACTGGGTCGTCTCGGGTCGACTGATTCCGACGGCCCTGCCACCCAAGGGTGGGGAGGCCGAAGTGGCATCCGGGCCGCTCGGACCCGATCGGATCGCCATGCCGACTCCACTCGTGGAGCTGGTACCGGGAACGCCGCCCGAACTCTCGGAACTCGTGCAGGATTGCGTACGGGTCTCGCGCGGCGATCGACCCGCGACCATGATTCCGGTGATCGATCGACTGCTTCGAGTCGATCGGGCGTTGTCCCTTTGACGCCTTGCGATCCGGACCGGCTTCGGGCACGATCGATCGAATGACGAGCGAATCCCGATCGCGCGTTCTTCTCGATCTCGACGGCACGCTCGTCGATTCCCTCGACGGCATCCATGCGGCCTGCGTCGTCGCCGCGAAGGAGATCGACCGTGCGGTGCCGCCGAAGGACCTGGTCCTGCGCAGCATCGGGCGCGGCGCGGATCGGCTCCTGCATCGAATTCTCCGGTTCGATCATGAATCGAAACTCGATCCGGTGACGCACCGGCGAGCCCGTTCGATCTTCGATCGTGAATATCGCGACGCATGTCTCGACGGGACGATCCTGCGCGAAGGCGTCGCCGATTCACTCGGAGAACTCCGTGGTCTCGGGCATCGATTGTGGATCGCCACCAACAAGCCGCGTGTTTCGGCGATGCGGGTGGTCGAGCGGCTCGGCCTCGATGACATGGTCGACGGATTGTGTTGTCCGGAGGATGCCGGCGTGCTCAAGCCCGATCCCCGCTTCATCGAAGCGGCGCTCGCCCTCGATGAAGCGGCATCGAACGGGGTGATCCTCGTCGGTGATTCGAGTGTCGACGCGCAGACCGCGGAGAACGCGGGAATTCCGTTCATCGCGATCCGGGGTGGTTACGACGAGGGTCGCGACATCGCGTGTCGCATTCCGCGTCCGGACGTGGTGATCGAATCACCGCTTGATCTCCCGGCAGCCGTCGCCCGAATCGGTGCGAGCTCGGGCGAGCGTGATTCCGCACCATGAAGAACGCGTCCGCTCCACCTCGGGTGGAACGGACGCGTGGTCGATCTTCAGCGCCCGGGGCGCGGACGTCAGGAGGCCTGACGATCTTCGAGCACGTTCGGTCCGAGATCCTCGCTCGGATCCTCCTTCGCCTTGCCGCAGAAGACATCGAAGGTCGTCTCATCAAGCAGGGAATTCATCGCCTGTTCGACGCGACCGATTCGATTGGAAAGGTCACCGGGAGCGGAGATACCGCAGATCTCGCTGCCGACGAACGCGACGCGACTGCTGTCGGGACGTTCGAAAAGCGACCAGACGTCACGCAGCGTGATCTCGTCCGGTCCCTTGGCAAGGGCATAGCCTCCACCCGGGCCGGGAGAGCCGCTGACGATTCCCGCCTGACTCAGGGTCGAGAGCAGCTTGGCGACGAAGGGGCGCTGCAGTCCACGTCCGTCGGCGATGTCCGCGGCGGACACTCTTCGGGTCGCGGGTCCGTCCCAGAGGGCGGCCAGGTAGCTCACTGCGGCGATGGCGGTCTCGGTTTGCTTGCCGTACATGGATTAATGTCTCTTCAAATAAGTGTTTCGGCGGTCACGCCAGGCAACGAAGGAACACTCGACGACCCTAAACGTTCGAATCGATCATAATTGAATTGGGTCGTTCTATACAAGGTCTGTCTCGAGGAAGCACATGAATCAACAAAGGATCCGATTCGAGCTGCAGGTCCACACGAAGGACACCACGCTCGCCTGTGACTTCACTCCTGGAAAAGAGGTGACGTTCGGACGCGATGAGGCCTCGGGCGTCCGAATCCCGGATGAATCGGTGAGCCGGCTGCACGCGGCAGTCCGTTTGTCGGAGGATGGGAAATTTCTGATCAAGGATCTTGGCAGTCGCAGCGGGACCAATTTGAATTGGATCCGTCTTGAACCCGACGAGTCGGTACGGGTTCGAACGGGAGACCGAATCCGATTCGGATCCACGGAATGTGTTGTCCGTCTTCCTGAGGGCGATGGGCCGGATGACGAAGCCTCGGCGAATGCGCCGGAAATTTCCAAGGCCGGCCACGCGACCCGCGCCGGTGTGGACGAATTCAAGACGCGTGGAAGCCTGCTTCTCCGACTCAACGCATCGGGAACACTGGAGCGCGAGATCGGTTGGCGGGACTTCTACGACCGCTACGTCCCCCTCATCAAGGGATTCGCAGGACGCGCCGGCGCCGGTGGTGAGGAGGCGGAGGACGTCGCCCACGAAGTGGTGGCGAATTTCTTCCGGGCCTCGCATCGATTCGAGTACGACGCCACGCACGGCCGCTTTCGAGGCTATTTGAAGGCGGCGACGCTCAATGCCATGCGAGCGCGGTGGCGGAAGCGGGGTGGTCAGGTCAACCTCGGCGAAAACGACGAGGTTCGAATCGACGACCCGGGCTACGTGGACGACGTGTGGGCTCAGGAATGGACGAGATCGGTGATCGAGCGGGCGCTCGAGGCGGTGCGATCGAGTGGGAACCAGAGCGAGCAGTCCTGGGAGGCGTTCGATCTCTACGGTCGGCGTGGCGTGCCCGCGGCCGAAGTGGCCGAGCGTCTGTCGATGTCGCCCGAATCGATTCGCCAGGCGAAGAGTCGGATCTCACGGCAGGTTCGTGCGGAGATCGAACGCATTCGCACCGAGGAAGGCTGAGCGACCGATCACTCAGTCGCGGCGATCGAGTTCGAGGAACTCGACGCCGGCCTCGTCGAACACCGTCCGGCTCTTGTCGATCGACTCGAGCCAGTGGTCGTCTCCAGCTTCGGGGAGATACGTCACGACGGTCCGGATGCCGGCCTGGACCACCGCGATGGCGCAGTTGACGCACGGGAAGAACGACGAGTAGATCGCGCAGTCGATCGGGCTGACGCCGTTGCGGGCGCATTGGATGATCGCGTTCATCTCGGCATGCACGATCAGGTCGTACTTGACCGGACGCTCGAGTCGTTCGGGACGATCCTCGACGCCCCGGGGGAGTCCGTTGAAACCGGTCGAGACCACCTGCTTGTTGGCGGAGACGATCACTGCGCCGACGCCACGCGACGGATCCTTGCTCCAGGTCGCGATCTCCTCGCTCAAGGCGAGGAATCGTCGGTGCCACTTCTCGTCGAGGGGGATGGTCATCGCTTGAAACGCTCCGTGGGGATCCGCACCAAGGTATCTGAACCGGGGGGTGACCACTTCAGGATCAGGTCGTCCTGGCCGGTCCCTTCGAAGTAGTCGATCCGGATCGGATGAAGTCCGGCCTCGAGGGCGATCGTCCCCGACTTCTCGAGGGCCGAATGGAGGCCGTCGTTGTCGATCACCATCGATTCGTGGATCCGCAGCGTGCTCCCGTCGTCCGAATCGAGGGCGAACGTCCAGACGCCCGTCGTCGGGATCTCGATGAAACCGGTGAAGGTGACGGCGAAGTTCTCGTCGCGTGGTTGCATGGAGAGATCGACCGTCGCGACCACGCCCTCCGCGTCCGCGGCCGACGCCGCGAAATCCGAAACCTTCTCGAACTCGCCGAGGAAGGTCCGCCACGCGAGGCCGTCTCGAATCACGAAGGGTTGCACCGGGGCGACCGGGGCGACGCGTTCGAACCGGCGTTCGACGACGTCACCGACCTGCATGCCGTCGAAGAAGCAGGCGGTCCGGAGCGTCGTGGACCGGTCGATCTCGATCCTCCCGGCATCGATGCCGGCGTCGAAGGTCGGATCGGATCCATCGATCGTCGACCGAAGTTCCACGGTCGGGTCCGGTGACTCGATGTCGACGGTGAACGGATCGATGAAGATGCCTGATCCGGTTTCGATGCGCGGACCGTCGACCACCAGCGCGGGCGCGACGAGGTCGAGCACCACGACGGTGTCCATCGCATCGACCATCGCGTCGGCGGGAAGTTCGATCCGGAGGTCGGCGCCGGCGCGGTCGACCGTGAGCCGGCCGGTCGCGGGCGCGGCCAGGAGGTACGCGGCGTCGCCGACCGGTGGGGTCAGCAGGCCGGGGAGTCGAAGGATGCCGTCCTCGGGTCGATCGAACACGTGGAGGTACAGACGCTCCCTGCCGCCGGGCAGTGATCTTCGCGTGCACCGACCCCAGTCGAGCGTCGCGAAGGGCGAGGCCCGGGTGCCGTGGATGGAATCGTCGTTCATCGACATCCAGCGTCCGACGCCCGCGAGCCGTTCCTTCGCTTCAAGCGGGAATCGGCCCCGTTCATCCGGTCCGACGTTGAGCAGGAAGTTGCCACCCTTGCTGGCGATGTCGACGAGCTTTCGGACCAGGTCGGAGGTCGTCTTGTAGGCGACGTCGAACGACTGGTAGCCCCACGACCGGTTCATGGTCATGCAGGTCTCCCAATCGACGCCTTCGGGAAGGCCGGTGGCGGGGATCTCCTGCTCCGGCGTGCCGAAGTCACCGCGATAGCCACCCGCTCGGGTGAGTCCGGCCATGCCGGTCCGGCCGGTGTCGACACGATTGTTGACGATGATCCTCGGATCGATCCGACGCACCAGGTCGTAGGTGCGCTGGCCGTCGGCGTGCGTCCAGGTTCCTTCCCATTCGCCGTCGAACCAGAGCACGCCTGGTCCGTATCGTTCGATCAGCTCCCCGAGCTGACGATGCATGTGGCGAACGTACTCGTCGTGATCCCCACCCGGGCGATCGTCCCAGGCCCGACGGGGCAGGTAGTCGGGATGGGTCCAGTCCATGATGGAGTGATAGAAGCAGGGAACGACGCCTTCGTTCCGGCATGCTTCGACGAGTTCGCCGAGGATGTCGCGATCGAACGGCGTCTCCGCGACGTCGAAGGTCGTGAACTCGCTCGGCCAGAGGCAGAAGCCGTCGTGGTGCTTGCTCGTCACGACGAGATATCGCATCCCGGCGTTTTGCGCGATCATCGCCCACTCGGTCGCGTCGAAGTCGACCGGATCGAACTGGGACTGGAGCGGCATGTAGTCGTCGGGATGGATCTTCACCGAGTTGAGGATCCATTCGGCACCGCCGGTGCGACGCCCCTCCCAGTACCCGCCGGGAATCGCGTAGAGACCCCAGTGGATGAACATGCCGAAACGAGCTTCGCGCCACCACGCCATTCGAGCGTCGTGCTGTTCGGCCGTCTCTTCGAGCGGGGTGACTGCGCGGACGGGAAGGTCCTTCGGCCACCAATCGGAATCGGGCGGAGGGCCGACGGCCGACGACGGGTTCGACATGGCGAGGGTGATCGCGAACAGGGTGGTGTGCAGTGGCATCGGTCGGGCCTCCACCGAGGATCCTATCGGAGCCCGGTCGGTCGCCCGTGATCATCCGCGGGCGGCCCGGTGGTTTCCGCCGGCTCGGCCCCACCAAGGGCGAGATGCCAGTACCCGATGTCGTTCCACCGGTCCGCCTTCCAACCGACGGCGGGCAATCGACCGGCTTCGCGATAGCCGACGCGCTCGTGCATCCGGATGCTCGGATCGTTGGGGAGGGTGATGACGGCGACCGCGGTTCGATACCCCGACGCCCGAAGCGCTTCGAGGAGTGCGACCGCGAGTTCGGATCCGATTCCACGCCCCTGCGCCCCCGGTTCGACGTACACCGAGGTCTCGGCGGTGAAACGGTAGGCGTCTCGTCCGCGGAAACCCGTGGCGTAGGCATATCCCACGAGTTCGCCGTGATCGTCTTCGGCGACGAGCCACGGATGCGTCTTCAGGGTTCGCCCGATGCGTCGGGCCATCTCGGCCGCATCCGGCGCGACGGATTCGAAACTCCGGGTTCCATCCCGCACGTACGGTGCGTAGATCGCGGCGATGGCGGACGCGTCCTGGATTGTCGCGGATCGCAACATGGACGGAACGGTACCATCGACACCGCGTCGCCCTCCACCACCGTGGCCGTCGATCGGCCGATCGGGAGCCCTGCATGTCGAACGTCGCGATGACCCGCTTCCTGACCGCCATGGTCACCACGTTCCTCGCGATCGCCGGATTCGCTCACGCCGATCCGCCCGAGGGTGACGTGCTCTGGTACGAGCGTCCGGCCGATGAATGGACGAAGGCGCTCCCGATCGGGAACGGTCGACTCGGAGGGATGGTGTACGGCGATCCGCTCGGAACGATCCAGATCAGCGAGGAATCCGTCTGGGCCGGCTCGCCGATCGACCGACATCGCGATCCGGCGAACGATGCGTTGCAACGGGCCCGCGATCTCTGGTTCGCCGGAGACGTGACCGGGGCGCAGCGGATCATGCAGCAGGAGTTCATGAGCGAGCGGCTCACCCGAAGTCATCAGACGCTCTTCACCGTCGGAACCCGATGGGTAGACGATCTCGACTCGATCGGGGACTACCGACGTTCCCTGGATCTCGGGACCGGCGTCACCGAGACCACCTTCTCGTCGAAAGGGCATCGCTATCGATGTCGGATGTTCGCGAGTGAAGCGGATGACGTCATCGTCGTGCGTTGGGAGACCGATGCGTCCGAAGGAATGCATGCGGCGGTCGCGATCGGACGGGATCGCGCCCATGAAGGAGGTACGACGGTCGGCGGCAAGGAGACCGCGACGCGGACCGGCAGATCGTCGATGCTGCACGGACGCGCGATCAACGGGACACATCCGGGCGTGCGATACGCCGGGATCGCGGTGACCAGGGGCGACGCGCTCCACGAGATCGGCGAGACGATACCGGTCCCGGACGATGCGGTCCTCGGACGCGTGCGGAGCCATCCGAGCATCGCGCGTCGGGTTCACGCCTACACCGTGGTGATCGCCGGCGCGACCGACATGCCGGGCTACGGCGTCGCCGATCCGCGCGCTGAGGTCGAGCGACGGGCCGAGGCGGCCCTGGAACGTGATTTCGACGAGCTCCTCCGTCGACATCTCGATTCCTTCCAGCCGCCGTTCGAGCGAGTGTCCATCGATCTCGGAAGCTCGCCGCAGGCCTTGAAGCCGACCGATGTGAGACTCGAGGAGCTTCGCGCCGGCGCCGAAGATCCTTCACTCTTCAGCCTCTACTTCCAGTTCGCTCGGTATCTGACGATCTCGAGCTCTCGGCCGGGGACCATGCCGGCCAATCTGCAGGGCATCTGGAACGATCACATCGAAGCGCCGTGGAACGCCGACTATCACGTCAACATCAACCTTCAGATGAACTACTGGCCGGCCGAGGTCGGAAATCTCGCGGAGTTCCACGAACCGGTGTTCGACTTCACGGAGCGTCTGGCGGAACGTGGACGGGAGACGGCCGAACGGCTTTACGGCGCCGATGGTTGGATGGCCCATCACACTTCGGACGCCTGGGCGTTCACCGTGCCGATCGGGCGAACCGTCTGGGGGATGTGGCCGCATGGCGGAGGGTGGATGACCCGCCATCTCTGGGAGCACTACCTGCACTCGGGTGACGAGGTCTTTCTTCGCGAGCGGGCCTGGCCGCTTCTGCGCGGGGCGTCCGAGTTCTATCTCGACTACCTCTGCGAGGACCCTGCGACCGGCCGGCTCGTTTCGGGACCGAGCAGTTCGCCGGAGAACACGTTCATCACCGACGACGGGCAGCGCGCGGACATCGGCATGGGAAACGCGATGGACCAGGAGATCATCTGGGACGTCTTCACGAACCTGATCGACGCGGCCACGGTGCTCGAAGCATCGGATGACGAGGTGGTCGTCGCGGCGAAGGCCGCTCGCGACCGACTCGCCATGCCGACGATCGGCGAGGACGGGCGTCTCATGGAATGGTCGCGTCCCTTCGGCGAGGCGGAGCCGGGGCATCGCCACATCTCGCATCTCTTCGGCCTTCACCCTGGGGCCCAGTTCAATAACGAGACCACGCCCGAGCTTCTGGCCGCCGCTCGGAAATCACTCGACTTCCGTCTCGCCAACGGCGGCGGGCACACGGGGTGGAGCCGTGCCTGGCTCGTCAACTTCATGGCGCGACTGCACGACGGCGAAGCTGCCTACGAGAATCTGCGACTGCTTCTCGTGAAGTCGACGCTGCCGAACCTCTTCGACAATCATCCGCCGTTCCAGATCGACGGAAACTTCGGCGGGGCGGCGGGCATCGCGGAGATGCTGGTCCAGTCCCACGTCCCGCTCCCGAACGCCTTCGCCCCGGGCATCGCGCCGCGATTCCAGATCGACCTGCTGCCGGCGCTGCCCACCGCGTGGCCCACCGGCGAAGTCCGGGGCCTTCGAGTTCGAGGCGGCCTCACCGTCGACCGGCTGGCGTGGACCCCGGAGACCATCGAGGTGGAGTTCTCGAGCGGCGATGTGGATCGGGTCCGGGTTCGACCGCCGAACGGTGATCGACTCGTCGAGATGGATTCCCGCGACGGACGGACGACGTTCACGTTCGAACGCCGGTGACTCCCGATCCCATCCAGAAGAACAGACCCATCGAAATCATCGATTTCGATGGGCCTGAATCAGGGCGACAGGATTCGAACCTGCGACCTGCGACTCCCAAAGCCGCCGCTCTACCAAGCTGAGCTACGCCCTGAAGGGTCGGCGATTGTACGCGGCTCTTCGGACTCGCCAAGGTCCTCGACCGCTCCGATTACCGAGTTCCGGGAGATCTACCACTGGATTTGGGGTGATCCGATGCCCCGAATCGACGGAGATCATCGAAGAGGGGGGCTCATGATCGGAATTCCGGCTCTGGCGACCACCGCCGCGAGCATTCCGCGGGGGAGCGGGCGGGAACCGATCGGAAGCGCGATGGACCCGGGTGCTGATGGTTCAGCAGGCGCCCCAGGACGCGAGTAACAGGCCCATGTCGGCGCCATCGACGGATCCGTCGTCGCTCAGGTCGCCGAGGCATTCGTCGTCGACGAATCCATACTTGGAGAGCAGGTAGTCCATCACGGCATCCCGATCATTCGGGGAGAGCGCTTCGTCATAGACCACGGCTTCGCTGATGACACGGTTCAGGCGGTTCTCGGTGTTGTAGCGGGATCCGAAGATGAGTCCGGCCTGGCTTTCCGGCGTTCCGCTGCTCGACCCCGTGTCGTCGCCATTGATCTGGATGTTCTGCGTGCCGTCCGGGTGGAAGGTCATCGTCACGATCGAGATCTCACCGAGGGCGATGTCGCCGCCACCGAACACGTTCGACCCACCCGCATAGCCGACCCATTGTTCGGGCATCGAGATCTGTCCGGTGAAGATCGCGCTTCGCCCGCGATCGAACTCGAGTCCATGACGTACCCGCCGTCGGCCACGTCAGGTCGGGTCACCAGAAAGAACGTTCTCGGCCCGGAGAGGCTTCCGTGTTCACCGCTCGAGGCTCAGATGAAGTCGTCGGTGAACTCGACGCCCGGAACGCCGCCGCCGGCATCGAGGCTGTAGGTGGGTTGGGAACCGAGCGTGGTTCGAGTCATGTGCCGGTCGTTGATGCTCGAATCGTTCCAGGAAATCACCAGTGCGTGATCTTCCGCGAGGTCATCGGCGCCGTTCACGCCATTGGTACCGCCGTACCACGCGTAGAGCGCGGCGTACTTCGGAATCGGGGTGCCGTCCCGGAGAGTGACACCGTCCCCGCCAGGGCGACCGTCGAGATGCTTGTAATCGCCAGTAATGAGCATGCTTTGGTGATTATCGCCGTGAATTCAAGATACATTGTTCGCTCATGCGAGCAACGTACGTTTAGGGGGTCTGTGAAGAAGCTCCCCCTCCGGCGGTTCAACTCGGTTCAACTCGGTTCAACCCGGTTCAACCCGGTTCAACCCGGTTCAACATGGTTCAACATGGTTCAACATGGTCCTCGGGGGTCCGAGGATTGGAAGAATCGATGGGCTCGAGGCTTTCAAGCGGCGGTCCGAACCCGGGATCTCCCCCGCTCAGTTTCGCCTCTTCTGCCGGAGTCGGGTGTTTCCGGCCGCGTCCTGCCGGTGCACGACCGACTCGCCGGTGCGTCGATGTGGTTTGTACGCTGCGAGCAGAAAGAGCGAGTCGTCGACACGTCCTGTCATCGCTTTTAGGAGTTCCACGATGCGAACATCAAGGTCAACGGCGTGTGGTCCGGCGGGATTCGGCCGCACCTTCCCCGTCATCGCCGTGGGATTCGCAATCTGGCTCGCCGGCTGCGACGTCACCCGGCCGAAAGTCGAGAATTACCGCGACTACGAATCGGTGCGAGACGAACTCTCACCCGAACTGGCTCAGGTGCTCCTGCAGGATTACGCCACCGCGTCCGGGAAGGCGATCGACTTCGCGATGCTGGAGATTCTCGAGGGCACCGACGACCCCGAGGTGGTCGCGAACGCGATGCGATTCCGGTCCGCGGCGGTCTCCGAAGTCCGGCGTGCGGCGCTTCGCATCAATCCGATCGTGGCCGCCCTCGATTCCTGGGTGCTCTACGAACAACTCGAACGGTTCCTCCGGACGGATGGCGGAATCGAAGCCCTCGGGGACCGCGCCGACGTGATCGAGCGGATGCTCGGGGCGATCGAGTTCGATCTCGACATCGCGCTGGACCGGATGCTGGCCGATCGGGAACTGGCGAAGCTTCAGGTCGATGCGCTGGTCGAGCGACATCGGATCACGAGCCTGACGCTCGCACGACCGTCCGCGATCTCGCCGGTGGCGAGGGACGATGCTCGATTGAGGACCCTGATGGACTCGGTGGCGACGTTCGAGTTCGTCGCGGGTGCCGCCTACCACCGGCTCGGATCCGCGCTCGACGACTTCCCCGAGGATCTTCGTTGGCAGGCCGATCTCGCGATGAGGCGGTTGCTCGACGACGAGCGTGTCGACGGGGCGTTGACGAGCCTGGATCGACTCGATCTCGAGATGAAGGCCGTCGACGACGCGATCCGGGAGATCCCGGTCTCGCTCGACATGAAGGGCGACGCGATCGTGGCGTCGATCGAGCGACTCACGCGGGACGCGATGGACGAAGTGGCGGTGGTCGTCGACGACGGCTTCGACCGGATGCTGGTGCTCGTCCGGGAGGAGCGGGTCGAGGCGCAGAAGGACATCGAGCGGCAGCGACTCGAGACGATCGAGACCCTGCAGACGGAACGCGAGCTCGTTCTCGAAGCGTTCGGCCGGGAACGCGAAGCACTGGTCCGTGGCGTCGCGGTGGAACGCGACACCACGATGGATGCGCTTCGAGAGATGGTGGGGTCGGAATCTCGAACGGCGATCGAGGCGGCTCAGTTCACCGCGGTCGAGATCGTGGATCGTGCGATCGGCGGACTGCGGCTGGTCGTGGGGGCCGGTTTCGGAGGTCTCGTCATCTTCGGCGTGGTGCTGATTCTCATGGTTCGCCGAATCGGTCGTTCACTCGATCGTGGGTCCTCCGTCGAGTCGGATTCAGGTCGCGGGAGTTGAGAACGGACCGGCCTCCAGCCACTCGCGAGTGCGTTCGGCCTCGAATCGATGGGGATAATGTCCGGTGTCCTTCATGCGTTCGACCTTCGCGTCGGGTCGGCATGCGAGCAGCTCATCGACCGGCATCCGGCCGGGATCCCCGGCGAGACCGTGTACGGGACAGTCGATCGTTTCGAGCGACTCGGTGATCGGCCACTGGACGCCGCCCGCGATCGCGAGGGCGGCTTCCACCACCGGCGCAAAGAGGAATCGTCGTTCGATGTGAAGGCGGATGTCGCCCTGGTCCTCCAAGGAGAAGAAATCGGGGATCCACGAGGAGGCTTCGGCGATCCATCCGGCCTGGGCCAGCAGACGCCCCCCGGTCGCGGCCCGGTCCACCCACGGGAGCATTCGATCGATCGAGTCCCGGCGGCGAGCGGGCATCATCGGGACGCTGGCGTCGAGAAGCACGACCTTCCTGACCGCCAGATCCGGATCCTTCGCGAGAACGCAGGCCATCCCGCCACCGAGGGAGTGTCCGATCACGGTCGCTCCGCGGAATCCAGCGTCGATGATCGTGGCTCGAACCCGGTCGAGGATGTCGTCGGCGAATCCGCGTGCGATTTCCTCGCGGGCCTCCGGATCCGGCTCGGTGGGCCAGGTCTCGAGGTCGAAATCCCCGCCGGCCGGCATCCAGGAGATCGGAAGGACGGGTCCCGGCAGGGCGGCTCGGATCGAGTCGACTTCGTCTGCTCGGCCGCACCAACCATGCAGAAAGACCACGGGATGAGGTTCATTGGTTCGATTGGACATGCGGAGAGCGTATTCGGGGGGCTTTGAGGATGCTTCCGGGGCCGATCCACCCGTCGCGATCAAGCGGGGATCGGTATCCTCTCCGAACGCCCGGCGGCATCGCCGGACCGCATCGCATCGTCTTCGGATCCAGGCTCACCCATGATCACCCTCGCGCTCGACGGCATCGCCAGCTACATCCCGGTCGGGGTCATCATCGTGATGGCGTTCCTGTTCATCGTCGTCAACATCGTGGCGACGTCGCTGATCGGTCCGCAGGCTCAGGGCGCGGTCAAGGGGCTCGCCTACGAGTCCGGCATGGATCCGATCGGATCGGCCCGGAAGCGTTTCAACGTGCGGTTCTACATTCTCGCGATGACCTTCCTGGTCTTCGACGTCGAGATCATCTTCCTGTACCCGTGGGCGGTGACCTTCGCGAAGCTGGAGCCGCAGTCCTCCGAGTCCGCACTCTTCCTCGGTCGCATCATGTTCTTCATCGCGACCAGCGTGGTGGCCTACGTGTACGCCTGGAAGAAGGGCGTCTTCCGCTGGGATTGATCCGGTCCCCGAGGCCGCCGCAGTCGGTCGACCACTCGAACGTCCACCTCGAAGCCCCGCATCGCCGGGGCTTCTTCTTCGATCCGGACGCCGCGGGTCTCAGTTCCAGTCGATGAGCAGGAGGCCGAGATCGGCGCCGTCGACCCGTCCGTCCTCGTCGAGGTCGGCCGGGCAGGGCGAGGGGCAGACGCCCCAGGCCGCGAGCATGATGCCGAGATCGGCGCCGTCGACGGATCCGTCTTCGTCGAGATCCCCGGGAAGCCGGGGCGGGTCGTAACCGCCGTTGCTCATGATGATCATCGAATCGTCGAGTTCGTCGACGAAGACGATGTCGAGATCGCCGTCCCGGTCCATGTCGACCGGGAGCGAGCAGCTGGCCGCGATCGGTGCGTCGAAACTGGAGTGGAACTCGAAACCGCCGGTGCCGTCGTTGAGGAAGAGGAACCAGTCGCCGCCATAGCTCGAGGTGATCCAGTCGAGATCACCGTCGCCATCGAGGTCCCCGAGGTCGCTGGCGAGCGGGAAGGGATCGGTGCCGTGGCTGGTGCCCGGCCGCAGGCCTCCCCGGCCGTCGTTGAGGAAGATGAAACCCTCGTCCGCGAAGGAGTTCACGCAGGCGACGTCGACGGCACCGTCGCCGTCGAGGTCCGCGAGATTGAGCTGCCACGTGCGTCCGCTGACCGAACGCGTGCTGTGGTTCGTGAATCCGCCACCCTCGTCGGCGAGCAGGACCCGGACCTGGCTCTGGCCGCCGATCACCAGGTCGAAGAGGCCGTCTCCGTTCATGTCGTCGGCCTGGATGCTCCATTCGCCGTTGATGCCTGGATTGAGCGAAGTCAGGTCGCCGAACACGCCGGTGCCGTCGTTGAAGAGGAGTCGAAGGTTGTTGGAGTAGTACGCGGAACTCGCGATGTCGAGATCACCGTCCCCATCGAGGTCGAGCACCGCGATGCCGCGGGCGCCGTCGCCGGTATCGACCGTCTGGGCCGGCCCGTAGGTGCCGTCACCGTGGCCGAGCAGGATCGAGACGCTGTCACCGACGATGTTCGCGATGCAGAGGTCGGGCAGTCCGTCGAGGTCGAAATCCGCCGCTTCGGACGGACTCGGCACCGCGCCCACCGGATTCCCCGGTTGGAGAAAGGCATCGACGCGGCAGGTGGTGTCGCCGGCGTTCATGAAGACGCGGACGTCGTCGGTCGCTTCGTTGACGATCGAGAGATCGATCCAGCCGTCACCGTCGAGATCGGTCGCGGTTCCGCCGTAGGGAATCACGTCTTCGCCCGGGAAGGCACGGGTGGTGATGGACTGGGCCACCTCGAACTGGAGGTCGCCGCCGCCGGCCCGGGTCCAGTACCGGAACTGGTGGCCTCGGGTCCGCAACGCGGATCCGTCGAGGCCCCGCAGATCGTGGCCGAGCGTGATGGTCACCGGTTCGCCGGGGCTCGCGTCGCGATCGGGGGTGAGGGAGACGGTGCGTCCGTCACGGGAGACCGACAACGTGCCGCTGAGCGGGCCGGCACCGCGGCTGAAGGCGTGGAAGGTGTCGACGCCGAGACTCGTGGGATCGACCGGGCGGTCGAAGGTCACCTGGATGACGGCATCGGTGGGGGCGTCGAGCACCGCGCGGCGTGGCGTGGTCTCGACGACCGATAGATCGTCTCCGGTCGAGGCGATCGCCGGAAGCGTCGTCAGGGTCAGGAGTGGTGCGAGCAATGCGGGATACGGGCGCGGCTTCATGGGGTCGGTGCTCCGACATCATGATCGCACGAAGACGGCGGCCGCCGCGACTCATTTCTTCGGGATCTTCATTCGCTCGAGACGATCGCGGACGTTTCATCCCGCCCGTGGATCCTTGATTCAAGGGTCGCCGGCGGGGTCGGGTCCCGACCGGGTTCAGCGGGTCGAGTCGAGTCGACGAGCGGCGGCGATCAGCGTCTCGGCATGACAGGCGACACACGGTCCGTATTCGGCGAGAAGCATGCTTCTTGCGGCTCGGAGGCTGTCTGCGGACGGCATGGGGCCGTTGTCCTCGGAGATCAGGCCGCTCGTGGTGACGTCGCAGTCGCCGGTGCGCGGTGGTGCTTCGATCTCGACCGGACTGCTGATGATCTTTTGGTGGGTGCTGGAAGGCATGTATGGGGATAGATCGGCAGGAACATGGTCGTTACCCGCATACTTCGCGCGTGGTTCGTGGAAAGGACGATAAAGCGTCCTGGAACCGGTTCGACGGTCAGTCGTCGAACGATTCGTCGAGAACGTCGCAAAGACGGTCGACTTCCGACACCGTGTTGTAGTGCACCGCGGAGATTCGGACCACTCCGGAGTCGACCGGAATGCCCATTCGCTTGCAGAGTCGGTAGGCGTACATGTGCCCGTGCCGAATGCCGATGTTCGCGGAATGGGCGATTTCGACGATCTTGCCGGCATCGAGGGACTCGTGAAGCATGGAAACCGTGGATACGCGGACACGCGTATCCGGTGAATCGGGCCCGATGATTTTCACGGAATCATGTCTGGTCAGTCGTTCGAGCAACCGAGCCTGCACCGGCGCTTCCATCGCGGTCATGGTCTCGAAGGCGGCTCGAACGGTGTCGAAGTCGCAGGTGTCCGCGATGTCGTCCGCCGGTGTCTCGTCTCCCGCGAGCATCGCGAGGAGTCTCGCGAGGCCGCAGATTCCTGCGCAGCCTTCGTGACTCGCACCACCAAGCTCGAACTTGTAGGGGATCTCGTCCTTCGGGATGAAAAAGTGGTTCGGGCCTTCGAGTTCCGCCAACGCGTCGTTGCGGGCGAAGAGTCCTCCCATGTGCGGTCCGTACACCTTGTACGTGCTCCACGCATAGAAGTCGACGTTCCAGGTGCGTACGTCGATGGCCCGGTGCGGTGCGTAGGCGACGCCGTCCACGACCACGCGACCGCCGGCGGCATGAACCAGTCGGGTCGCCGCCTCGACGTCGACGATCTCGCCGAGAAGGTTCGAGACGTGGGGAAACGCGACGTACCGGGTTCGATCGGAAAGCACCTCGCGAAGCGACTCGAGATCGAGGGAGCCCGTCTCGGGATCGACGTTCCACCAGCGAATGACCGCGCCCCGGGCTTCGAGCTCGAGCCAGCAGCCGATGTTCGCCTCGTGTCCCTGTTCGCAGACCACGATCTCGTCACCGGCCTTGATGGTCGGGGCGATGGCGTGTGCCAGCACGTGCATGAGGCTGGTGCAGCTCGAGCCGAGAATGACGCGCCCGACGCCCTCGCCGTTGACGTAGCGATCGAGAAATCGATGCGCGCGTTCGACGGTGGCCGTGGCGCGGTCGCTCGCCGGGTAGCCGGCGCCGAGCTGGACGTAGTCGTGCAGGAGATGATCCCGGATCGCATCGGCCACGAACACCGGTACCTGCGAGCCACCGGCGTTCTCCAGAAGCACCGTGCCGCGCTCGAGTCCGGGGAACAGATGGCGAACGGACTCGACGTTCGGAATCGAGGAGGTGGTCGTGGTCATGGAAGCGATCCGGCGGAAAGGGGTGCGAGGAATCCGATGAAGGATTCCCACGGTAGCCGCGGCGCGGGATTCAGTCGTCCCCACCGCCGAAGAGATCGCCGAGTCCCTTCCCGATCGCATCACCGATTCCATCCTGCAACTCGCCCGGAAGCCGGATTCCGGTTTCGGCTTCGAGTTTGTCGAGACCGCGTTCGACCTGCTCGTCCGCCTCCTCGCGAGCGCGGGACGCGAGCGCTTCGGCGCCGGCGTCCCGCAGGGCGTCGGCCAGCCGTCGGTCGTCGATCATGATCGACGGATCGTCGAGTCGCCCGAGGACGTCGATACGGACCGGAAGTTCGCGGATGGTGGCGGATTCACCGCCGATGCGAATGGTCGCATCGCGAAGGACCACGTCGAGCGGTGCCGTGACCCCGACCTCCGGTCGAAGACGGAAACGGCCGGTGGAACTGGCATCGATGCTTCCACCTTCGAACGGCGAGGGATCCGTGGCGACGAGCTGGTTCACGATGAGACCGGCCGGAAGACCTCGCATCACGAAGTCGAAGTCGTTCTCCGTCGCGATCCTGGAAAGGCCTCCGAGCGAGATGTCGATGCGGAGGGATTCGTCTCGCGCGGCGAGTTCCAGGCGAGGCGGTTCGTCCACCAGCGTCGGCTGGGTGGAGAACGACGAGATCACGATGTCGAAGAGATCGCCGAACGGGCCGTCACCGCCGCGGCGAACACCGGTCGCCTCGATCCTCCGCACGAGGAGGGTCGGTGCGGTGTCGATCAGGTGCGTCGCGCGGACGCCCGCGTATCCGAGCCGGTCGACTTCGCGCTGAAGCCAGTCTTCGAGGGATTCCCTGGTTCCGGGTTCGGTCGCGTCGGAATCCTCGGCGTCGGGTTCGTCGCCGTCGTCCGTGGATTCGGGGATTCGGTCCGCAAGGTCGTCGAGGACCCGGCTGACCTGCTCGAGCCGCTCGCGCCACACCTTCGCGGTCCGGAGATAGGACTCGAGATCGGTTCCGGCAGGTGGTGAATCCTCGTCGTCCGTCGTCGAAGCGTCCGTGTCCCCGCCGTCGTCCGCGGGATCAGGCTCGTGGTGGAGCCGCCCCGGCGCGTCGCGTTCGACGTCGCTGCGGGCATCCTCGACGCGGACGAGATCGACGACCAACCGCCGACGAAGCACGGCGCCGAGATCGAGTCCCGCGGCGAGCTCGCCCGCTTCGAGAAGGTTCCGGTCCAGGTCCGACGGGTCGCAGGCCGCGAGTCCGAGGATCCGGGTTCGTCCTTGAAGCCAGTCGATCTCCACCGCGCCGACCTCGACGGTGGCGCCGTTCATCCGGGTGAGTTCCCGTTCGAGCATCCCACGGGCCAGATCGCCCGAAGCGAGCCAGGCGGTGACCGCGAGGAGTCCGGCGAGCAGACCGACCACGACGAGCCCGGTGATCCGGACCGGTGAACCCCGGCGATCGGCCATCGCGGAAAATCCACCCTTCGGAATTCCGCCGAAGAGGACCCATGCCGCGAACTTCGTCGCCCGACGTTCGGCGAGGAACGCGACCAGGTCGTTCTCGCGTTCGAGGCGACCAAGCGTGATCCGGATGTCGCGGACCAGTCGTCCGACGAGCACGCCGACCAGCAGGCCCACCACCAGTCCGACCGCGAGTCCGCCGGTGACGAGGTAGGCGTCGAATCCGAGCCAGGCGGTGATCGGTCCGTTGGCGAGCAGGCGGGCGATCGGCTGGGTGGGACCGTCGATCAGGAAACGCCCGACCTCGAAGACCAGTGGCGCGGCCGCCAGCGAGACGAGCTTGGTCCCGAAGGTCACCAGACCCGCGAGGAAGATGTTCGCGTTGAGCACCAGCAGGAGGAAGACGAGGAGGATCGACGCGGCGAGTCCCGGTCCCGGGACCGGCAGGAACCCGAGCATCGAGCCGAGAAGGCATGCGAGCAGGATCTGCATCGGCGTGGCCACGCCGAGCATCGTCTTGAAGAAACGGCGGATCGCGAGCATGAGTACCTCCGGAAGCCCCACGTTACCTCGCCCGACCGATCTCGTCCTCCGGGCGCGGCGCGGTACGCTCTCCGGCGAACGGCAAGGGGCCGTTCACTTCGTCCGCCCGGCAGGAGCATTCGACATGCGAGGCATCCCGATCTTCACCCGTCACGGAGCACGTCTGGCACCGCTCGCGATCTTCGCGATGGCGATGGCGATGACGGTGTTGTCCGTTGGCTGTGCATCACAGGATCCCGCGGGCATTCGCATCGCCGTGGACGCGGGCGGCAAGGGGACGATGACCATCGCCGCCCTGACCGCACCCGCCGCCGCCACGGTCCAGCCGACGGCATCGAAGGGTGTCAAGTGGACGGACGGCGTCCAGCTGACGATCACCGCGGGTGATTTCGATTCGATCGACGATGTCGCCTTCGAGGACCTCATCGTGGATGCCGCGGACTTCACCGCGGACAGCGGTACCGTCCGAATCGTGATTCCGCGTGGCGACGATGCTCGCTGGTATCGCGCGCTGCATGTCTCCGCGAAGCAGCGGGCCGCGATGCAGAAGGCGCTCGAACGCGCGATTCAGAAGGTCGAGTTGAACGAGAACCTGACCATCGCGGTCGAAATGACCGGGGCCGAGGTCGCGGCGAATCTGGTGCAGACCGTTCCCGGGGTCGGGGTCAGCGCGAAGCGAGGCGTCGCGACGATCGTGATACCGATGGACGTGCTCGAGAAGTCCGGCTCGCCGATGGTCCTGGCCATCAACTGGGAGCGTCCGGGGATGACCGCGTCCCGGCCATGACCTTGGCATGACCTCGTAATGACCTCGGCATGAACCCGGCCGGATCCAGGTGTCGCCCGTCGATCAGTTCGAGGCCGGGATCAACTCGATCGTCTCGGCCACGGCTCCGGGAAGCAGGGGTGCGGGATCGGCATCCGCCCACGCATCGTGACGGTCCGCGAAATGCGGGGATCGTGGGTCGCCGGATTGTCCGCCGGGCACCGTGAGGATCCCCTTCGATCGATCCGACGGCGAGACGATCATTCGGGCCGACGCGCCGAACGAGCCGCTCTGCACTCGAACGGCCCCCCAGTGTCCGGCCTGCGCGACTGAAGGAAGATCGAAACGGTCGCCGATCATCGGGTTGATCGCGCCGAGCGGATTCGGGAAGACGCCCCGGTTTCGCTCCGACCAAGGCGTGTCCGGATCCGCGACGTACGCATCGATCGCCTTCGTCGCCGCGGCACGCAGCACTTCATCCCAGGACTCGAGCCCCTCCGGAAGCAGCGACGGGTACCGGCGTTCGAGGGTGGCGAGACAGATGTTCTCGCCGATGGCGGAGGCGGCGGCGCGACGCGTCGACTCGTCGAGGTCGGGTGCCGTCATCACGCGATCGTAGATCGCCGTCCGGGTCCGTCGAATCGCGGCCCGGCGAAACGCTTCGATGACGGGCACCGCGATGCTGTCGGCGGCGGCGCGGCCGTCCCACCCGCGGACCACTTCGAGCGTGGCATCGCGATCCGGTCCCGACGGCATCGATTCAAGCGCTTCGATCAGGAGTCCGTGGAACGGGACGAATCGCTGGATGGTCGTATCGAGCTGGATCGCGAGCAGATCGAGTTCGGAGGCCGGAGCGGTCGCGGCCAGGTTCTGTCGGATCCGCCAGGCACGGCCGCCGTCCGCCCAGACGCTGCCGAGCTTCGCGGCGGCGTCGAGTGGAACGAGCCGGTTGTTCGCGGTGAAGAGGAAACCCGAGTCGGGATCGACGACCCGTGGACGATCGGCTTCCGGCAGCGGGCCGAACCAGCCGGTGGTCGCGTCGTGGATCACGGGGCTGCGCCCGTCGTAGCCTCGGCGGTCGGGAAGCCATCCGCTCAAGGTCCACCCGATTCGACCGTGTCGATCGGCGATCAGGACGTTCTGGGAGGGTCCGTACCATCGCGCGGCGACGTCGAGGGCCGCATCGACGTCGTCGACGCCGCCGAGATCGACGAGGCCGAGGTTCACGGCGCCGGGCTGATCCGAGACCCGGAGCAGACTGACCGGTCGATCCGACCACGGCGTGTTCTCCAGCACCGGACCCCATCGCGTCCAGCGGCTTTCCAGAACCACGGGATCGGCACCACGCACTTCGATCTCGACGGGGCGGACGTCGAAGGGCTCCCAGCCACCCGGAACGCGATAGCGAGCGGGGTCGTCGGGATCGACGTCGATCAACACCAGATCCTCGAAGTCGCCGGTGGTGTTGGTGAGCCCCCACGCGACCGACTCGGTCGAGCCGATCGGAAACCCGGGCGTGCCCGGGATCGTGATGCCCACGAGATCGACCCCCTCCCAGGCGAGCGCCGCCGGGTACCAGATGCCCGGCGTCGAATATCGAAGGTGTGGATCGTTCGCGATGATCGCGCGTCCGTCGGAGGTCAGTCGGCCGGCGACGGCGAAGCTGTTCGAACCGGGTCGGAGGTCCGGCGGAGGCGGGTCCGCAAGCCACGCCTGTCCGTCGTCGGGTGACGTCCGCCCGATCCCGGGCGGATCGGGAATGGACTCCGCGTCGGTCGAGTCGATCAGCAGGGCGTCCCATCGTCCCTGCACGCTCAGGAGCCAGGTGGCGAGTTCCGCAGGGACCGTCCGCCGAAGCGATTCGACGTCCGGTTCGCGATCCGAGGAGCGCTGCAGGGAGTCGAAGAGGGCGAGCATCACGAGCACCGAGTCCGACGGGCGCCATGGCTCGGGACGGATGTTGAGGAGGCGATACTCGGCCGGCGGGGGATCCATCGACGCGATGGCCGCGTTGACACCGCGGGTGTATCGCTCGAGAAGAGCGCGCTCCGAATCCGGAAGTTCAAGGACGATTCGTTCCGCGATCTCACGGCGCCGCTGAAGCGTCGGCGTCCGGTCCGCCGCGACCATCGCCGGTCCCACGAGCGCCGCGAGTTCCCCGGCCATGCTCCGTCGGGTCAGATCCATCTGGACGAGTCGATCCCGCGCATGCATGAACCCGAGTGCGGCGAAGGCGTCGTCCCGGTCTTCGGCCTTGATCGACGGTGTCCCGAGTTCATCGAGGTCGATCCGAACCGCGCTCGAAAGCCCGCTGACGGGTACGGTTTCGGAGATCGCCGTCGGCTTCGAAGCGTCGGAGACGCCACCATCGAGCGTCAGGGTGATCAGGAGTGCGGAAAGGCCGGCGAGCGGAATCGACATGGAAATTGCCCTGGAGTGTTCGACGAAGGTCGCTTCCGGCACCGTAGCATGTCGACATGACACCGCCGCATCCCCGACGACACCTGATCTCCGCCGCCGCCCTCGTCTTCACGGGGCTTCTCGCATTCGCGTCCGCCGGACAGGAGCGACCGCCGGCCACTTCGCCGCCGACCGGTGACGCCGGGGTCGCCGGTCCGCCGGCACCGACCACGGCCGAACCGGTCCCACTTCCTTCGCCGCGGGTCCTGATCACGGGGGCGACGATCCTCACCGACTTCGTTCAAGGCAAGAACGGTCGCTGGGAGGCGATGGCGCTCGACGAGTCCACGGTCGCGATGCAGGACGGCGCGGTCGTGGGGATCTTCGCGGCGAGCAACGTGGTGATGCGTCCGAACGACGTGGTGGTCACCGGACGTGGCCGGTACGTCATGGTGGCGCCGCTGGTGATCGGTGGTGGAGATGGAACGCCCTGGCTCGAGGGCGGACGTCTGGTCGATGCGTTGCTGGCCGGTATCGGCGGCATCATCCTGCCCGAGGCGACCGTCGAATCACGCGGGGCCCGATGCGTGTCCGCCCGGACCCTTCGCAAGGAGATTCCTGCGGCCGAACTGATCGCGGCGGTCCCGGCCCGCGATCGATCCTCGCGCGATCGACCGCTCGCGACGCTTTCCTCCGAAGGGCGGGTGCTGGACGCGTTCTCGAAGATGCTCGCGGCACGTGTGGAGTCCGGCGAGTCGAACATCGAACTGCTCGCGAACCTCACGCGGATTCCCGCGGAGGCGAACGGACGCCCGGAGATCGGGACCATCGCCATCGGCTCCCGGCCGAAGCTCCTCGTCCTCGAAGCGAATCCGATCGAGAATCCCCAGGCGATCCTCGATCCCTTCGCGATGGTCATCGACGACCGGGCGGCCCGAAAGGCCGAGATCCTCGTGCTTCGGCAGGCCTCCGATCGCGGCCTCGGGGTTCGTCAGCAGGTCGCCGGCGAACGGCCCGAGATCGAGACGCCGGGACCGCTTCGCTGGTGGTTGAACACGACGCAGGGACAGGTGTTCGGTGGAGCGGTCGCCTCCGCCCTCGGTGGACGACTCGACTACGTCGCGGTGACCGGTGAACCACGATTCGACCGGGCCGTCGGGGCACTCCGGCTCGATCCCGAGTCGGGAGCGCCGAACCTCGAACTGGACTACGCGGGCCCGCCGGAATCCTTCCGCATCGCCACGAAACCGTTGGAAGACGGGCTCGCGGTCGACCTGCGGATCGTGGATCGCGAGGCGATCGCCGCCACGTCGCCGGGATCCTCGCTGCCGCCGATCGTCGATCTCGCGGTCGATCTCGACCTGCATCGCGAACGCCTGATGGCCAGCGAAGGCGTTCACGAGATCGACCTCCAGGAACTCCTCTACGGGAACGGACCGATCGGACTGGGGCCTCGTCGATACCGGTTCACGCCGATCGATCCCGACGCGTGCCCGCCGTGCTTCGAAGGGTTCGAGCGGGTGTGGTCACTCGAGATTCTCGACATGGACGCGGAGCCGGTGTCGGTCGCCGGGACCGCGACGGTGGCCTTCCGTGCGGGGCGGCCGTCCCGGATCCAGTTCATCACCGGCATCGATCCGGTCTGGGTGGACGAGTACCCGCAGGTCGATCGCGTGCCGCTCGACTGATTCGTCGCGTCAGCGATCGTGCGACCGGACCTTCGTGAGCAGGTTCTCGACGATCGACGCGATCTCGTCGGGACGTTCGACCATCGTGGAATGACCGGCCTGTTCGACGATGGTGAGATTCGCCTGCGGGATCGTCGCGTCCCAGAGCGCGGCCGCCGATCGATGGATGATCCGGTCGTCGCCGCCCCAGACGATCTCGGTGGGGCAGGTCACGGTGCGGAACCGCTCGGCGCTTCCGAGCATCACCGATTCGAGGTTGCGCAGCACGATCTCGTGGTCATCAGCTCGATGCGCCGCCTCCCGGGCGACGACACCCTTCATCCATCGCGGCATCCACGGCGCCTTCGTGAAGTTGAGGTCGTAGACCCGTTCGAAGTCCTCGGTCGATTCGATGCGGAGGAGATGTTCGTCGCGTTTCGCCGCGGCGAAGACCTCCGTGTCGATCGGCGGCTCGATGCCCGCGGGCCCGATCACCACCAGTCCGGCGACCGCATCGGGTCGGGACGCGGCGTAACCGGCGGCGATCGCCCCGCCCATGCTCGATCCGACGAGCACCGGAGCGGAGAGCCCGAGGGTCGAGATGAGATCGTCGATCGACTCGAGCAGGTGTGCGAAGTCGATCGACGACGGTTCGTGTCGTGGGTGGAGGCCGAAGCCCGGGAGATCCGGAACGACGACCCGATTCCGTTTCACCAGTCGCCGACCGAGCTGCAGCATCGTGGTTCCATCCACGCCGAATCCGTGAACCAGCACGATCGGTGGATCGGCGTGATCTGTTCCGCCTTCGAAGCGGGGCCATCCTCGATCGGTGGCATGTCGAAGACCTGCGAATCCCGCCGCATGGTGGATGAGCCTGCGGAACAGTCGTCCGCGTCGGGTCATCGGTCGGACGAGCGGGGCGTTCGAGTCGGATCGCATGGTCCATTCCATCCACCGGCGGCGGCCGGAGTCAGAGTTCCGGGTGTCGGTCCACGACGTCGAAGCGTCGTTCGAGTTCGCGTCCGAGTCGGCAGAGCGTTCCTTCGTCGAAGAGTCGTCCGATGAGCGTGAAGCCGTGCGGACGTCCATCGTCGAACGTGATCGGTTGAACGAGGGTGGGATGGCCGGTGGCGTTGGTGATCAGCAGCAGGTTGGCGGCGAACGCGGGGGTGGCGAGGGCGTCCACGCGATCCATGACGTCCGCCATCACGTCCATCGCCTGCCGGCGAACGCGATCCGCCTGCACCGCCTCCACGGCGGGGATGAACCACGCCTTCCGGAAACCGTTCGGCCAGGCCTGGGGCGCCTGCCACTTCAACGAGTCGTCCTCGCCCGAGCGGGTGAGCGATTCGAAGGCGGCGGCCGCTTCCGCGAACAGGGTGAGCAGCAACGCGTCGTAGGGGAGCTCGGGAAGTTCGACCTCGACGAGCTCGCATCCCGCATCACGGAGATGGTCGATCGCGAGTCGATCGGCGGGATTCGCATTCTCGAACCACGCCGGATTCCATCCGATCCGGAGCCCCGCGACGCCTTCGGTCGGATCGTGGGCGAAGGGGACGCCGACGCTGGAGGCGTCCCGTGGATCGAAGCCGTTGATCGCGTCGAGGACGATGCCGGTGTCGTTCACGCTCCGGCAGATGGGCCCGATCTTGTCGAGCGACCAGCAGAGGCTCATCGCACCCGCCCGCGAGACGCGTCCGAACGTGGGCCGGAGTCCGGTGGCGCCGCACCGCATCGACGGCGACACGATCGAGCCGAGCGTCTCGGTTCCCAGGGCGAACGCCATCAGTCCCCCGACGGTTCCGCTTGCGCTGCCGGCGCTCGAACCACTGGAGCCCTGTTCGAGGTTCCAGGGGTTGTTGGTGCGTCCGCCGAACCAGATGTCGCCGTAGGCGAGCGCGCCGACCGCGGTCTTGCCGAGCATGACGGCACCCGCCGCGTCGAGCTTCTCGATCACCGTCGCGGTGGTGGTGCCGACGCGATCCTTGAACGGGGTGGCACCCCACGTCGCCCGGATTCCCTCGACGTCGATGATGTCCTTGGCGCCGTAGGGGATTCCCTGCAGCGGTCCCCGGTCGATTCCGGCCCGACGATCCGCGTCGGCTCGCTTCGCCTGCTCCAGCGCGCGGTCGGCGGTGACCGTGATCATGCACTCGAGCTTCGGATCGATCCGCTCGATCCGGTCGAGGTAGATCCGAGTGAGCCGTTCGCTGGTGAGATCGCCTCGTCGCATCCAGCCGGCGAGTCGTTCGACGGTCGAGAACGCGATCTCCACGTCTTCCGTGGGAAGCGGACCGGGATCCGCGCGAAGTCGATCCGGATCGCCGGTCGACGTCGCGAGATCGAGGGCCCGGCCCGGCGGCAGGGCTCGGAAGACCAGGGCGGGTGCGAGTTCGTTCGGCATCGCGCCGGCGTCGACCCGCGTCGCGAAGAGCTCGATCTGTTCCGACACCGTCGCCGCGATCGTGGTTCGTTCGGCCTCCGTGAATTCGATTCCGGCGAGTCGTTCGGCCGCCGCGATGATCGCGGGCGTGATCTCCGCGTCGGCGGGCGTGCCGTGATTCGAATTGGAATCCGGTTCGGAGGACATGGGAACGGCGTTCTCGGTGACGGCGCCCGCGAGGGGAAGGGCCGCGAGCCCCGCGGTGGACATGAGAAGGCGTCGGCGATCCGGATCGTGCGTGCTCATGCACGCAGACTACCCATCGTGCGTCGACGACGCCGACGAGGCTTGTCGCGGCGGTCCGGGCCTAGAGCGGTGTCTTGAATCCCATGGCGCGGACCACGCACCATCCGCTCCAGCCTTCGAACGTCATGAACGCGCCGCTGCCGAGCAGGGCGATGCCGACGAAGAGCATCGGTCCCTCGATCCCACCGATCACGAGCACGACGATGCCGGCGAGCAGGCAGGCGAGACCGGAAAGCAGGCGGACGGCCTTTCCCTTCGCATCGATGTTGCATTTCATGCTGGAAGCCTACCCGTTGGCGTCGTGATGGTCCCGGGCGAAGGTCCGCAGCGCCTCGAGATCCTCGACGCCTTCGGGATACTTCGGGTCGATCTTCTCCAGGGTGGCGAGGATCAACTGCGACACGATGGCGTTTCGAACCCACTTCCGATCGGCGGGAACCACGTACCAGGGGGCCTGCTTCGTCGAACATCGCTCCAGCATGTCCTCGTAGGCCTCGCGGTACTCCGGCCAGTCGGCGCGGGCGGTGAAATCCGACGGGCTCAACTTCCAGTTCTTCCGTGGATCGTCGATTCGAGCGTGGAGGCGTTCGAACTGCTCCTCGCGGGAGATGTGGAGGAAGCACTTCACCACCGACGTGCCTTCGTCGTGGAGCATTCGTTCGAAGTCGTTGATGTGGTCGTAGCGACGTTTCCAGACCGGCTTCTCGACCAGCTTCGCCACCCGGGCGACGAGGACGTCCTCGTAGTGGGATCGATTGAAGATGCCGATCCGCCCTCGGCGGGGTGTGCGGGCATGGGCGCGCCACAGGTAGTCCTGCGCGATCTCGTGCGGACCGGGCACGCCGAACTGGTGGATCTCGAAGGCGGCGGGATTCACCCCGGTGAAGACCTTCCGGATCGTGCCGTCCTTGCCGGAGGTGTCCATGCCCTGGAGGACCAGCAGGACGGACCGCCGGCTCTCCGCCCAGAGGCGGCCCTGCAGTTCGTCGATGCGTTCGACGTTCGCGGCGAGCAGCGTCTCCCCGTCCGACTTCGCGTCGAGTCCCGCATCCGCGCGGGTGGGGATCTTCGAGAGATCCGGTCGATCTCCCGGCTTCACGCGGTACTGGTCGAGATCGATCATTCGAGACGCTCCTTCGCGAGATCGTCGAAAATCGGATTCAGAAGTCGGCGGATCCCCGGGTGCGGGGGAACGCGATCAGGTCGCGCACGTTCGCCATGCCGGTGGCGTAGGCGATCAGGCGTTCGAGACCGAGTCCGAATCCGGCGTGCGGGACGGAGCCGTAGCGTCGGAGGTCGCGATACCACCAGTACTCCTCCTTCGGAAGATCCATCTCGTCGAGCCGGGCGTCGAGGACGTCGAGTCGTTCCTCCCGCTGGCTGCCGCCGATGATCTCGCCGATTCCCGGCGCGAGGACGTCCATCGCCGCGACGGTGCGGCCGTCGTCGTTCATCCGCATGTAGAAGGCCTTGATGTCCTTGGGGTAGTTCATCAGGACCACCGGTCTTCCCACGTGCTCCTCGACCAGGAACCGTTCGTGCTCGCTCTGCAGGTCGGTCCCCCACGCGACCGGGAACTCGAACTCGTGTCCGCCGGCGATCGCCTTCTCGAGAATGGTGATCGCATCGGTGTAGTCCATGCGTTCGAACGGATGCTCGAGGAACGATTCGAGTCGGGAGATGCACGTCGGCTCGATGCGTTCGGTGAAGAACTCGAGGTCGTCCGCCCGCTGGTCGAGCAGCGTCTTGAAGCAGTGCTTCAGCAGCCCTTCCGCGAGATCGGCGTCGTCCGCGAGATCCGCGAAGGCGATCTCGGGTTCGACCATCCAGAATTCGGCGAGGTGCCGGCTGGTGTTCGAGTTCTCGGCACGGAAGGTCGGCCCGAAGGTGTAGACCTTGGAGAGCGCGAGACACCAGCATTCGACGGCGAGCTGACCGGACACCGTGAGGTGTGATTCGCGACCGAAGAAGTCCTGGGAGAAGTCGACGGCGCCGTCTTCGGTCCGCGGGAGGTTCTCGAGGTCGAGGGTGGAGACCCGGAACATCTCGCCCGCGCCTTCGCAGTCGTTGGCGGTGACGATGGGCGTGTGGATCCACTGGAACCCGTCGCCCTGGAAGAAATCGTGGATCGCCATCGAGAGGCAGTTCCGGACGCGTCCGACGGCCCCGAAGGTGTTGGTGCGAGGGCGGAGATGCGCGACCTCGCGGAGGTATTCGAAGCTGTGCTGCTTCGGTGTGATCGGATAGGTGTCGGGATCCTCGACGAAGCCGGCGACCTCGATGTCGGTCGCCTTCACCTCGATGGACTGGCCCTTGCCCCGGCTCTCGACGACCTCCCCGGTCACGATCGCGGAGGCGCCCGAGGTCATCCGGAGGACGTCCGACTGATAGTTGGGCAGATCTCCGGGGGCCACGACCTGCATGGTCGCGAAGCAGGAGCCGTCCGAGATCTGGAGAAAACTGAGCCCGGCCTTGGCGTCCCGTCGAGTTCGGACCCATCCCCGGATGGTCACGGTCTGGCCAAGGTGGTCCTGCGGGGCGTCGAGGAGGGCGGCGATGGTGTGGACGGGCATGGAGCGAGGTTCCGGGCGTTCAGGGATCTGAGGTGTCAGGATCGAAATGACGACAGGATCGTCGATTCGGGAAGCGGACAAGGTACGCGGAAGCGGGGGCGATTGACACGGCTCACCGCCGACGCGTGCCAGTTTGGCAGCGGCGGAGGGTCATCGAGCCTCGAGCAGGTGGATCGAGGGGGGGCCCGGCACCGTGATCGAGCGATCATTCAGCGGCTCGGCCGGGTCCCGAAGGTCGGAAAACCCCGGGTTTCTGTCTGATTCCACGGTCTCGAGCCTTGGCGGACGGGTGGAAGCCGGGACGAGGCGGATGATCTCGAGTCGGATGGCCGGGCGTCGAGGTTCGGCACGCGGGTTGTTCTCGTCCTGATGTACAGATGTCCGAGATGAACCCTCCAACCTCGCCCGGGACCGATTCGGTGGCTCGCCGCCGGCTCAACCTGCTTTTTTCCGCCACCTGGCGGGAAGGCGGCCCCACGGCCGAGCTGCCTCGCCTCCTCGATCCCCTCGGCGTCCGCTGCCTCGAGGCTCGAAGCGGCCGGGAAGCGGCCCGTCTGGTCGAGCAGGAGGAGATCCACATCGCCCTGATCGACCTCGAACTCCCGATGGAAGCCGATGGCGACCGCCGGGCGGCCGGTGAGAAGGTCCTTCAGATCCTCCGCCGGGTCGAACCCGCCCCGCCCGTGGTGCTGGTCCGTCCGCCCCAGCCGAGTCGGCGAGAGAGTGTTCGAGGACTCAGTGACGCCCTCCGCGACGGCGTGTTCGCGGTGCTCGATCGACCCCTGGGCATCGAACCGATGCTCGAAACCCTCCGCCGGGTGGTCCGGCGGCACTATTCGGATCAATGGCCGGCCGCATGACCGAGAGACGCCCCGCGGGGCGCTTCATGCGAATGGCGAGAACCCCGGCGTCTGACCGGGACCTTCACTTCCTGTTTCTTTCTTCGGAGTCAAGTACCCATGAACGTGCGACCGCTCGGCGACAAGCTCATCGTCCGGCGTGAGGAGGCCGCGACCCGGACCGAGTCCGGCATCTTCCTCCCCGAATCCGCCAAGGACAAGCCCAAGACCGGCAAGGTCATCGCGCTTGGCAGTGGCAATCTGAACAAGGACACCGGCGAATACCTGCCCTTCACCGTGAAGAAGGGTGATGCCGTCATCTTCAGTTCATACGCCGGAACCGAGATCAAGATCGAGGGCGACGAGTACCTCATCATGACCGAGGACGACATCCTCGGCGTCATCGACTGACGAAACAGGACGGTGCGGGACGGTCCCGCGAGGAGAGGAATCCGTGAAAGCCGATCAACTTCGAAAAGCATTCAGCGGCCTCAACGGTCGCGACCTTCGAATCGAATTCGAGGGTGCCGAGACCCTGGTGGTCCGGAATGCGATGTTGATCCCCGAGGAGCAGGACGACCTGCTCAAGGTGACCGATGGATCGCACGAGTACATCCTCGAGTGCGAACGGGTCGCCTGGATCGAGATCGGCTGACGAATTCGAGTGAGAACCCCCCCCGTCGTCGGCGTCGCCGAGACGGATTCGAACGCAAGGAACAACCATGGCTGCCAAGCAGATTGCCTACGACAACGACGCCCGCGAGCGTATTCTTCGCGGAATCCAGAAGCTCGCCAAGGCCGTGAAGGTCACCCTCGGCCCCTCGGGACGCGTCGTCGTCCTCGAGAAGTCCTTCGGCGCACCCACCGTCACCAAGGACGGCGTGAGCGTCGCCAAGGAGATCGAACTCGCCGACGCCTATGAGAACATGGGCGCCCAGATGGTGAAGGAAGTCGCCAGCAAGTCCAGCAAGGACGCGGGCGACGGAACCACGACCGCGACGGTCTACGCCGAAGCGATCTTCCAGGAAGGTCTCAAGAACATCACCGCGGGCGCGAACGCGAACGCCGTGAAGCGAGGCATCGACAAGGCGGTCTCCGCCGTCATCTCCGAGCTCGCTTCGATGTCCAAGCCGGTGAGCGACTCCACGGAGATCGCCCAGGTCGGAGCCTGCTCCTCCAACCAGGATCACACCATCGGCAAGATCATCGCCGAGGCGATGGACAAGGTCGGCAAGGACGGCGTGATCACCGTCGAGGAAGGCAAGAGCCTCGAGACCGAGGTCGAGCTTCTCGAAGGCATGCAGTTCGACAAGGGCTACCTCAGTCCCCACTTCGTGACCGACAACACGGACATGGAGTGCGTGCTCGAGGACTGCTACGTCCTGATCCACGAGAAGAAGGTCAGCTCCGCCAAGGATCTCATTCCGGTGCTCGGCAAGATCGCGGAGAGCGGCAAGAGCGTCCTGATCGTCGCCGAGGACATCGATGGTGAAGCCCTCGCGACGCTCGTCGTCAACAAGCTTCGCGGCGTCCTCAAGGTCGCGGCGGTCAAGGCTCCCGGATTCGGCGATCGTCGCAAGGCGATGCTCGAGGACATCGCGGTCCTCACCGGTGGCACCGCGGTCATGGAGGAACTGGGCATCGACCTCGAGAAGATGCCGGTCTCCGATCTCGGTCGGGCCAAGAAGATCACCATCACCAAGGATGCGACCACCATCGTCGAAGGTGGTGGCAAGACCTCCGACATCAAGGGACGCATCGAGCTGATCAAGGGTCAGATCGAAGTGACCTCGAGCGACTACGACCGCGAGAAGCTTCAGGAGCGGCTCGCCAAGCTCGCGGGCGGCGTCGCCCAGATCAACGTCGGTGCCGCCACCGAGGTCGAGATGAAGGAGAAGAAGGCTCGCGTCGAGGACGCGCTCCACTCCTGTCGTGCCGCGGTCGAAGAGGGCATCCTTCCGGGTGGCGGCGTCGCCGTCCTCCGGGCCCGACGTGGCATCGAGAAGGCCCGCAAGTCCGCGGTCGGTGACGAGAAGATCGGTTGCGACATCATCAACCGTGCGATGAGCGCCCCGATCAAGCAGATCGCCCGCAACTGCGGTCTGGACGGATCGATCGTCGCCCAGAAGGTCGAAGAGAACGACGCCGACGCGTTCGGCTTCAATGCCGCCTCGGGCGAGTACGGGGATCTCGTGAAGCAGGGCATCATCGTTCCGACCAAGGTCGAGCGAGTCGCCCTTCAGAACGCGGCGAGCATCAGCGGCCTGCTGCTCACCACGGACTGTGCGATCACCGAGATCAAGGAAGGCAAGGAACCCGCCGCGGCCGGCGGTGGCATGGACGGCATGGACTTCTGATCCGGTCGTCGACCCGCCACGTCGCGGGAACGATGTTCATCGAACGCCCGGGCGAGTCACTCGCCCGGGCGTTTTTCTTCATCCGGGAGTACGTTCATGCCTCTGGGAAGCGGTGGTGCAGGAGGGCTCGGTGCGATCGGCATGTTCATCATGCCGATCTCCATCGCCGTGATGCTCCTCAAGCAGCCGCCGGGACCGGTCTCGAAGCTGATCAAGGCCGGGGCGGTCGATCCCGAGACGGCGCGGCGGGCGGAGCGACTGGAGATTCCCCGGCCGTTCGTGCTCGAGCCCTTCCTCGCCCGAGGAATCGTCCACCGGACGTCGGATGGCCGGTACTGGGTCGATGTGACACGGAACCGCCGGTATCGTCGTCGGCTCGCGGTCGTCGCGGGTCTGGTGATGCTCGCGGTCCTCGTTTCGGGTTGGTTGCTCTGGCCGTTCCTCGTTCCACCACCGAAGGAGATCTGATGGTCCAGGTCGGAGAACGCATCGTCGAATGGTGGCCGTGGCTTCTCGGCTGGGTCCTGCTCTCGAGTCTGATCGCCTTCGTCGCCCACGGACGCGACAAGCGGGCGGCCCGGCTCGGGCGGCGACGGACGCCGGAGCGAACGCTTCACCTTCTGGAACTGATCGGGGGCTGGCCGGGCGCGTTGCTCGCCATGACGGTCTTCCATCACAAGACCAGGAAGGCGTCCTATTTCCTGGTCACCGCCCTCATCGTGCTGGTCTGGATCGTGGTGGGGATGCTCGTGGCTCGATCCATCCTCGGATCCGGCGACTGATCGACGTCGACCTTCCCGAGGTCGCCGCCGGGCGTCCACCGCCGAGATGCGTTCGCCGCGTCGGCCGGTGTTACTTCGCGCCCATCACGTCACGGCCGGTGATGCCGTCGGTGGTCAGGACGTGGAAGCTGGTGTCGACCAGGGTGTCATAGGACAGTTCCCCGTAGTAGCCGTTGGCGCCCCACTGGGTGTCGCGGCTCCAGAGACCGGTCTGGCACTGTCCTGCGGTGGAGCTCTGGCAGTAGCCGCAGACGTCGTTGGTTTCCGCCATGACCTGGGCCCGGGTGTCACCTTCCATTGCGTCACTGGTGCCGATCACGGCGACGTGGCCGTCGAAGAACAGGGTGACGGGCTTCGAGTTGTAGCCCTGGTTGAACATCCAGCTCGGATCACCGTCGGTCGCGAAACTCGGGTTGGCCGCGGTCTCGGTGTTCTGGAGCCAGTGGTGTTCGATCATGCGGGTCTTCAGGCCGGGGAATCGACACTGCCCCACCGAGGGCGAACGAAACGCCGCCGGCATCGACCGGGGATTTCGCCAGCCGCAGTGGCTGTGGACTTCGGGGCTGAACATCGCGGACCCGCTCCAGACGTAGCTCGACCAGGTGATTTCGGGATCGTTCGGATCCAGATAGAACTCATCGGGATACTGGAAGAACGGCTCGACGTTTTCGAGCGTGAAGGTGTCCTTCGGGGCGTAGAACACGGGGTCGTAGAACCGGGAGCCCACGTAGTCGTTGAAGGCTTTCGCGTTCGGCGTTCGGAAGCCACCGAACTTGTAGATCGGAACGTTGTAGGAGATGGGCTGGTAGATGGTGTGGAAGAAGATGCTCCACGCCAACGGATCTCCGGCGAAGGAGGGGCAGAGGTCCCCACCGCACCACGCCGCCCAGAGTTCCCCGTTCTGATCGGTGCCCGCGATCGCCTGCGGCATGCAGGCGACGGTGCTGTTGTAGAGCACGGGGTCGGCGCCTTCGACAAGGCCGAGGTCATCGGGAACCATCGTGTACTGACGTCCCGCCCAGTCCGCGGAGTAGCTCTCGTTGGCGATGCCGAGGTTGCGGAGATTGGCGGAGGACTGGGTCACCCGGGCCGCGTCCCGGGCCTTGCCGATCGCAGGCAGAAGGATCGCGATGAGCAGGGCGATGATCGAGATCACCACGAGCAGTTCGACGATCGTGAAGGCTCGAGGAACGTTGGGATGATCTGTCTTCATGGGAGTGGGCATCTTGATCGATCCTCCTGACGGATGGTCGACTTGGCGGTCGGAACGAGATACCCCGGAACAAGCCATAGCCTAGCCCGTGCAGAACTTAAAAGCACGATTCCGTCCGATGCCCGGTCTGCATTCAAGAAACGCGAGATATCGGAAGAAGCCTGTTTCCAGCGCTCGGCGCCGGATTCCAAAGGGCAAGGAGAAGGGCCGACCTCGGGAGAGGTCGGCCCTTGCTCGTTTCCTGCGGACCCCGGATGAGTCCTCGATTCGACCTGCGAATCCAACCGGCCGAACCGGTTCCGGGGTCAGGCGATCACTTGGCGCCGAAGTAGTCACGGCCGGAGGCACCGTCGGTCGTCAGGATGACGGCACTGGTGTCGACGAGCGTGTCGTAGGAGAGGTTGCCGTAGTAACCGTTGGCACCCTTGGGGGTGTCGCGGCTCCAGAGGCCGGTCTGGCACGTGCCGGAGCCGGACGGGCACTTGCTGCAGATCTGGTTGTTCTCAGCCTGCACCTGGGCCCGAGTGTCACCTTCCATGAAGTCACTGGTACCGATGACCGCGACGTGACCATCGAAGAAGAGGGTGACGGGCTTCGAGTTGTAGCCGTGGTTGAACATCCAGCTGGGGTCCGAACCACCGAAGCTGGGGTTCGCATCGGTCTCGCGGTTCTGGAGCCAGTGATGCTCGATCATCCGGACCTTCTGGCCGGGGAATCGAACCTGGCCGACGGCCGGGCTGCGCCACGCACCGGGAAGGTTGCTTCCGTAGGGGCTCTTGTAGCCGCAGTGGCCCATCACCTCGGAGGAGAACATCGCGGCGGGGCTCCAGATGTAGCTGGAGTAGGCGATGACCTGCGCCGAGGAGTTGTCGGGGCTGTAGGGGTTGAATTCATCGGGGTAGTTGAAGAACGGCTCCGCGGTACGCAGCGGGTAGGTGTCCTTCGGGGCCCAGAACACCGGGTCGTACCAGCGGTCGCCCACGTAGGCATTGAAGGCCTTGGTGGTCGGGACGCGGAACGCACCGAAGTCGCCGCCGTTCAGTCCGTAGGGCTGGAAGACGTAGTAGAAGCAACCGTTCCAGTAGCCGGGGTCACCGGGGTAGCCGTTGCAGAGGTTGCCGGCACACCACCAGCCCCAGAGGGCGCCGTTGTAGTCGTAGCCGACCAGCTGCTGCGGCATGCAGGCGATCTGGTTGTTGTAGTCGACGGGACCGAGGCCTTCGGAGAACGCCAGGCCCATGTCGTCGGGGACGGCGGTGAACTGCCGGTCCGCCCAGTCGGAACTGTAGGTGTCGTTCGCAACAGCGAGGTTTCGGAGGTTGGCGGAGGACTGCGTGACGCGGGCTGCGTCACGGGCCTTGCCGATCGCCGGAAGAAGGATGGCGATGAGCAGCGCGATGATCGAGATCACCACGAGCAGCTCGACGATGGTGAAGCCTGAGCGATTCTTGTGCTTCATTCGTTGGACTCCGTTTCTGGTCTACACGGTTGCACGCCGGCGACCCGCCGTTGACATGAGTGGATTCGAGGGCTGATCTCCGGACGGGAGAAATGTGTGCAAGGTCCGGAGTCGAAAGGCCCTATAGAAACTGAACGATACCTGATTACGAGTGGATCTCAACCATCAAACGGCCATCTCCCGCACGATGTGGGGGGTATGGGGATGAGATTTCGACCCACGCATGAGACGGATTGTCTCGGACAAGAGTCCGATAAGAGAATCGTGCCTGTCTTACGCCGACGGACGCGATCCGAGTGTCGTTTCGCAGCCTGAAACGGCGGCAAAGGGACCCGGGAGAGATGAAGGGTTGGGTCCCGACCCCATTGGTTCGGCTCTCTGGCCGCTTTGGTTCCTCGAATACTCGAATAATTCGAGACCGACTCGGCGACGCTGCCCGCGAGAACGGCTCGTTGTCGGAGTTCCTTGCTCCGGTATCGTCCCCTCGATGACACCGCTTCCTCCTCACATCCCCCGCGATTCCGCCGTTCTGGTGGGTACCTGGTCCTTTTCGCTGGCGGCGATCGAGGCGGGCTGGCGACGGCTCGCTGGCGATGCCGCGCCGAAGGCGGAACACGCGGTTGCCGGTGACGGGCGACTTCTCGACGCGATCGAAGCCGCGTGCCGGCATGCCGATCTCGATCCTGAGGTCGACAGCGTCGGATTCGGGGGTCTGCCGGATGCCAGCGGCCGGATGAGTCTCGACGGGGCGATCATGGAATCGCCGCTCCGATTCGGCGGGGTCTGCGGCCTTCGACGGCATCTTCATCCGGTGGCCGTCGCCCGATTGGTGATGGACCGCACCGAGCACCGTTTGCTGTGCGGCGAGGATGCGGACGATTTCGCGGATACCCATGGCCTCGAGTCCGTAGAACTGCAGTCGCCGGAAGCCCGTGCGGCATTCATCGCCTGGCGGAATCGCGATCCAGACGCCACCGGCGACTCATCGGGATCCGGAGATGCTCGATTGCGTCCGGTCGATCCCGGCCTCGGTGGTCCCGGCGGTGGCCGGCTGTTCCGGCCCGGGGATCCACCCGCTGGCGCGGCGCCCTTCGGCCACGACACCATCGGGGTCCTGGGCCGTTCGAACGACGGGAGACTCGCCGCGGGTTGTTCGACCAGCGGTCTCCCGTTCAAGGTCCCCGGGCGGGTCGGTGACTCGCCGATCGCCGGACACGGGCTTTTCGTCGAACCAGGCGTCGGCCTGGCGACCGCGACGGGTACCGGTGAACTGATATCCGGCATCTCCGCCAGTTTCCTCGCCGTCGAGACGCTTCGCCGCGGGGGAACGGTCCTCGATGCGGCTCGGGAGGTCGTTCGGCGAACCGAAGCGCTGGGGGACCTTCGCGAGCATCATCAGGTCGCGGTGGTCGTGATGGATGCCGAGGGGCGGATCGGGTCGGCCGCACTGCGTCCGGGCTTCGTCCTCGCGGTCCGCGACGCCGATGGCGGTAGATTGTGCGAGCCCGACTTCGTTCAACGCCCGGACGATGCCGGATTGCCGGAATCCGCTCGAGAAGGATTCGCGAAGTCGATCCCTTCACCCAATCAGGAAGACTCATGAAGCTTTACACCAGGACCGGCGACGACGGAAAGACCGGACTCTTCTCGGGAGACCGGGTCGGCAAGGATCACCCTCGCATCGAGGCCTACGGCACCGTCGACGAACTCAACGCCTGCATCGGACTCGTCGCCGCGGGGATCGAAGGCGATGCCGACGCCGACACCTCGCTCCGCGAGCTGCTCGGAAGCATCCAGTCCCGCTGCTTCGATCTCGGCGCGGATCTCGCGACCCCGGAAGGGGCTCGAAACAGCGAGAAGGTCAGCCGGATCGACGACGCCGACGTCAAGGTGCTTGAGAACGCGATCGACCACTACCAGGCCGCCGCCCCCGAGATCTCCTGCTTCGTGCTTCCCGGCGGATGCGAACTCGCATCGAGGCTCCATCTCGCCCGGACCGTCTGCCGACGCGCCGAACGACTGATGGTCCATCTCGGTCATGCGGAACCGGTCACCCCCGAGGCGATCCGCTGGGTGAACCGGCTCAGCGACCTGCTCTTCGCGATGAGTCGCGCGGCCAATCACGCGGCCGGCGTCGCCGACGTCCCGTGGAAGCCGAAGTCGGGCGGCTGATCCGGTCGCCCCGCTCGAACGATTCAGTCCTTGCTTCGACCCCGGGGCTTGCCGATCGCACTCGACCCGCCGGTCGACTGGCCCTTGCGGAGCATGCCGATCCCGTTGATCCGCTCCCAGGCGCTGTCCGCGTTCCCCGCACCGTACTCCGTGGTGATCGAGCGGCGGTTCCACGCGCGGGCGACCGTCGAGGTCGTGCCGCTCCCGCAGAACGGATCGAGCACCAGACCACCCTCGTCCGAACACGCGAGGATCACCCGTTCGAGATAGACCTCGGGGATCTGGTTGTGATGCCGGGCGCGTCGCTCCTTGTTGTTGCCCTGCACGCGACCCCAGTAGGGTCCGTACCAGACGTCCATCGGAACCCGCATGCCCGCGTTCCGACCCTTCGCCTGGGTGCGTGGGTCGTTGTACACCGACGCGCGGTCCGACTGCTCGAGGATCGCGTCCGGATTCCAGATGCGCTGGTTCGGATCCTTCGCGAAGTAGAGCGCGTGCACCTTGCTCATGATGAAGGAACTGTCGCGGTGCTGTCCGAAACGGAAGTGCCAGGCGCACCAGTTGATCATGGTGAGGCCGCGACGCTTGAGATGCATCACGATCTCCGCCGCGGTGTCGTCGGGGATGTTCACCCAGATCGAACCGTGCGGCGCGAGGGCGTCGACGCAGGTGTCCAGCCAGTCGTAGGTGAAGCGTTCGTACTCCGCCCGCGGCATGCCGTCGGACCATTCGTCGTAGGGCACGTCCCAGTTGAACGGCGGATCGGCGAACACGAGGTCGACCTCGCCGTGATCGGGGAGATTCGGGATGACGTCGCGGCAGTCGCCGACGTAGAGCCGGGTGTCGGGGTCGGCGGACTGGTGCGCCGGTTCGACCTTCGCGGTCGCGGGAACGTGCGGCGCCACGTCGTCGCCCAGCAGGCGAATGTCCGCGTCGGGCAGATCCGCGGCCGACTCGCGCTGGATCTGGGTCGCCCCTCGGGGCGTCGCATAGCCGCCGGGACGGTCGAATTCGGTGTTCTTGCGTTCGGCCATGCCCGCGATGATCACCGATTCCGTGCGATCGCGCCACCGTCGACGCGTTGACCACAACGGTTTTCAGGGGAATGACGTCCGAAGCGCGGGATCAGAGCGTGCCGAAGACGCGATCCCCGGCATCGCCGAGCCCGGGAACGATGTAGGCGTTCTCGTCGAGACGCTCGTCGAGGGCCGCCGCGTGGACTTCGACGTCGGGATGATCCTCGGCCATGCGTTGGACGCCTTCGGGAGCCGCCACGAGGCAGAGGAAACCGATCGAGCCGCATCCGCGACGCTTCAGGTACTGCACCGCGTAGGTCGCGCTGCCACCGGTCGCCAGCATCGGATCGACCACCAGCACCGGGCCGTCGGCGACGTCCGACGGGAGCTTCTCGTAGTACTCGACCGGCTGATGGGTCTCTTCGTTCCGCTGGACGCCGATGTGCCCGACCCGCGCCTCGGGGACCAGCCGGAGGATGCCGTCGGTCATGCCGAGGCCGGCGCGGAGGATCGGAACGATGGTGACCGGTGCGGCGAGTTCGACGGTCGAGCACGCCTTGATCGGCGTCATCACTTCGCGGGTCCGGGTCGGAAGGTCACGGAGCGACTCGTAGGTCATGAGGCCCGCGATCTCGCCGAGCACGCGGCGGAAGGTGGGGGGCGGGGTGCCGACGTCGCGGAGAATCCCCAGCTTGTGCTCGATGAGCGGATGGGCGTGGACGAGCAGATTCGGATGGTCGGGCGTTCGTCGCATCGTCTTGTTCCTTGAGATCACATGCGTTCGGGAGCGCCGATGCCCAGCGTGCCGAGGCCGTCTCGGAGCACGTCGCGGGTCAGTCGGACCAGTCGGATGCGGGCCGCGCGGATCGAGGGGTCCTCCGCGCGAAGGACCGGGCAGGCGGCGTAGAACGAGCTGAACTCCGTCGCCACCGAGTAGAGGAAGCGACAGAGCCTGCTCGCTTCAAGCGACGCGGCCGCCATCTTCATCGTCTCGGGGTATCGGAGCAGCAGCAGCGCGAGTCGTCGCTCTTCGGGTGTTTCGATCCGGAAGTCGGCGTCGGTGGTCGCGTCGTCGCCCGCCTTCTCCAGCATGGAACAGAGTCGGGCGTGGGCGTACTGCAGATAGGGGCCGGTGTCGCCTTCGAAGGCGATCATTCGATCGAGATCGAAGACGTAGTCGCGGGCCGAGTCGCCCGAGAGGTCCGCGTACTTGATCGCGGCGATCCCGACCGCCCG
>JAQWJM010000100.1:0-32708 GCA_029248335.1 Phycisphaerales bacterium
CCCCCGGAGACCGCGATCGCCTGGTACGTGGATCACGACTACGACTTCCTCGTGCTCAGCGATCACAACCTCGTCCAGACCGGCGAGCGCTGGTTCGACGTGAGCGACGACGGGCGGTTGACGCCCGCCAAGGTCGACGCGGTGACCGAACGGTTCGGCGCCGACTTCGCGGAGATCCGCGAAGGCGAAGCCGGCCTTCAGATGCGACTCCGACGGCTCGACGAGTTGAAGTCCATGTTCGATCGGGCGGATGAATTCGTACTGATCCCCGGCGAGGAGGTCACCTCCTCCTTTCGACTCGCCCAGGTCCACATCAACGCGATCAACGTCGACGAGACGCTTCCGCCGCTCAAGGGTGAGTCGGTGCAGACGACCATCCAGTCCAATCTCGATGCGATCGCGGCCTGGGGCGACGCGAAGGATCGACCGGTGCTGGCCCATCTGAATCATCCGAACTTCCGAAAGTCCCTTTCCGCCTCGAACCTCGCCGAGATGCGGGGCGAGCGGTTCTTCGAGGTCTACAACGGACACCGCAGCGTCGAGAACGAGCGGATCGGAAACCGGCCATCGATGGAGGAGATGTGGGACCTCGCCCTGATCGCCCGGCTGCACGGCGGCGCGGGCGACGGCGGGCCGCTCTACGCCCTCGCGACCGACGATGCTCACGATCACTACGAAGTCGACGCGGTCTCGATCCCCGGTCGTGGCTGGATCATGGTTCGTTCCGCGAGTCACGATCCCGACGACATCGTCCGGGCGATGCGGGCGGGCGACTTCCACTCATCGAGCGGGGTGAAGCTCCTGGACGTGCGATCCGATTCGACGCGAATGACGATCGACATCGACGCGGAGGAGGGCGTGACGTACCGGACCGAATTCATCGGCGCGACCCGCGAGGACGATGAGACCGCCCCGACCGCACGGGTGCTGGCGACGGTCGACGGCGATTCGGCGATCTACGAATTCAACGGCGACGAACTCTACGTCCGCGCCCGCGTCACGAGCTCCCGCCTTCATCCCCGCCCGTATCGCAAGGGCGACTTCGAGATGGCGTGGACCCAGCCGGTGCGGCCTCGGGGACTTCGACCCGCGACGACGAGGACGACGACCAATCCCTGAGTCGCTCGGGGCGATCGCGGAAGTCAGACGACGATCGACGCGCCGGCCGAGGTCGACGTCGTTCAAACCGATTCAATCGACGTTCAGTCCCCTCGACGCCCGAGGTGGAGACCTCGTCCGGTGAGTCCCGGGGACTCGAACTCCCAGGTCAGGCCCGCGGCCCGGATCGCGGCCCCGATCTCCTCGACCGTGAACAGGCCGATGCGATGCGACTCCGGTACGTGTCGGACCCCTTCCGCATCCGCGATGAGGTACTCGAACTCCAGCAACAGGCAGCGTCCCTGGACCCGCGGCACGTCCATCCGCGCGATCTTGATCTCGGGCCGGTCCACGAACGTCGCCCACGGCCGCCCGAGTTCGACCACGCCGGGCTCGAGAAACGGCTCGACCACGAGCAGCCCGCCCGGGGCGAGGCACCGCGCCATCGACGCCATCGCCTCGTGGAGCGACCGCAGATCCACCATGTACGCGATCGCGGAGAAGAGGCAGGTGACCACGTCGAACGGTCCGCCGAGCCCCGCGGAATCGAGCTTCCGCATGTCACCCTCCACCATCGTCACGCCCGGACAACGCTCCGCGGCCCGCACCAGCATCTCTGAATCGAGATCCACGCCGACCCGTTCGAAGTCGTCGAGCAGGGCGAGGTGCCGACCGGTTCCGCAGGCGACGTCCAGCAGCGTCGGAGGTCGGCCGCAGGCGGGCCGATCGAGCACCGCCCGGGATCGGATCAGTTGCCGCAGCGTCGCCGCCTCGACCGCGTAGTCCTTGCCCTGCGCGTCGTAGATCAGGTCATACCAGTCCTGGGACTTCGTGAACACGTCGACCTCCGATCCTCGCACGGTGGTGTCGCGGACGTCGTGATCCTAGCAACTCGGAATCGGTGGCTCGCCCGGGCTCGACGCTCCGAATGCGAAGACGCCCGACAGGGGCCACGAGGGCCGCTACCGGGCGTCGGGATCATCGGGATCATCGGGATCATCGGTCGTGACGCGCGATCGAGACGACTCGGGGACCCGGACGATCAGGGTGTGTCTTCACACGACGTGTTGTAGGACGCGAGGATCAGGCCGAGATCGGCGGCGTTCACCTCGCCGTCCTCGTTGAGGTCGGCGGGCGTCCCCGGTTCGACGGGGCCCCAGAAGATCAGGAGGATGCCGAAGTCCTCACCGTTCACCATGTCGTCGCCGTTGAGATCCGCGGCACAGTCGCCGGTCTCACACTCGTCCGGAATGCCGTCGAGGTCGAAGTCCTCCGAGGTTCCGAGATAGATGTCGATGGAATCGTCGATCAGGTTCTCGTTGCAGTCGAAGAACTGGATCTGCACCGCGTACACCACGCCGGAGAGCGGGCCGGCATCGTCCGCGAGCGGCGCCCCCGCGAAGACGATGTTGCCGACGATCGCGACGGATTCGCCGATCCGATCGCCGGGCTCGAGTCCGCTCGGCCGCACGATCTGGACCTGGTCCCAGCCGTTGCCGGACCGTTCGTAGATGCCGATCGCCCCGACGAGGTCGAAGAGGTCGCCGCCGCTGTCCGGGGCACCGACCGCGATGTAGTTCGTCGAGACCGCGACGGCGGCGCCGAATCGGTCGCCGGGCATCGATCCCGAGAACGACAGCGACTCGATCTGATCGAACTCGTTGTCGATCACGCGATACGACACCGCGGCGCCGGTGGCGTCGTCGGCCTCCGGGGCGCCCACGACCGCGTCGCGACCTTCCATCGCGATCGACCAGCCGAAGTTCGCGTCCTGGGCGCCGAGATCGAGATCGCTTCTTCGAACGGCGTCGACGCCGCTGATGTAGATGTAGGGGACGACCTTGCCTCGGCCGGAGTCGGCCTCCGGCGCCCCCACCATCACGTATCGAGTCGGGAAGTTACCGCCTTCGGTGCCCGCGGCGACGCTCCAACCGGAGAGATCGCCGTCGTCGTCACCCGGCAGGAAGCCGTCCTCGCCCGGAAGCTGTTCGAACTGCACGCCGTCGAAGCGGTACACGTACGCCGCACCGGTCTCGTCGTTGTCGTCGGGGTCGACGTCGCGACGCGGCGCACCGATCACCAGCAGGCCGTCCGAGATGGCGACCGAGTGGCCGAACCAGTCGTTGTCGACGAGATCCTCGGGCTGGATCCGCTGCAGTAGACAGTAGTAGTCACCGCTCCAGAACCACACGGAGACCTCGCCGGCGGAAGCGGCTTCGAGCACGTCGTACTCCTCGCCGGTGTCCTTGTCGATCTCGGTCACCCATCGGCCCGCCCGCGCCGAGCCGATGACCAGGAAGTCACCGTCCGCGGCGATCGACTCGCCGAATCGGTCGCCCTCGCGAAGGTAGGTCGGCGTGACCTTGGCGGACTGGAGCCAGCCTTCCTCGTCACCGCCGTCACCGTCATCACCGTCGCCATCGCCGTCGTCTTCGCCGTCATCGAGGAAGTCCTCGAAGACGTAGGCCGCCCCGGCGTTCAGGCCGCGGGCGTCGTGACGGCTTGCACCCGCCATCATGCGAAGCCCATTGGTCGCGATCGAGATGCCGAAGAAGTCGTAGGCCTGGAGCCCGCCCGCGATCAGCCGACCGTCGGTGCCGGTCTGCTCAGGGACGGCGCATCGGTACGCGGCGGTACCCGGCATCGTCAGGGTCGCCCAGCCCGCGTTGTCCGCGGCCCGACCGTCCGACGAATCCTCGGGACTGCCGGTGGCCACGCCGTCGTAGGGAACTTCGGGATTCGAGTAGTGGAGAATCCCGTTGCCGGGCGAATAGGCCATCACCGTCTTGAAGCAGAACGTGGTGCTCCCGACGTTCCGCCAGCCGTGCTGGTAGCGAAGTCCGTCCGGCGTCTCGTCGCTCTCGCCGGGCTTGCAGCAGCCGACCCAGGTCGGTTCCCAGGGATCGCACGGAGGGCCGTCGCCGGTCGCGCTGTCGCCGACCGCGTGGAGAAGCCCGATGTTGTGGCCGAATTCATGCCCGAAGAGCGAAAACCCCATGCAGCCTCGGACCAGGCTGTTGAAGGCGAAGTCCGCGTTGTCGCCGTTGACCACGTAGGCGAGACCGCAGTAGCCGACCGCGGGATCCTCGCCGTCGGTGTGCGACACGAGCGAACACGCGTCGGCCCCGACCGCATCACGGATCTCGTGGACCTCGTCGATGATTCCGTCGGAGGGATTCGTGAACGGCCCGAGCAGACTGTCGGACTTCTCATCCCACTCCACGAGCCCCACGTAGACCGGCCGCGTGCCGAAGGGCACCTCGGAGTTCGCCATGGTGATCGAGCAGTTGGCCGATTCGAGTTCGCAGACCGCGGCGATCGCGGCGGGCGCATCCTTCGGATCCCCGCCCTGTTCCTCGATTCGTTCCACTTCCTTCTCGAGACAGAGGCTGGTGTAGAAGAAGGCGATGTCCGCGACGGTCGCGGCGCAACCGGCGCATTCCTCGACGTCGTTGTCGTCTCCGGCGACGCCGTCGCCGTTGAAGGGCGACATCGGCCCCATCGGATCGACCGGACCGACGTCCGGGACGATCGCCCCACCACAGCCGGGAAGGTCCGCGGCCTTGGCTTCGGGCGCGACGAGGCCGCGTCCGATCGGGACCAGCGTCCACTCCATGCCGCCGTTCTCTCCGGGGACCTGCATCCAACCCGCGACCATGCCGTCTCGATGGGCGAGCGTCGCCGCGACGAGTTCCTCGTCCATCGACTCGAGCTGCCACCATCGACCGTCGCCCGTCGTCCGACGAGCACGCTTGACCTGGAACCGGTGCGGCGCCGTGCCGCGGCGAACGGCGAGATCCACCCGATCGCCGACCTCGAGCGCCAGAACCTCGTTGACATCGAATCGAATCCGACCGTCGCGAGCGACCGCCAGCACCGGATGATCGAGATCACCGGGACGGATGGCGTTCGGCTCCTGAAGCCTCATCGGTCGCTTCAGATCAACCTCGAGCTCCCGATCGACGTCGAGGGCCACCCGTGACATCGCAGACGTCGCGACGCCGCGTTCGATCGCCGGTCGGTCCTTGGCCACCGGGCCGACCGCAAGGGCCGCCAGCGTGCCGGTACCGAGCGCCAGGGCCAGCGCGAGGGTCATTCTGGTCTGGGGGGTTCGCATGGTCGCCTTCATCTCCGTGCGGACGCGTCGGTCCGCCCCTGGTTCATGATCACGAAATCCGGCCCCCCCGTGCCCTTCCGTCCTGAACGGAAGCCACGGTGGCGCCTGCCTTTGATCCTAGTCCTCACCGACCGTCGATACGGCCCTGAAGCGAGGATTTTCCGGACCTCGACGAGGTCGAGACCGGTCCGTACAAGGATGCCATCCAGCGACCCCTCGGGCCAGCCGACCTGCGGGAAATGCAGGGTTCCCGCGCGACCGAGCGCCGTCGCGGGACGACCGATCTCGGATCCGGGTCCGGTATCCGTGTCTTGCATACGAAACCACCACCGGTCGGATCCCGGATTCCGCGATCACCGATCGACCGGCCCGGCACGGATCCGCCCGGTTGCCCGAGCGTCTCGAGCCCGGCACGAAAAAAAGCCCGCGCCCCCCAAGACGCTGGACGAGCGTGGCGAGGACGCGGGTCGAGTTGATTCGACACGGGCCGGAATTCCGGCCGGTTTCAAGACGGGCTTCGACTCAGTTGGGCACCTTGCTGAGCAGCCGGATCTCCGGGGTCTCGCCCGGAAGATCGCACTTCGATCGGTCCACCACGAAGACGTAGCGGGAATCGTCGGCGATGTACTCCGGATCGGTGCCGTTCCAGATCCCGGTGACCGGGTTCTGGCGGAACGAACGGATGCGGAGATGCACGGTGAAGACGTCGCTTCGCACCGAGACGAGGTTCGAGATGCCGGCGAAGAGCAGGTTCGCCTCCTCCGCGTCACCCGCGACCTCGTCGGGGATCTCGACCAGGCCGAACGGGTCGATCACATCGGGAGTCGACCCGTCGTCCTTCACCTGGAACCACTTGGTGTTCCGACGGTCGGTCGAGAGTCGAGCGTCGGCCTGCCGGGCGAAGTCGTCCGCCTGACCCTGGTTGCCGACCAGCGGACGCCAGCCGAGCCCGAGGCGGGTGTTGTTCGCCGGATCGATCGCGGTGGGATCCCACGGGGCGATCGACGATCCGACGTTGGTGTCGGCGTTGAAGTCCGCCTGATACAGGAACGGATCCTGCGCCGCCCCCGTGATCGAGGTGGACCGCTGCGGCCAGGACTGGGCGGCACCGTTGGAGATGCCGGACCGATCCATCAACATGAGCTCGCCGATGCTGGCGATCCCCTGCTCCCGACGCATGCCGGGATAGAGTCCGACCACGCCACCAACTCCGAGATCGGGGTAGACGACGTTGTCCGCGATCCACGCCGCCATCTCGGGCGCGTCGCCGTACCCGTAGGTGCCACGGTCGTCGTAGTAGGGCATCGACATGTTGCCGGTGAACGGCATCGTCTGGTTCTGCCAGGGCTGTACGGGCTTCACGCTGCCGTTGCCGAAGAGTCCACCACCGTCGCGATAACGCTCGATCGTCTCCGGCACCTTGACCCACTGCGGATTGCGGCGGGCGATCGGCTTCGGCGTGGAATCCTCCTCGACGTCGCCGGCGAGCTGTGCCGCCGGGGCGTAGGCCCGCCAGAACGCGTTCGCGTCGTCGGGGTCGTTCCCGAGACCGGACCAGCCGGTGTAGGTGTCGTTGTAGACGAGCCGGCTCATGTGCGGCAGGGTCCGCAGCACTTCGGGGCTCGCGGTGTTGAGGTTGAGCACGCCGCGGGTGCCGTCGCCGGAGAAGCCGCCGGCGTTGCCGTAGCGCGCATCCTCGATCGCGAGGAGTTCGACCGCTTCGAGCGAGCCGCTGCGGTCGATGTCGAGTCGATAGTTCGCACCGGGGCCGTCGCAGACCAGGCCGTCGAAGATCGACAGTCCCGCGGGGAGCATCGGGGTCCACGGCGCGTCGATCGCGGCGACCTCCACCACCTGGGTGAAGGGGCGGAACGAATCGACCGCGGCGGTCGCCGGTGCGACGAGGTTGCCCGGCGTCGGTCGGTACCGATTCGTGAAGATGCCGCTCGCGTTCGCGATCCCGACGTCGTCGAGGTACTCGCGCGGGGCGACGGGAATCACGTCGTCCTCGTCCCCGGTGCTGTTCATGAGCTCGCCGAAGGTGAAGATCGTCTGCAGCAACGGCAGCCCGTTGTAGGACTGCGCCGAGGTCACACCCGGACGATGCCGGATCGCATGGCCCCAGAGGAAGGCGTTCGCGATCTCGCCCACCTGTTCGTAGTCCGCGTCCTTCTGGAGCATCTGCAGCGGGTACGCCCACTGATCCTTCTCCAGCCAGACCCGCTGATAGTTCTCGAGCCCGTCGTCGACGCCGTTGCCGTTGCTGTCGACCCCGGTGGCCACGCCGCTCCGGGTCCCGGGAAGCACCTCGTCCGGCGCCTGCCCCTTGTCCATGAGGACCCAGCGGTAACCACTCGCATTCTGGCCGGGCCAGACGCCGTTGTTGCTCAGACGGACCGAGCCGTCGGCGAGCACCGGATAGCCGGCGTCGAAGTCGATGGTCGGCGAGCCGCCCACCCCGACCAGGGCGGTCGCGGTCGAGAAGTTCACGGGCTTCCCGCGGACCGACTCGAAGTCGAGCCCGGTGCTGCTCGCCCGCGTCGCGAGCGGCAGCAGGTAGGACCGCGTGAGCCAGGGACTGTTGGCGGGGCCGCCCACGTCGGGGTCCACCTCGAAGTCGATGGTGTCGCCCTTGATCTGGCTGGAGCCGCTGCTCACTTCGACGGCATCGACCTCGGTCTTGACCCAGTCGTCCTCGGGGATCTCCGCGTAGATGTAGCGGGGATTGACCTCGGTCATGTCGTAGACGCCGTTTCGGTTGACGTCCCAGCCCCAGGGCCGGCCGGCCCGGACCCAGCTCACGAAGAAGTCGTCCCCTTCGAGCCGGATGCCGTTCCACTCGCGGCGGTCGTTGCTGTTCAGGTCGAAGACGTAGTCCTGCTCCATGGTCGGGGCGAAGTCCTCGTCGACGAGCCGTTCGACCTGGTCGATGAACTCGATCTTCTCACCGGTCTGCTCGTTGTCGAGCCGATCGATCGCGTAGAGATAGCCGTTGCCGGTGGCCAGCGGGTTCTGCACGAACTTCAGGAGTTCGACCGACTGCTCCGGATCGTCGAACCAGGTGTCGGGGTTCGCGGACAGGACCGGCGGCAGCGCCGGCACGATCGGGGCGCCGGGCGCGGTCGGGTCGGCGCGTCGGAAGGAACGCGGCGAGGCGTCGAACACCAGGGTCTGGTGTTCGTTCATCGGCAGGCCGGGCTCCCAGCCGAAGAGGTTGCCGGGCTGCAGGTCGAGGAAGTCCGTCCACTTGCCGTGGAACTCCTCGAACGTGAAGCCGAAGTTGTATTCGAACGAGCTCGGATCGTCGCCGTCCGCGGTGTTGAATCCGGGCGGAATGATCCCGTAGACGATCGCGGTGCGCGGCGCGTCGGGCCGGGTGGGCCCGAGGAAGAGTTCGCCCGGTCGGTAGTAGGGCTGGTTGCGGTCCGCCACGCCCTGCGGATGCGGGCTGGGGAGTCGGGAGAGATCGAGCGAACGGTTGTTGTCGCCGATCCGGATGCGGATGTCGTGGAGCGGGACGGGCTCCTCGTAGGGGTTCGCGATCTGGATCGCGAAGACGATCGCGGGCTCGCTCTCGCGGTCGACCCAGGAATCACCGGCGTCACGGAAGCCCTGCGGGATCTCGTCCTCTCCCGCGTCGGGGGTGTCGCTGTCGGGATCGAGCCCCTCGCTCAGGAGGTACTGGCGGTAGTCCTCGTCGTTCTCGAGCTGGTTGGCGATGCCGTTGGTGATCCGGCTCTTCGGATACACCAGCGCGAAGAAGCTCTCCATGATGAAGGGCTGCTTCTCCATGCCGGGGAAGGTCAGGTTCCGCAGATCCTCGTCGATCGCCCCGAGGTCCTGCTCGATGCCGAGCGGCACCCGCGGCGCCCAGTCGGGATAGATCGGTTGATCGATGATCTCGAGTTCGAGGACCGTGCCCGGGCCGGTGGCGTCGGCGTAGTTGAAGGTGTTCGCGAAGCGAAGTCGATCGTCCCGGTTGGTGTCGATGTTCGCGGCCCAGCTCGCGGCGAGCAGCTGCGTCTTGAGGTAGGCGTTCTGGTTCTCGGTGACCCCGGTGTAGTTGCTGCCGAGATAGCTCTGGGTGTAGTTCGTGCCGTCCGCACTGTCGCGGAAGAGGCCGGACAGCGCCGTCGCGAAGGTCTCCTGCAGTTCCTGCCGGAACAGGTAGGAGCGGTCGAGTTCCACGCGGAAGGCGAAGTCGCCGCCGATCAGCGGCGGCCAGACGCCCGGATAGAGCTCCCCGCCGCCGTTGGCCGCGGCGACGTTGAACGGATCGTTGAACGCCCCGCCGTAGAGGAGGGATTCGAGCTCGGTGATCGGCGCGTCGAGCGCCGAGCCCCGCAGGTCGAGCTTCCGCTTGCGCTGATCGAACGCAAGCTGGTTGGTCGCCGGATCGGGATCACCGCTCGCGCCCCGAAGCCGGTTGAACGCGTAGTCGTAGGTCGAGTCGTAGAGCGCGGTGGGACGAAGATGCAGCGGTCGAAGATCGTTGCGGACCGCGTTGTAGGTGGTCACTCGATGCCGGTTGTCGCGCAGCAGCTCGTCGGCGGAGAGCTGATCGCCGATCGCGGGCCCCGCGACGGGCGGCCAGGGACCGTTGACGTTCGAGTCGAAGTAGTCGAGGAAGTTCTCGACCGACTCGGAACGCGCCAGCGTCGAACGGAACGGATTGCGATCCCGCTGCCAGGGCCGGTTGACGGTCCGCTCGAAGGCGGAGACCACCGGGCCGTAGTTGCTGCCGCTGAACATGCGCAGTTCGAGTTCATCGGCATCGGTGAAGCCCCGGGGCGGGACGTTGCGAACCCGCCAGTCCTCGACCAGCAAGGGCTGCCCGAAGTCGTCGGCCCGCCGCACGAAGACCCCGCTCTCGGTCTGGCGACGACGGAAGTACCGACGACGGTCGAAGCGGGCACGACCCGGGGACCCGTCGCCGAACGCGACGAGCAGCGATCGATACGGCTGTTCGAGGGCTTCGTACCCGGTGGGCCCGAAGTTCTGGTTCAGGACGCCGGTCTGCCGCAGCCAGGTGCGGGCCTCGCTGGTCGAATCACCGAAGAGCAGCGGGTCGTACTGCGTCGAAAGCGTCTCGGGATCACCGAAGGTGCCGGCCTGATACTGGTACTCGGTCTGGTACTGGTAGGCGAAGTTCCAGGGCGTGCCGGGCCAGGTGTTCTGCGGATCGCTGAAGAGCCCGGTCCAGGTGTCGGATGGATCGTAGACCGACGCGTTCTCACCGAAGGCGGTCGCCTGATACTGCGGCTGCACCAGCCGGCTCGACAGGGCGAGGTCGGCGGGCGTCTGGCCCGCGGTGCTCCAGCGATCGAAGCGGGTCGCGACGTTGACGTCGACCATCGAGGCGTTGTCGACGATCGAGACCGCGGCGACCTGCCGGATCCCGTCTTCGCTGGTGCCGGGCAGCAGGAACCAGAAGGAATCGGTGAAACCGTCGCCATCGGCGTCGGCGAGGGTCCGGCTGACCACGTTGCGGTCGCTGCCGAACACGAACTCCTCGCGGTTCGGACCGAGGTCGTTCAGGCGGATGAAGTTCGGGAGCGGGCCCCGAGCGGTGTCGCCGAGGACCGCGGCGAAGTGGTCGGCGGGCGGACCGAACCAGTCGGTGCGACGGGCCAGGAAGTCCGCGGTGCCGTTGTAGGTGCCGGGGACCACGCCGGGCAGCCACTGTTCATACGGGGTCTGCAGTGCGACCGGCTCCTGGAACAGGCCGTATTCGGTGATGCCCTGCCGGACGAGGTCCGACGAGGTGGTGGTGATCGTGAAACCGGCGTCCGCCCGAAGGGTCGGGTCCGCGGGGTTCGAGTTCGCGTTGAACGACGCCACGTTGGCGATGTCGAAGCAGACCCGCCAGCCGTTCTCGGCGGTCGCCGGCCACGAGAGGTGGCTGAAGTGGGTGAAGCCGGTGGCGTTCACCTGATTGTCGAAGCCGAGCCAGCCGTTGGTGTCGTAGGCCCGCTGCGGTTCGGTCGACCGAAGCCAGCGGGTGTCCGCGAAGCCGGGGTTGCCGATGGGGTTCGCGTCACCGATCACCAGGCCGCGGGCGTCGTACACGGTGCCGTTGGGTGCCCCGGGTCCGAAGACCGCCGCGTTGCCCTGGGTGTCGGGCCAGTTGGTCCACGCCTTGGTCTCGTACGGCGCGAAGTTGTACGGGGCGATCGGAGCTCCGTTGAAGGTCTGCGGGTCGACCATGTAGCGGTCGAGCTTCTGACCGAGCCAGAACGGGCGCGAGAGCCGGGGCGTGCTGGACGTCGCGACGCCGCTGCCGCTCGCGATCATCGGATCATTGCCGGCGTCGACGAGCTTCGGGAAGAGGTTCGAGGCGATCTCGTTCGCCACCACCCCCACCGCGAGCTGCGACCGGTCTTCGCGATCGATCGCCTTGCGCTGGGCGGCGGCGATCACGCGACCGCCCTGGGCGCGGGTGATGTACGCGGTGGCGATGATCACCAGCAGCACGAGGATCGCGGTGACCAGCACCAGCGTGTTGCCTCGGCGGCGGGTTCGATCATTCCGGAGGTCAGGCCGGAGCGCGGGCCGGAGGGCGCCTCGTTCGGTTCGGTTCACGGATCGGTGGTTCATGGATCAGTCCTCCGGAAGGTCCTGCACCCGCTTCGGAAGCGGGATCGTGAACTGCACGAGTCGACCGCCCTCGATCGCATCGCGGTTGTCGTGGAAGGTGGCGGTGATCCGCAGGGCGGACGGCCACGGGGTGTAGTCGGTGCGGTAGACGGGCCACGGTTCGCCACCCGCCGCGGCGGCGGTGAGCGGCCGCCCGGACCCGTCGCGGACGAACGGTTCCTTGCCGTTCAGACCGAAGAACGCCCGGTAGCGGTAGACCGGGACCGAGCTCCCGAACGGCTGATCGACGACCGAGCCGCCCGCCCCACCGATGCCTTCGATGGTCGACACCGCCTGGGGAACGAAGCTCTCGACGGTCGAGTCGGGGAAGAAGTCGAAGCTCGGGGGCTGCTGCCCGCCGAGAATCTGATTCGCGAGGTGGTAGGCGAGCGGTGCATGCAACCGGACCGCGCGGTCGTAGAACGACCCACCGAGATACGCGGACGCGAAGGTCACGTCGAGGTTGGGATTGCCCGAATCGGAACTGTTGTCCGCGAAGCCGAACCACGGCTGGGGCAGCGACGCCTCCACCACCTCGGCCGGTTCGTTGCCGACGCCCGGCCGGAAGCCGCCGCGGTGCGAGACGCCGCGGAGGATGCCCGCGAAGTTGCTCTGCGGGTCGAAGTCGAGCTCCAGCTCGCGGCCGACGCCGTCCGACCAGGTCCAGTCGATCACGAAGTTCGAGCAATTGCCGCCGAGGACGCTGGTGGTCAGGAGCACGTCGCTCTTGTCCAGGGTCGGCGGCCGCTTCTCCGCCCGCGGGCGGTAGTTCAGGAGCGTGCTCACCACGCCGTCGGGACCGAGATTCCGGATCGACTCGCGGAGCCGCCCCATGTCGGTCGCGACCACGTCGACCCGCGACGCTTCCATCGCGTCGTCGAAGATCGCCTCCGCCGAGTTCCGGTTCGCGGGCGTGGTCAGGAAGCTCGTCAGGTTCCCCTGGCCGTCGTCGGCCATCAGGGTCTCCTGACGGGCGAGCGTCCAGTCGGTGGCATCGGGCTGGGAGCCGTTGTACTGCCCCGGCAGCGCCGTCCCCTGCGGCCAGCGCTGGAGTTCGACCCGGGCCGAGGTGTCGGCGGGCGACGGTCGGAACCAGGGTTGGATGTTGTAGGACGGATCGACGTCGGCGGTCACGCCGAGGTTCTTCGGCAGGAACGGGAACTGCACGCCGTGCCCGTAGTAGACGATGCTCGAAGTCGACTGCGGGGTGGGCGAGGTCTCGCCGGTGTAGAACCCGTTCGCGTTCTCGACGAAGGCGCCCATGGTCTGGGTCTGCCGGCTGATCGCGAGATCGTCGGCGACGAAGGCGAGCTGGTCGGCGCGGAAGATGTGACCCGCGGGCTTCGTCGGATCGAGCAGCGGGCCGCCGTTGACGACGGTGTTCACGTCGTTCCGAACCCCGATGCACTGAATGATCATGAAGCCTTCGTCGGAGATCCGGGCGAGGTCGTTGCGGATCAACTGCTCGACCGCGGCGGTCTCCTGCAGGATGTCCGCGTTCGCCTCGCCGTTCTTCACCACGGTGCTCGCGGTGCCGAAGATCCGGCCCACCGCGAGGATGATCACCAGCAGCACCACGATCGCGACCAGCAACTCGGTCAGCGTGAAGCCCTTTCGCAGGGCGTCGGCGCGGAGTTGGGCGTCGGCATCGGAATGGACGGGTCTGTTCGTCATCAAAGATCCCTCACCGAGACGTAGACGGGCGTGAGCGTGATGCCGCGTCGATCGACGGGCGGCACGTACCAGAGCGAACGGACCTGATCGGTCGCGGCCTGGATCACCGCGGGGTCGCTGATCGGACCACCTTCATCGAGCGCCGGGTTCCAGAGCGAGGTGCTCGGGGCCTGTCGCGGGATCGGGCGGGTCAGTCGCACCGGCCCCTGCCGCTTGTTCCTTCGGCCCTGGGCGACGCGGTGGATCCGGCCGTAGGGATCGAGCAGCCACTGGCCCGGCGCCTGCCAGCCCTCGAAGTACGTGTCGAGGGTGGGGTCGGGTTCGTTGAACTGGGCATCGGTGTTCTTGACGGCGACCCGTTCGAAGTCGTCGAGCGACGGCGGAGCGTCGGGCGTCGGGTCGTTCCCGAAGGGGTCGAGCGTGCGATAGACCGTGCCGGAGACCGACATCGGAAAGTCGGCCCGGGCAGGCATCGACGGCCGGGAGGCCTCGCGTTCGTAGGCGTCGTTACCTTCATCCCCCGAGACCGCGTAGCCGCCGGCGGCACCGCCGACGTTCACCCGGTACACGAAGATCGCCACCTGCACGCGTCCCTGGAACCGCCGGAACATGCAGTCCCAGGCGTACTGCGGTCGATCGCGACCGGTCTCGTAGCCGGTCCCGGAGGGCCAGAATCGCTCCTCCTGGGTGACCGTGACCAGCGGGTCCTCGCCGAAGCCGAAGAAGTCGAACTTCGACCGGTTGAACGGAATGCCGTAGAGGAACGCGCCCGTGTCACCATTGCTGAAACCGTCACCGAAGACCGGGAAGCCGCCGGCGATGCTGAGTTCGGTGGTCTTGCCGATCGTCCAGTCGAGGTTCGAGCTCGACGGATACGCCGGCGCGAAGTTCGAGCCTCGGGCGAAGCGGGCGCTGAAGAGATCGATGTCGCCGAAGTAGTCGCGGGCGTCCGCATCGACGCCATCGGGCACCACCGCCATCGAAGGCCGGAGCCAGGGCCAGTCCCCCACCTGCGTGTACTGGTCGCCATCGCGAAGCCAGGTGTTCGGGAACGGACGATCGAGCGGCGCGAACGCGGCCGGGTTGCCGATGCCGAACTCCTCGAAGGTTCCGAAGTCGGACTGACCGACCTTCGAGCGGATCGTCGAGAGCGCCGCCTCCGCGATCACCGGTCCGAGGATGTCGTCCTGGGCGCGACGCTGCTGGATGATGCCCGCGGGGAAGACCGCGGAGATCGAGATGACCCCGACGCCGAGGATGAAGATCGCAAGCAGCAGCTCGATCAGCGAGAAGCCGCGTCGGGCCGGGCGCGAGCCCGTCGAACGCGATGACGTGTTCATGAGAGTCATGGGTTCACGGTCTCCGCGACGCCGGTGTAGCGATTGAAGTAGATCGGAATGCCGAAGTCCTCGACCCAGTAGGCGATGAGGCTGTTGCGAATGTCCTCGCCACCCTCGCCGATCCAGTTGGAGTCGTCGCGGGCGGTGCGAAGCTGGTCGTCGTCGTAGACCGCGAGCCACTGGACGGGATGCACGTCGCACTCGTCGCCCACCGCGTCGTAGGCGACGTACTGCAGGATGCCGCCGTAGCCGTAGGGGTTGATGATCTCGGGAACGCCGTTGCGGTCGATGTCGAGGTACGGCCAGACCACGGCGCCGGAACCACCGGCGCCCATCACGTTGCGGGTGATGAGGGTGCCGTCGGGACCGAAGACCACGCCGATCTGGCGGCCGATCTCGCGGGTGAAGACGTTTCCGCCCGCCGCCCGCCAGTCGCCCCCGGGCTGCGAGACCCAGATCTCGTCGTCGGGCGTGCCGTTCGAACCGCCACCGACGTAGCTGGTGTTCAAGGGGCCCGCGACCTTGATGCCGCGGGGAAGTTCGACCGCGGGCAGGCCGGGGACCGGCACGTATCGCTCGTCGTACCACTGCTGGTTGTAGCGGGTCGAGATCTGGCCGGTGGCCTCCGCGAGCACGAGCTCCACCCGCTCACCCTCGGACACCCGGTTCGGATCGACGCTGACCACGAAGGTCAGCATGACCGTCTTGTTGTTCTGGATCGCGTAGGCGCGGGCGGCGCCGAGGGCCGCGATGACCTGGTTGGACCCGCTGCTCAGTCGTGCGCCCTGGCTCAACTGCCGCACGCTGACGCCGGTGAGAACCGCGAGCAGGATCAGGATCCCCATCACCACCAGCAGTTCGATGATGGTGAAGCCGCGTCGCCACGTGATGGCGGCGGAGCCCTCGAGACCGTGGTTTCGGCGGTGGATCCTCTGCATCACCGGGCCTCCGGGGTGTAGGAGTAGATGTTGTCGAGCGTCGCCTCGAAGCGTGGCGAGGTGCCGCCGGCGCAGTCGAGACAGCCGATGTCGCCGTCCGGTCCGGCGCTCACGAAGAGCGGCTTGCCGTTCCGGCAGATTCCGATCTTGTTCTCCATCGAGGTCCTGATCGTGCCGTCCGCGTCGATCTCGAGATTCCCCTGGTCGCTGTCCCGCCACTTGCGTCCGGGCATCACGAGCGCGACGGTCGCGCCCCAGGGATCTTCGAGGGTGGTGAGCGACTGGTTGTTGGGAAGGGCCAACCCGTTCGAGAGCCGGACCGGCAGGAAGAGCGACGGATCGAGCTTCGCGATGATCTCCTCGGCGGACTCGGTGCGGGCCATCAGCTGGAAGAGTCGCACGATCGACTTCTCCCAACCGTGGGAATCACCCGTCGCGGCGCAGATGCACGCCTCGCCGGCGCCGTTCGCGCCGTAGAAGCCCTGAAGCGCGTTGATGCCGAAGTCGATGTTGTACGGGATGTCGAACGCACCACGCACGTTCTGTTCGGTCCGATCCTGGTAGGTGAGCGGCCGACCGACCACCTGCTCGTACTCCTGCACCGCCGAGTCGAGCGTCGCGAACGCCGCTTCGAGCTGCCGGGCCTCGTTGGCCTGGATCAGCAGGGTGCTCACCGCGAGGACGAGGGAGATCAGGGTGATGATCACCCCCACCACCACCACGAGTTCGATGAGGCTGAAGCCGCCGCGACGACGGACCGCGGCGCGGGCGTGGATGCTGGTCGACTGGATCACGGTCCGATCTCCTGGATGTTGTCCCGGTTCAGTTCGTCGGTGTCGAATCGACGCGTGCTGTCGATCCGGCGGTTGGCGCCCGCGCTCAACAGCCCGAACTCGGCGCTCTTGAGCTGGGGCGTGGTCGAGCGATCGCCTTCGGCGTCCGCGATGCCGTTGGACTCGACGCCGGTCTCGATGGTCCAGGGACGCATCGCGAAGAGGTCGCCGAGATCGAACGAGTCGACCTGTTCCGCCCTCGGGTCGCCGCCGGAATACGGGCGTCGGTAGTAGCGGATCGGCGTCCCCCAGTAGTCGAGGATCACCTTCGGACGGTCCACGTAGTCGGGATCCTCCGGACGGGCGATCGTCCCGTCGGGGCGGAGGCCGCCGAGACTGTTCTCGTCCTTGATCTCGAGGTACGGCCCGTAGATCCGTCCGCGGATCTTCACGCCGTTGTCGTTGATGTTGGGCGGGAACGAGGTGCCGTCGGTCACGAAACCACCGGGGTTCCGCGCCGCGAAGGTTCCGATGAACCCTTCGAAGCCGCGGCGGGGATTGAAGACGGAGTTCCAGGCACCGTCGAATCCCGGGGACCGGAAGCCGAGGGTCGGTGACTCGATGTTCCCGGGCGTGATGTCGGGGAAGGGATTGGCGTCGTTGGTGACGATGCCGTAGCCGTCACCGCTTCGGTTTCCGTAACCGAGGAGATACTCGGCGGGCGACGTGAGCGAGAACCAGCTCTGGTAGTCGGCGACCTCGCCACCCGACGGATTCGAGCCCCATTCCGGCGGCAGGATCGCGTCCCGCGACCAGCCGGGCTGGTTGTCGGGCGTGCCACCGCCGCCGAACGCGGCGCCGTCGCCGAGGACCGGCGGCAGGTAGCCGTGGTCGCCCTTGAACTGCGCGAGTCCCGCGGACATCGAGTTCATCAGGAACGAGGTCTGCGCCTTCTGCGCGGTCCCCGAGGCCTGCGAGAGCGCGACCACGAGGATGCCGACGAGCACGATGATCATCGCGAGCGTCACGAGCATCTCGATCACCGTGAATCCCCCCCGAGCGGCGGCGGAGGTTCCGAAGCCGGTTCGGTTCGATCGGGCGAACTGGTCGGTCCGTTGGAGCATGGATGCGTTCCCCGGCGTGCGCCCGCCCCGGGGCGAACCCGGGACGGACGGACGTGGCGTGGTCGTGGTCACTTCGCCTGTGAGACGGATTCGATCATCTTCACGAGCGGAAGGAAGAGGGCGAGCACGATGGTGCCGACGATGCCGCCGAGAATCACCACCATGAACGGTTCGAGCAGCGAGAGCAGCGACGCGACCGCCACGTCGACCTCTTCGTCGTAGTTGTCCGCGATCTTCATCAGCATGATGTCGAGGTCGCCCGTCTCCTCGCCGACGTCGATCATGTTGACGACGATCGGATCGCAGACCTTCGCCTCGCGCAACGGGCCGGCGAACGTCTCGCCGTCCCGGATCGAGTCGTGGACGCTGGTCAGCGCCTTCTCGTAGATGTAGTTGCCCGACGTGTCCCGGGTGATCAGGATCGCCTCGAGGATCGGCACACCGGCGCTGATCAGGGTGCCGAGGGTCCGGGTGAACCGCGCGATCGCGGTCTTGCGTATCAACTGGCCGATCACCGGCAGTCGCGCGAACACCACGTCGGTGATCGCCTTGCCCGGCCCGGTCACCCGCACCAGTTTGTAGAGCCCGAATATGAGGAACGGCGTCAACAGGATCCAGATCGCCCCAGGCACCGCCTGGTCCTCGCTGGACTGACCCGCGACCCACTTCGAGGCCTTCACGAGCCAGAGGGTCAGACCCGGGAGCTCGACGTCGAAGTCGTTGAAGATCTCCTGGAACTTCGGAATCACGAAGTACATGATGCCGGTCACGATCAGCACCGCGATCGTGATGACCACCGCGGGGTAGATCAACGCACCCTTGATCCGACGACGGAGCCGCTCGCCCTTCTCCATGAAGTCGGCGAGCCGCTGGAGGATGATGTCGAGCACGCCGCCGACCTCACCGGCCGCGACCATCTTCGAGTAGAGGCGGTCGAAGGCCTTGGGATGCTTGGCCATCGCGTCGGAGAGGGCGGAACCCGCCTCGACGTCCTCGGCGACGTCGCCGAGAACCGACTTCAGCTTGCCCGGTCGCTGCTGCGACTCGAGGATCTGAACCGACCGGAGCAGCGGGAGACCCGCGTCCTGGAGCGTCGAGAGCTGACGCGTGAACGTCGTCATCTTCTTGAGGTTCACCTTGCCGATCGAGATCGAGAAGCCGCCCCCCTTCTTCTTCTTCTTCGCCACGTCCTTGCCGGACTTCTTCTTGCGGCCCTTGAGCTTGGCTTCCTCGACGAGCGTCGGGAAATAGCCCTGGGCCTTGAGCTGCGCCTGGGCATCGGCGTTGTCGGAGGCCTCGATGACCCCTTTCTGTTCCTTGCCCGCGGCGTTGACTGCTTCGTACTGGAAGGTCGGCATGGTCTGGTCTTCCTGATCCTCTGGTTCGATGCGGGTCGTTCGGAACGCCCGCGTTCAATCGACGCCGACGGCCCCGCGGCCGCCGGAACCGTGGTCTTCGTTCAGTCTTCCGCGATCGTCTCGCGGACGACCTCCTCGATCGTGCTCTGTCCTTCGTAGATCGCCAGCAGGCCCGACTCGCGGAGCGTCCGCATGCCCCGCCGTCGCGACTCGTCCCGGAGCACCGCGGTGGAGGCCTGCGACATGATCATCTCGCGAAGCGTGTCGTCCAGGGTCATGATCTCGAAGATCGCCATCCGGCCCTTGTAGCCGGTCTTCATGCAGTTGCCGCAGCCACGACCGCGGAAGAACGTCCGGCCCTCGACGTCGGCCGGAAGGAGCGAAAGCTCCATCAGCTGCTCCTCGGTGGGCACGAACTCCTCCTTGCACTTCTCGCAGATCTTCCTGATCAGACGCTGGGCCACGATGGCCTCCAGCGTCGCGGTGAGCAGGAAGCTCTCGACCCCGAGGTCGATGAGTCGGAGGATCGAACTCGGCGCGTCGTTGGTATGCAGGGTCGAGAACACGAGGTGACCCGTGAGCGACGCCTGGATCGCGATCTGCGCCGTTTCGAGGTCTCGGATCTCGCCCACCAGGATGGTGTCGGGGTCCTGCCGGAGGAAGGAGCGGAGCAACTTGCTGAACGTCAGTTCCTGGTCGACGTTCACCTGGCACTGGATGAGCCCGTCGATGTCGTATTCGACGGGGTCCTCCGCGGTGAGGATCTTCCGGTCCGGGGTGTTCAGTTCGGTGAGGGCCGCGTAGAGCGTGGTGGTCTTGCCCGAACCCGTCGGGCCGGTGACCAGCACGATGCCGTTGGGCTTGTTGATCAGGCCACGGACGCGTTCGAGATCGTCGTCGCGAAGCCCGACGCGGTCGAGACTCAGCTGGACGTTCGAGCGGTCGAGCACTCGAAGCACCACCGACTCGCCGAACATCGTCGGGAGCACCGCGACCCGGAGGTCGATCGGCGCGCCGGTCCCGGGAAGGGACATCTCGATCCGGCCGTCCTGCGGAAGACGCCGCTCCGCGATGTCGAGCTTCGACATGACCTTGATGCGACTGACGATCGGGAGGGCGAGCCGCTTGTCCGGAGGCGACATCTCGTAGAGCACGCCGTCGATCCGGTAGCGGATCTTGAACTCGTCCTCGAACGGCTCGAAGTGGATGTCCGACGCCTTGTCGCGGATCGCGATGAGCAGCGTCTCCTGCACCAGGCGGACGATCGCGTTGTCGCCGGAGGCCTCCTCGAGCATGTCGAGGTCGAGCGAGTCGCCCCGGCCTTCGAGCGAGGCGATCGCGGCGGAGTCGCCGGCCTCGGCGTAGATCTCGCTGAATCCGCTGCCCTTCGCGGCGTACCGCTCCTGGAGGATCGCGTCGATCTCCTCGGCGGCGGCGAGCACGGGCTTGACCCGCTTGAAACCGAGCAGGTTCCGAAGGTCGTCGACCGCCGCGAAGTTGTCGGGGCTCTTGACCGCGACCGCGATGGCGTTCCGCTCGCGATCGAACTTGATCGGGACGATCTGGTAGGTCGTGGCGGTGGTCGCGGGAATCGCGGCGAAGGTCTCGTCCGAGATCTCGCGGTCCCGCAGGACGACCTGTTCGATCCCGGCCTGACCGGCGAGGGCCGCCCGGATGTCGTCGTCGGTGATGTAGCCGAGGTCGACGAGGATCTCGCCGACCTTGCGGCCGGCCTGGCCCTGCTGGGCCTTCAAGGCCTCGTGGACCTGCTCCCGGGTGACCTTCCCGAGCTTCACGAGGACGCGACCGAACTTGCGTCCCTTCAACTCACTGGTGCTGACCTTGGCCATGCTCGTCGACGCTCCTGCGGGGTGTGACCGATCCGATCCGGGTGGGACCTGAACGATGCTGGTTCCGGGATCCGTGAAACCGGTTGTCCACCGATTCCAATCCAGAGCGCTGACGACCATCCACTTCTGGATGGCGACCCCGAACGTCGGGGTCCTGGGAAACGCCGGTCGAACCGGACTGCTTCCCGCTGGCCGAGCTCCGCGACCCACTCGGACCGGTCGTGACCGGGGAAGTGCGGGCGGAACTCCGTCGTCACCATACTACGCACTGGATGACAAAGGGTTTCGGCGTTCTCGCATGCCAATGGGCGTGCGACACGCGAAAATGAAATATCGCAACGAACGACTCGAATCGAGGCATTTGCCTCGCTGTCTGACGTCTTTCCTGCTCAGGAGGCGTTTCCGGCCGATTCCGTGTCCGCCGATTCGTCCAATTCGCTGCGGCCGACGAGTCCGCCGGCTCGGTGGACCTTCTGGGTCAGATCGCCGGCGTCCTTGCCCTTGTCGATCATCTCCTCGGCCGAAATCATGCCCTTGGAGTAGAGCGTCCAGAGGTGATCGTCGAGCAGCTGCATGCCGAACTTCTTGCCGGTCTGGATCGCCGAATCGATCCGGAAGGTCTTGTTCTCGCGGATCAGGTTGGAGATCGCGGGCGTCACCACCAGGAACTCGTACGCCGCGACTCGCCCCGGCTTATCGGAGCGTGCGAGGAGCTGCTGGCTGAGGACCGCGATGAGGGCGACCGAGAGCTGGACGCGGACCTGGGCCTGCTGGTCGACCGGGAACGCATCGATGATTCGGTTGATGGTGCCCGAGGCGCCGGTGGTATGGAGCGTCGCGAACACGAGGTGACCCGTCTCCGCCGCGGCGATCGCGGCCTCCATCGTCTCGAGGTCTCGCATTTCGCCGACCAGGATGACGTCGGGATCCTGTCGCAGGGCCCGCCGGAGCGACTCCGAGAAGGACGGCACGTCGCCGCCGAGCTCCCGCTGGTTCACGATCGACTTCTTGTGATGGTGGTAGTACTCGATCGGATCCTCGGTCGTGATCATGTGCCGGTCCATGTTGTCGTTGATGAAGTCCAACATGGTGGCGAGCGAGGTCGTCTTTCCCGAACCGGTCGGACCGGTCACGATGAAGAGACCCCGGGGACGACGGATCAGCTCCTTGCAGATCGGCGGCAGACCGATCTCCTCGAAGGTCAGCAGGCGGTTCGGAATCAGTCGAAGCACCATCGCGACGTTGCCACGCTGGCGGAACACCGCGACGCGGAAGCGAGCCTTGTCGCCGTAGGCCATGCCGAAGTCGGTCGAGCCGACCTCCTGCAGCTCCTGCTGGTTCTGTTCGGGGGTGATGGACTTCATCAACGCGACCATGTCGTCGGAATCCAGGGTCTTGGTCTGGAGGTTCCGGAGCATGCCGTTGAGGCGGACCGTCGGCGGACGCCCCACCGTGAGGTGGAGGTCCGAGCAGTTCTGCTTGACGACGGTGTCGAGAAGTCGATCGATCTGGACTGTGGACATGGGTCGAAAAACCGTTGATGGGGCGGCCGTCGACTGGAACCGACGACCGCGAAGGAACGAGAGGAAAGGCGGGCCGGAGCGGGCCCGGACCGGATCAGGCGGCGCCGATCTCCGAAGGATCGAAACCTTCGATCTGCGCGAAACGAGCGACTTCCACCGGCGTGGTGATGCCGCGGAGGATCTTCAACTTGCCGTCGCCGAGGAGGCTTCGCATCCCACCTCGGATGGCCGCCTCGCGGATCTTCGCGATCGAGGCCCGCTCGAAGGCGAGTTCACGCACTTCGGCGTTCATCACCATCATCTCGAAGATCGCCATGCGGCCTCGATAGCCGTTTCCGTTGCAGGCGGCGCAACCGACCGCCTCGTGGATCTCGCCACCGGCGATCTCCTCCTCGCTGATGTTCACCAGCGAGAGAAGCTTGCGATCGGGGTTGGGATCGAGCCGCTTGCACTTCGGGCAGAGCACCCGGATGAGCCGCTGGGCCATGATCGCCTGGATCGAACTCGCGACGAGGAACGGCTTGATCCCCATGTCGACGAGACGGGTGATCGCACTCGGCGCGTCGTTGGTATGGAGGGTCGAGAACACGAGGTGACCCGTGAGGGCCGCCTGGATCGCGATGTCCCCCACTTCACGGTCTCGAATCTCACCGACGAGGACCACGTTCGGCGCCTGCCGGAGCATGGCCTTCAGGATCAACGGGAAGGTCAGGCCGATCGACTCGCGGACCTGCACCTGGTTGATGCCGTTGAAGTTGTATTCCACCGGATCTTCGGCGGTGATGATCTTCCGGTTGGGCTCGTTGAGCACGTTGAGCGCGGAGTACAGGGTGGTGGTCTTGCCCGACCCCGTCGGACCCGTCACCAGGAAGATGCCGTTCGGACGACGAATGATCTTGTTGAAGAGTTCGAGGTTGTCCGGTTCGAAGCCGAGACTCGGAAGTCCGATCTGCACGGAGTCCGGACGCAGCACCCGGAGCACCACGCTCTCGCCGTGATAGGCGGGGCACGTCGAGACCCGGAAGTCGACCTGGGCGCCGTCGATCGGCAGCTTGATCCGGCCGTCCTGAGGAATCCGGCGTTCCGAGATGTTCACGCCCGACATCAGCTTCAATCGGGCGAGGATCGCCGACTGGTTCCGCTTCGGAAGACTCTGCCGGACGTGGCACACCCCGTCGACCCGGTATCGAAGTTCGACACGGTCGTCACGGGGCTCGACGTGGATGTCGCTCGCGCGGCCGCGGACCGCTTCGACGATGAGTTCGTTCACCAGCCGGACGATCTTGGAGTCGCCGGCGTCGACGTCGATGGAACTGTCGATCGAACTGTCGACCGAGCTGTCCACGGACTTGTCGACGGTGACGTCGATCGAATCCGGGCCGGCCTCTCCACCACCGCCGAGCTTCGCCCCTCCGCCTTCGCCGATCCAGTCCATCATCTGCGACTTCACGCCGACGACGAGATCGAACTCCTGGGGGAGTCGGAACCGGAGAAGGTCGAGCATCTCCAGATCCATCGGATCGTGAACGAGCAGCCGAAGCCTGCCGTTGTCGGAGGACAGCGGAATCACGCAGTGCTTCTGCACGATCTCCTCGTCGACCAGCGACAGATCCACCTGTCCGGAGCCCTCGGCGGTGCCGAGGTCCACGAAGTCCATCCCGGCCTGTCGGGCGAGGCCCGAGCCGACCTGGATCTCCGTGGCGAAGCCCTTTTCGACCAGCACCTCGCCGAGCCGCTTCCCGCTCTCGCGGGCCTCGGCCTCACAGGTGACGATCGCGGATTCTTCGACGACGCCGTCGCCGACGAGGATCTCACCGAGTTTCTTGCGAACCTTCCTGGCCAAAACGCTGGCTCCGATCTTGGGTCGTTCCGACCGCGGCACGAGGCGGCGGTCCGGATCTGGTCTCTGAAATGCACGCCTGGTGACGTGTCACGCACTGCGACGCCTCTTCGGGATGACGGGCCCCGTCCCGAATCGGGACGGAGGCCGGCGACGCCCGCAGAGTCCCCTAGTATGGCGGTGCATTCACTCGACTGCAATACGACCACCGTGATCGCTCGTGAGCAGCCCACCACCGACATCCTCCTCCGGAAACCCCCTCCGGTTCCTCGTCACCGCCGGGCCCACCTGGGAACCCGTCGATGAGGTCCGGTTTCTGGGCAACCGGTCCTCCGGGCGACTCGGCGCCGCGATCTCCGAGGCCCTGGCGGCCCGGGGCCATCGAACCACCCTGCTCCGCGGTCCCGCGACCACCGATCCCGCCCCGAGTCCGCACCAGACCGATCTCCGGTTCCAGACCGCGGCGGAACTCGAGGAACTTCTGGCTCGCCACTGGCCCGCCCACGACGTCCTGATCATGGCGGCCGCGGTCGCGGATTTCCGACCGATCCGGCAGGAGGGGTCGCCGCGCAAGATTCGACGCCGCGACGGCCCGCCCTCGATCGAGCTGGAGCCCGTCCCGGATCTCCTCGCCGGGCTCGCTTCGATCGACCATCCCGGAACCCGGATCGGATTCGCCCTCGAACCCGCCGAGGACCTCGAGGCGGCGGCGCTCCGCAAGCTCGCGGCGAAGACCCTTCATGCGATCGTGGCGAATCCGCTCGAGACGATGGAAGCGGACGGCATCGACGGCACGCTGCTGCATGCCGACGGAACCTCGACTCGCCCCGGTCCCGAGCCGGTCACGAAGTCCGTGTTCGCCGGCTGGCTCGCCGACGAGGTGATCGATCTGCACCGACGGCGAATCACCGCCTCCGGGCCTCCGACCGCCTGACTCTATACTCACGATTTCCCTTTTCCAGAAACCACTTCGAAGGATCCTCGACATGTCCAACGGTCTTCAACTCGGAATGATCGGTCTTGGCCGAATGGGGGCCGGCATGGTCCGTCGCATGATGAAGGACGGCATTCGTTGCGTCGTCTACGACGTGAACGCGGACGCGGTGAAGGCCCTCGAGGCCGACGGTGCGATCGGCGCGACCAGCATCGAGGACTTCGTCTCCAAGCTCGAGAAGCCGCGGACCACCTGGATGATGCTTCCCGTCGCGTTCGTCGACGGCATGATCGAGAAGATCTCGCCCCATCTCGAGAAGGGCGACATCCTCGTCGACGGCGGCAACAGCTCCTACCGCGACGACATCCGACGTTCGAAGCACCTCGCCGAAAAGGGCATCGACTACATCGACGTGGGCGTCTCCGGTGGTGTCTGGGGCCTCGAGCGCGGCTACTGCCAGATGATCGGCGGCCCCGAGGCGGCCGTGAAGCACGTCTCCCCCGCGTTCGCCTCCCTCGCCCCCGGCGTCGGGACGGCACCGCCCACCGAAGCCCGCAAGGGACACGAGACCACCGCCGAGGACGGCTGGCTGCACTGCGGTGCGAACGGCGCCGGTCACTTCGTCAAGATGGTCCACAACGGCATCGAGTACGGAATCATGGCCGCCTACGCGGAAGGCTTCAACATCCTGAAGCACGCCGACGCCGGCAAGCATCAGCGCGATGCCGACGCGGAGACCACGCCGCTTCGCGATCCCGAGGCCTACATGTACGACCTCGACCTGAAGGAGATCGCCGAAGTCTGGCGTCGCGGCAGCGTGATCGGCTCGTGGCTGCTCGACCTCACCGCCTCCGCCCTCGCCAAGAGTCCCGGTCTCGAGGAGTTCAGTGGACGGGTCTCCGATTCGGGTGAAGGCCGATGGACCCTCGAAGCGGCGATCGACGAGTCGATCCCGGCCCCGGTGCTCGCCGCCGCCCTGTTCGCCCGCTTCAGCTCGCGTGGCGAGGCGGACTTCGCCAACCAGGTCATGTCCGCCCAGCGATTCGAGTTCGGCGGTCACCACGAGAAGAAGGACTGATCGGCCCCGGCGACGCCGGATCCGATTTCGGTCGACCGATCATCAGCATGATCGAACCGATCCCACGCCGGTGACCCCGCGCGTGGGATTTTTCATGCTCACCGGAATCACCGTCCGTCCGGTGCGCGATGCCGATCGCGCTCGCGTCGCTCCGGAGCACCGCGATCATTCCGGATCGACGCTTTCGACGATCGGCGTCCGACCGGAGACCACGTCGTCGATCGCGAGGAGTTCGGAACCTTCGCGGACGAGGATGACGGTGCCCATCACCAGCAGGAAGACCGCGAAGACCTGCTTCAGGCGACGCTGCGGAATCCGTCCGCCGATCGCATTGCCCGCGAGACTGCCCACCCCGCCCAGCAGGATGAAGACACCGATCGTCTGCAGATGCAGGGCGTCGGCCTCCATCTGCCCGATCGACTTCGCGAATCCCGCTCCGCTCTTGACCGCGATGATCAGCAGGCTCGTTCCCACCGCGAGGCGCATGGGAAGCCGTCCGAGCAGGACCAGTGCCGGCACGATCAGGAATCCGCCGCCGACGCCGACGATCCCGGTGAGCGCCCCCACCACGAGGCCTTCGACCACCAGGATCAGGTGATCGCGACGGGTTCGGTCGGTCGGGGCGTCTTCGACGTCCCCCCCCCGTCGGCCGCGGAGCATCATGGCCGCGGCGACGAGCATCACGACGCTGAAGACCACGAGTTGGACGACGCCGCTGATCCACTGGGAGAGCCAGACGCCCGCGACGGTGCCGAGCACGCCGGGAATGCCGAAGAGCACCACGCTCGTCCAGTCGACGTCGCGCTTGAGCATCGGCCGGATCGAACCGAGCAGCGCGATGCCGCCCACGATCGCGAGGCTCTCCGCGATCGCCGCCTTCGGCTCGTGATCGAGCAGGTAGACCAGGAGCGGCACCGTGAGGATGGAACCGCCCGAGCCGAGCAGCCCCAGGCAGAGCCCGATCACGAGCCCGCCGACGACCGCGATCACGCGTGCGCTCCGCGGTCGTGATGCGGACCGTCGATCGGCCGGGCCGGGACGCTCAACCGCACGCGACGCCTCCGCAGCCGGCCTTCCGCATCGCGGCCCAGCCACCGGCGACGTTCACCGCGTCGATGCCGCGTCGTCGAAGTTCCGAGACCGCCATCGCGCTCCGGACGCCCCCCGCGCAGTGGACGTAGAGCGTCTCGCCCGCCGGCACCTCCGCGAGCCGTGGAATCAACCGGGTGTGCGCCACGTTGACCGCGTCCTCGAGGTGACCGTCGTCCCACTCGACGACGCGGCGGACGTCGAGCACCCGCGGCGGGGTCGCGCCTTCGAGCAGCCCGCGAAACGCATCCGCATCGATCTCGGGCGCGGACTCGAGTCCGCCGCCCGCCTTCCGGTACGCCTCGAGCGTCTCGGGCGTCGCGACCCAGGCGACGTCGTCGAGGCCGATCCGCACGAGGTCGCGGACCAGTCGGTCGAACTCCGCCGCGGGTGCGACCAGTCCGATGCGTTCGCCGGGCTCGACGTACGACCCGACGGTCATGAGGAAGTTGATGCCGAGCTTCGTCCAGATCGAGCCGGGGAGATGACCTTCCCGGAAGGTCGACCAGTCACGGACGTCGACCACGCGGACGCCGTCGAGTCGACCGGCCAGGTCCGCCGCATCGGCGGTCTCGGGCGTCGGCAACGAATCCAGCAGCGGCACGCCATCGCGATTCCACGCCTTCATGCGGGCGAAGTAGGCGGGTGGTTCGGGCTGGCCTGCGAGGATGTGGTCGACGAACGCCTGCTCGTCGCCCGCGAGCGAGAGCGCGTGGTTGAATCGCCGTTCGTAGCCGACCGTCGACTGAGGCACCGCACCGAGCGCCTTGCCGCAGGCGCTGCCGGAGCCGTGGGCGGGCCAGACCTGCAGGTGGTCGTCGAAGCGGAGGAATCCCTGCGCACTGGCCGCGAGCGTCCGTGCCGAGGGCTCCATCATGCCTTCGATGCCGGCGGCCGATTCGAGCAGGTCGGGACGACCGAGATCGCCCACGAAGACGAAGTCGCCCGTGATCACGCCCATCGGCGTGTCCGCGCCACCACCGAGGTCGGTCACCAGATACGAGAGATGTTCGGGGGTGTGGCCCGGCGAATGCACCGCGGTGAAGCGGATGTTCCCCACTTCGAACGTGTCGCCGTCCCGGAGCACGCGGTGATCGCAGCCGTCGACCCACTCGGACCTCCAGTCGGCGCCACCCTCCCCGGAGACGTAGGCTTTCGCGTTCCCCCGAACCGCGAACTCCCGGACGCCGGAGAGGAAGTCGGCGTGGATGTGGGTCTCCGCCGCGGCGACGATCCGAAGTCCCTGGGCCGCGGCGAGATCCAGGTAGCGATCGATGTCGCGTTCGGGATCGAAGACGATCGCCTCGCCGGTGCGCTGGCAGCCGACGAGGTAGGAGGCCTGGGCGAGATCGTCGTCGTAGATGAGTCTGAAGAGCATGGATCGAACTCCGAGTCGTTGGCTTGGGGACCGCCGTCCACGGTACCGGACCGCAGCGGTGATTGGTGCCCGAAACGGCGACCGAGGTTCCCGCGTCGACTCAATTCGCGGGATTCGGCCCGATCAGCTCCGCCATGATCGAGACCGCGATCTCTTCCGGGGTCACCCCCCCGATGTCGAGTCCGATCGGGGACTTGATCCCGGCGATCTCCCCGGGCGACCAGCCCGCGGTTTCGAGCGCCTCGAGCACCGTGGCGACCCGTCGCCGACTTCCCATCATGCCGAGGCGGCCGGTGCGTCGGTGACGCAGGGCCTCGAGGGCCGCGACGTCCTGCGCGAAGTTGCGGGTGACCAGCGCGACGTCCGGCCGGACCGCGTCGGGAAGCCGCGACCAGGCCTCGGGAATCGAGGTCGCGGCCTCGACGATCGGGTCGACCTGTGTTCGAAAGTCGGAATCATCGAGTCGATCGTCCACCACGATCATCCGACGCCCCACGAAACGCCCGAGTCGCTCGAGCGCGAGTCCGCAGTGTCCGGCGCCGACGACGACCACCACCGGCCGCCCGGTGATGCGGATCGCATCGGCCGGGGCTTCGTCAGCAGCGGCGATCCGCCAGTCGACCGCGCCTCCGGCCCCTCCTCTCGTCGCCTTCAGATCGACGTCGACCCCGGAGGCGATCCGCGTCGCCGCCTCGGCGAACACCGCGCGGGCCGGTGCATCGAGCCGATCGATGGCGATCCGCATTCGACCGCCGCAGACTCCGTCCCGGACCTCGCCGGGATGGCCCGCGAGATCGATCTCGACTTCGGTGGATCGACCGCCGGCGAGGACCGCCCGGCAGGCGACGAGCGTCTTCGCCTCGGCCGCCCCACCGCCGACCGTGCCGACCGCGGATTCGCCGGTGACCAGCAGCATCGCCCCCCGGACCTGCGGTACGGAACCGCGTGCTTCGAGGACCGTCGCGAGCACCGCCGGCTCGTCGACCGACGCCGCGAGTTCGAGCACCGTCGCCACGTCGACGCCGCTTCCCGGCCGAGCGGTCGGCGGCGTTCCGGGGTCGGTTCGATCGTGGTCGGACGCTTCGTTCATCCTCGAATCCTACGACATCCCCGCGAGGCATCCCGGAACCGCTCCCGATCGTGATTCACTTGACACGGCGCCGCCGCCCGCGATCCTCATGTCATGACCAGACGACGATGGCGATGCTCGCTGCTTCCGATCCTGCTTCCCTTCGGGACCGCGGACGCCGCACCACCGGAGGTCGATGCACCGAGCCGACCGAACATCGTGTTCATCGTCGCCGACGACCACCGGGCCGATCACCTCGGGTGCGTCGGCCGTCCCGGCATCGAGACCGCCGCGATCGACGCGCTGGCGGCCCGAGGCGTCCGATTCGATCGCGCCTACTGCCAGGGGTCGACCTCGCCCGCGGTCTGTCTCCCGAGCCGCGCCCGGATGATCTCGGGGCGGAGCGACTGGACGACGCCCGACTGGCAGGACGCACGACGCCGATCGGACTTCCCCCTGTGGCCCGAAGTCCTTCGCGGGGCGGGCTGGCGAACGCACCATGTCGGCAAGTGGCACGGTGGACGCCCGTGGTTCGATCGTTGCTTCGAAAGTGGATCGAGCGTGCTCTTCGGCGGCATGGGCAGCCACACCACGCTGCCCGTGGTCGACGTCGACCCGGACCGCGCGGACGTGCGACGCCGACTCGAGGCGTACAGCAGCGACGAGTTCGCCGACCGCGGCGCGGCCTTCATCGATGCGTGCGCGACCGACGAAGACGATCGTCCGTTCGTCCTGTCCCTGTCCTTCACCGCGCCCCATGACCCACGAACACCTCCGGACGGCGAAGACGTGATCCGGGATCGCGCTCGCACGATCGAACTCCCGCCGAACGTTCTTCCCGTCCATCCCTTCGACAACGGCGAGATGACGATCCGGGACGAGGAGCTCGTGGCCTGGCCCCGCACGCCGGAAGCCCTGCGCGAGGAGATCGCTCGCTACGACCTGATGATCGAGAACATGGATCGCGGCATCGGTCGCGTGCTCGCGACCCTCGACCGCCATGGCCTCACTGAAGACACGCTGGTGGTGTTCGCGGGCGACCACGGACTCGCGCTGGGTAGCCACGGCCTGCTCGGCAAGCAGAATCTCTACGAGCACTCGATGCGTTCGCCCGTGGTGATCGCCGGCCCCGGATTCCCCGGGGGTGGGACCCGCGACGACTTCGCGTATCTCCACGATCTGCCACCCACGATCCTCGCCGCGGCGGGCGTGGAGATCCCGGCGACGATGGACGGGCTCGACCTCCACCACCCGACGAGTCGGTCCGGCGTGCTCACCCGATACCGCGATCTCCAGCGGGCCTGGCGGGACGATCGGTGGAAGGTGATCTGGTATCCCCGCATCGACCGCTGGCAGGTCTTCGATCTCGCCGCTGATCCCGACGAGCGCGTCGATCTGGCTCGCGACCCGGCAAACGCCGCCCGGGTCTCCGCGATGCGAAGGACGCTGGGGCGAGCCCGTGCCGAACAGGGCGATGATGCGATGCTGCTGATCGACCGCGTCGAGCCGGAGGTGTTCGACGCCGACGCCGCCGAAGCGGCGCGACGCACGAAGAACCACTGGAAGCGGTAACCGCGAACGCGGAGGTGACGCCGCCCATCCCTGATAAGATTCCCCTCGGACCCGTGGCGGAATCGGCAGACGCAGCGGCCTTAAAAGCCGCGGCCGCGCAAGCGGCGTGAGGGTTCGAGCCCCTCCGGGTCCATTTTCTGAATGTCGTTTTCGCTCATTCCGCCATCGCCCGCCAAATGGCGGGTTTTTGCTCGGTTGTGGATCGGCGTGTTCGTACTCTCGACTTCGGCGGCTGCCGTGTCTTGAGTGAATCGTTCAGTCCGGAATGCCCCGCCGGATTCTGATGAAACAAGTAGGAAGAGATCCTTGCCGAACTACCCCGAAACCGTCGTTCGCCCCGAATCACTGACCATTCAACCGGTGATGCTCCTAGGCGGCGTCTTCACATCCCTGTTCGTCGCCCCCGCCGCCATTGGTGACGTGATCAGCTTCAGTACCACCGGCAGTGGTTCGGTCGGCGTCGCTGCGACGATCTACGACCCCAACGACAACACGAACACCGCTGACGTGTTCACCGACGTGACGCCGAATTGGAACGGCCTGAGTCCATTCGATCAGACCAGCCAACAGCAGGACTCGGTCGGTGGCGAGACGTTTGACATCGCGACCCGACTGCAGTTGGACGCGTCGACCACCAACGGGGTCACGACCATGACCTATCGAGAGACGAACTCGATGTTGGTTTCGTCTGGCGTCGATCCGACTCGAGACCTGGGCTTTTCGTATGAAAAGACGATCTACATCAACTTCACGACGACCGGTTGGACGGAGCTTGGTTTCATCAATCTCAGTGGCGGACTTACCTACGACATGGGAATGGCCTCACTCCACCACGACTCAGCCGACGATTTGCTCTACAACATCGATTACTCGACCGGATCCGCCGTCGTGGAATGGGATATTCCCATGCCATCGAGCTTCATGGACTTGAGCTCATGGGCCGGACCCGGCAGCGACAGACTTCTTCTCGCCGCTGGTAACTGGACGCTTGAATTGAACGACTCGTTCAATGGTCAATTCGATTTCAACGATTCCATGGACTTCGACATGCAATTCTCGAACTTCGCGGTCCCCGGCCCGGGCGGACTCGCTGGGTTGCTGGGCCTCGCCGCGGTCCGGCGGCGGCGACGTCGCTGATCGTGACGGGGCTTGGGGCGGACGTTCGGGCGGACCGTCAAGGCAGGTCCCGGTAGGATCGGAGCCGATCCACCCATGCGCCCCCTCGCCCTCTCAGAACATCGCGTGATCCGATTGGTGGTGCTCTGCGCGTTGTACGTCGCGCAGGGCGTCCCCTTCGGGTTCCTCACCGTCACCCTC
>JAQWJM010000129.1:0-13458 GCA_029248335.1 Phycisphaerales bacterium
CCTCGTCGGCAAGAGCCGGGTCGTTCCCAACCCGGGCCAGAACTCGCTTCTGGTCCTCGCGACCCCCGAGATCCAGGACGCCCTGCTCTCGATCATCAACGACCTCGACCGTCCGGGCCGTCAGGTGATGCTCACCGCGACGCTCGCGGAGGTCACGCTGGGCGACGGCCTGAGCCTCGGCATCCGCGTCGGCTCCGGCATCTCGGCCAGTGGGGACAACGTCGTCGGCGGCACCGTGGGACTCGATCTCTCCAAGGGCAGTGAGAGCCTCATCCTCGACAACACCAGTCTCACGGACAATTTCGCCTCACCCTGGTTCGACACGTCGTTCCTCCAGGTGGGGACGAGCGTCGACTTCATCCTGCAGGCGCTCTCCGAACAGAACAACGTTCGAATCCTCCAGCGTCCGAGGGTCTTCACCAGCGACAACAAGGAGGCGAAGTTCTTCGCCGGACAGGACGTGACCTTCCAGACCGGATCGACCGCGAACGAGCAGGGAACCACCACGTCATTCGAGCAGGAGGCGATCGGCATCGGTCTGAACGTCCGACCCCGGATCACCAAGGAGCGAAACGTGGCGATGGAGATCGAGATCCTCCTCTCGAACATCGCCTCCACCGCGTTGGTCAATTCGAACCCGGTGGTCAACCGACGCCAGACCACGACCACCGTCACGGTGAAGAACAACCAGACGATCGTGCTCAGCGGGATTCGACGTGAGGACGACACCGACGTCGAACGCAAGGTCCCGCTTCTCGGCGACATCCCGATCCTCGGCGCGGCGTTCACCAGCACCGAGAAGGCGAAGTCGCTGGTCGAACTCGTGATGTTCATCACCCCCGTGGTGGTCGACAACCCCGACGAGAACGACACCAACTTCAACGTCGACGAACGGAAGCGACTCGAGGAACTCAGCAAGCCGCTCGATGAAATGGCCCGGGAGCTCGCCAAGGGGCAGTTCTTCGACAAGATCGACGATGCGGAAGACAAGGACGATTCAGAGGAATCGAAGTCCTCCGGCGAGGCCGACGGCGACGCCCCGCCCCCGTCGACCGAGAAGTGAGATTCCGGAGACTCGTCGGCGCGGCCCTGATCGTGACCGCCGCATCGACATCGGGGTGCGTCGCCCGTGAGGTGGGACGTACCCCGGGTCGATTCATCACCCCCGAGCGGGCCGACCGGGAGGAATCGCTCGATCCGAACGACGTCTCCGCGGAAGTCGCCTGGCGTCGAATCGGCGAAGTCGACTACGACGACTTCTCGATCCCACTGTCCTCGCCCGACGGCCGGTACCTCGCGGTGCGAAGCGGTGCTCCGCCGACCTGGTCCGCCATCCTCGCAAAGCCTGATGCTCGTCCCACCTCGGTGGTCTCGATCGAGATCCTCCGAATCGAGCCGGACGCCGTCGAACGGGTACGGACGATTCGCGGTCCCTGGCTGCTCGGACGCGGGGCCGATGCGAGGGGATTTCTCATCGAGGAGCAGCGGCCCGACGGGACCCGCCGAATCGGCCGCGTTCCGTGGTCCGGCGGAGAGCCCACCTGGCTCGTCGACGACGAGTTCGTCAACGCCTTCGCCACCATCGGTCCGGACGGCACGCTCGCGTGGAGTCGACGTCGGGTCGAGGAATCGTCCTTCGACCTCATGGTGCGTCGTCCGGACACGCCCGACTGGCGACTGGAACGACGCTTCGAACGATCCTGGATCGACCCGGTGCTCGCCGACGACGGTCGGACGATCTTCGCGCTGCGACGCGGCGACGGCACGGTCGAACTCGGATGGTCGCGACTCACGGACGAGGATCGTTTTCGGGACGGGATGATCACGCACCCGATCTCGATCCGGACCAACGAGCGGCTCGTGCATGCGATGCTCTCACCTCAGGTCGGCATCGAGGCATCCCCACCCGGCGGGCCGCCGCGGATCATCTTCCTGCACCCCGATCTGCAGCGGCTGGTCGAATGGTCGCCGGAACGTGATCTCGCTCGACCGTTCCCCGAGGACGTGATCGTCGCGTCGATGCTCGATGAAGACCGCGGGATCGCGGCGACCGATGATGCGCTGCTGTTCGTGGAACTCGCGCCCTCCGGCGGACTTCCGCCCGCGAGCATCAGAGTCGCGGAAACCCTCGCGATCCCCAGAAGGTCGGGCATCGAGACCGATCCGATCCTGCTGCTTCGGCCGGGTTCAGGCCGCTTCGAGATGTTGCTCGCTCGTCTCCGCGACGCGAACTGACCTCGCCACCATCCTCATTGCGCCGTCGGTCCCCCGGCCATGCCGCGTTCCGATGCGCCCCTTCCGAGCGGATTCGATCGGCGGGAACGGCGGCTACAGCTCTTCTTCGTCATCATCGTCGTCGTCGTCGTCGTCGTCGTCGTCGTCGAAGAAATCATCGTCGTCGTCCTCCTCCTCTTCGTCGTCGTCCCCGTAGACCTCCTTGTCCTCCTCGTCATCCTCGTCCCCGGACCGACGCTTCTTCTTGTCGTTTCCGTCCTCGTCGTCCTCGTCGTCGTCTTCCTCGTCGTCGTCGTCCTCTTCTTCGTCATCTTCCTCGTCGTCGTAGATCCCGGCGTAATCATCTTCCTCGTCGTCGCCCTCGCCCCATGAGGCGACGATGGTGGCGGTGCCCGCCATCGAATGGTCGCGGCCCACGCCGACGAGGTCGCCGAGCTGCTCCACGGCGGGAATGAGGGATGGGATCAGGCGTTCGGCCTCGGTGAAAATCGTGTTCATGCAACCAGTCCTTCTCGATCTCGGGAACTCGGCGCACCCGGACCGGCAGGTCATCCGCGACCTGCAGTCCGAATCGCCGGGTGCGTTTTATGCCCGATCAAACCCGAATCGTCAAGGGACCGGGTCGATCCGGGGTTCATCCACGGGAAGCGGGACCGCGTTGATCTCGCGATCGGTCGAGAAGAGCAGCCAGCCGTCGATCGCATGGGCCCGTTGATATCGGGCGGCGGTCGGCTCGACTTCGAACGGAGCGCCCGTGATTCGGAGCCCCGCCTCGGGATCGAGCTCGAAGACCCGGAAGGTGTAGCGACCCCGACCGGGCCGCTGGGAGATCAGACGAACACCGTCGCGGGTCGGGAGCAGCTCCCAGTCCATGCGATTCACGTCGGCGATCCGGTCGACACCGACGATTCCGCCCTCCGGATTGAAGAGCAGGAGCCGATCTCGAAAGGCGAGAAAACGACGCGTGCCGTCGTGGACCGATCTGGCGACGCCCCCCGGGATCCAGTCCGAATCCGCGGGAAGATTCCAACGGGTCTCATCGATCCCTCCACGATCGACGTCGAAGGCGACGGGCACCCCACGATCGTCCACGACGACGAGTCGGCCGTCGTCGAACCAGGCGATTTCCGACCCCAGCAATCGCGGATCCGAACGCGACCATCGATCGCCGCCGCCGAGCATCGCCTCGTTCGGATCGATGACGGTCACCGATCGGGTCGTTCCGACCGCCATCCGGCCCAGGGGATCCGTGGCGAGCCAGCGGATCTCGCCACCGGGGACGCTCGTCTCATGGACCGTTCCACCGTCGACCGGATCGAGGCTCACGATGGTGCCGACGGAGTCCCCGTTGGGACCGATGGACGCGCCACGGAGGTGGATGAGGCCCCCCGCGCGATGGACGTCGTAGATCCGGTCGAGGACGTCTTCACGGGCCCAGGCGATGGTCCGCCCGTCACCGGCCTCGATCTTCACCATGCTGCCGTCCCGGCGGGCGAGGATCACTCCGTCGTCCACCGGAACCGGAAGGATCTCGAACGGAAGAAACGGGGTGCTGTCGGGGAGAAAACCATCGGCCCCGACCGCGATTCGCGCGGGTGCCGGCAGGAGGGAGCTCGCCCGTGCGGTCGACCACAACAACGCCCCGGTCGCCGGATCCACCGCGGTCAGTTGAGGGTCGCGAAGGTCGCCCCCCTCCCAGACCAGGAGTTCCGGTTCGTACCGGAGGATCTCGACGCCGTTGCCGGCGAGTGGAAGCCGCCACTCGACCTCGAGGCCGTCGGCGGACCGTCGGGCCAGCGTGCGGCCTTCGTCCTCGACCACGAGCACCGCGTCCGTCGGAGACTCCAGTGACGCGACCGGATGCTCGGTGACGAGCACGCCGGGGACGAGTCGAAGGTTGCGTGGCGATCCGCCGAGGGCCGGACGTCTCGGCGACCGGGTCCCCGGATCGAGGGCCGGCCATCCGACGAGCGGGATCGCTTCTCCGGCGTCCGACGCGGTGGGGTCGAGCGCCTTCGCCAACGATGGCCGACCGGCCTCGAGGGCGATGGCCGACGTGAAGCCGAGAAGCTCCTTGAGTCGGGGATCCCTCGGATTGAGATCGCGGGCGACGATCCGGACGACCGCGGCGGCCTCGAGCGGCCGGCCTTCGTCCCGAAGGATCTCGATCGCCCGACGTCCCGCCCGCAAGGCGCCTCGGGTGCCGGGGAAGCGTCGTACGACGGAGATGAAGTCTTCGGCGGTGCCACGCCGAGCGAGCATGCCTTCGAACAGATACATGCCACGACGGTCGAGCAACGTGCGCACGGACGGGGTCGACCGCTGCGATGCGAGGATCCGCGAACGTGCGAAGCCTCCGCCGGTGGTGACCACGTCGGCATCGGCCTCGATCACCACCGTCGCCAGCGCCGTCGACTCGAGGATCGTCGCCCACGCCTCGACCGCGTCTTCGATGCGACCCTGCCGCGACATCCAGTCGCCCAACGCGAGTTGCCGTCGTACACGGCCTTCAGGCGTGTTCGCGACTTCGGACGCGAGCTCGAGGAGTCGTTCGCCGTCCCGGGGGTCGGTGGACGTCTCCACGGATTCGAGCAGGCGATCGAGCAGCTCCTCCCGCAGGATCGCATCCGGAATCCGGGCCAGACCACCCACCGCCGCTTCGGCCGCCTCGAGCACCAGCGCCCGGTCGCCGAGGCCGCCTGCGAGCTCCAACAGGGCCAACGCCTGGACGATCGCGTCGGGGAATCTCCGAACCCGCTCACGCAGCGTTGCGACCGCCTCCGCGAGCGGCATGTAGGCCACCAGTCGATCGTCGCCGGCGGCGAAGATCCCCGCCCGCGTCGCGAGGACATTGCCGCCCCCCGGGATTCGAATGAGACGATCCATCTCGCCCGTACGACCGTCGATCAACACGAGGACGTCCAGGTACGGCACCAGCACCGCGCCGGGAACGACCACCACTCGTCCACGAACGCCGCTCGACCAGCTGACCGATCCCGTCTCGTTCCGGTCCTCCGCATCGGCGATCGATCTGAAGAGCGTCCAGACGGGCGCTTCGCCCGTCGATGGATCGAGCGCGACGATGTCGTTGCCGATCGCGAGGAGGAGATCGCGTTCTCCGTCCGGATCGGGAAAGGCGAGCAGGTAACGAACCGCGCCGGCGACGGTGCCGGGGCCGACCGGCCTGCGGAGCAGGGCTTCCCCCGTCTCCGGGTCGAGCAGCAGCCAGTGCTCGCCGGCGGGATCCAGCGTCGCGATGCCCACGTCGAGCACGACCGGGCCGGCGATCTCCCACGGCATCGCCGGAATTCTCGGCGCCCGCAGTGGAACGTCCTCTCGGCGGAGCCACCGGACCCGACCGTTCCGAGCTTCGAGCCGGGCGATGGCGCCTGCGGCGGAGGAGACCACGACGTCGCCGTCGTACGCGGCGAGACGTGCGAAGGTCCGTGCTCCGCCCATCCGCACCCCACCGCTCGACGCGATGGGCCGGAGCCAGCGCAACCCGCCGTCGACTCGGTCGATCGCGAGCACGTACTCGATGGTCTCGAGCCGGGTGTTCGACTTCCGAAGCGGAACGGCGACGATGTCTCCGAGCGGCAATGGCGGACCGGAGATGAACGAGCCGTCGAGCGAACCGTCCTCGAACAATCGCTCGGGCTGGATCCGCCATCGTTCGAGACCGGTCTCCGGATCGAATCGAAGGACCTCACCGGTGCCCTCCCGTCCGGCACCGAACGCATGACCGACCACCGTGAACGCGGCATCGCCCTCGATCACGATCTCGCCGAGATCGCCGGGGGTGCCGCTCGGACGCATGCCGCGGGAGACGCCGAAGTCCCGGAACCAGCGCATTCGACCGGTGTATCGATCGAACCCCCGGATCAGGAAGCCCTCGTTCACGAGGACCAGATCCCCGTGGACCGCCGGCACCGTGGTCATGCTGGATGCCGCAAGCCTCGCTCGCGACGCGTTCGACTCCGAAAACGCCCGTCCGTCCACGGAGTCGTAGTAACGACGGCGATACAGCGTGTCGAGGAGTGGTTCCTCCCAGATCCGGGTCCAGTCCGCGTCGCGGATCGAAGCGAGGTCCGGGATCCCCCGGTCGACTTCGGGATCCGATGCCGAACCGATGCGACGGATCATCGCGTTGGCGTCCGCATCCAGCGCGGCGAGCTCGCCGATGACGCGTTCCAGCCTCGATGCCAGATCGACACGATCACGATCCGAGAGGTCGTTCCGCAATGCCGCCACGCAACCCAGCGCCCGGAGAATGAGAAGACGACCTCGATCGTCGGCGGCGCCGGGCCAGGACTCGAGATCATCGAGCAAGGCGAGTCCCGCCAGCGGCCTTCCCGATTCCACCGCCATCTGGGCGAGCCGGAGCCCGGACTCCAGACCGGCGGCGGTCAGTGGCCGGCGGTCGAACGCCTCCCCGGGCTCCCCTCCCTCGAGCAGTCGCGTCGCTTCGACGGACGCCTCGCGACGCCAGGCCGCGAGCACCGCGGCATCGGAACGAAGAATCCTGATCGCCTCGTCCCGGACGGATGCGAATCGACCCGGCTGGTCGGTCTCGACGAGCCGGATCCCGTACTCGTCGAGCAGCGAGGCCAGCAGATCCGCGGTCCGGGCCGGATTGTCCTCCGCCTGGACCATCGCCTCGTTCAGGGATCGGGTCGCCACGGGCGAATCGTCGACGGTGACGGCGATGTCCACCTGCTGCGGCGCCGCCGTCGCGGTGGAGGCCAGCAGGATCGGGATCACGCCGGTCAGACGGATCCATCCGCGAACTCGGCGGGAGACGGGCCCGTACTTGGTCTTCGGTGGCTTCTTCATGGGGATCGGGAGGGGATCATCCCCTCCCGGTACAGTATGCGAAGCATGATCCCCCGACCCGTTTTCACGCCCGCCCTTCTCCTCGTTTCGACGATGCTCCTTGCCGTCGGATGCGGGGCGGTGCCACGGGTCGCCACGACCGGCGCGAGGCCGACGGCGAGAACCGACGAGGCGGCCCAGTTCAGGATCGATCTCCGGCTCGCGAACGAGGGGACCGAGGACATCCCCCTCGAACGGTTCGAGTACGTCTTCACCGTGAAGGGCGTGGGCGTCTTCGAAGGCCGATGGGCGGCCCTCCGGACGATTCCCCCGGGCCAGTCGATCACCATGGAGATTCCAGCCTCCATCGCCCTGCCCCCCGATCTCGCCGAACGGGTGGACCTCGACGCGCCGATCCAGTGGAGACTCGACGGCGGCGTCCGATATCAGGCGCCGGGATTCCTGGGTCGGATCCTCTTCGACGTCGGCGTTCGCCGCCCCACCGAGTCGTTCCGGGGTTCCGGCACCTTCACGCTGGAACGAGCCGCGGGATCCGCGCCACCGGAATCGTCGGACGACGACGCCACGGCCCCCTGATCCCCCCGAACCCGCGAGGTTCGAGTCAACCCGCCCCTCCGCCCGACCGATGCTTCCAGAGAAGTTCGGTTCCTTCATCCGGCGGAGTGGCAGATGCATCTCAACGACATTCTTCGACAGGCGTTCGAACAGGACGCGTCCGACATCCATCTCGTGGCCGGTCATGCTCCGATGGTGCGAGTGCACACGGTGATGACCGCGATGGAGTGCCCCCCGCTCACCGCGGACGGTCTCCGACGCGCCCTCGAACAGATGCTGACGCCCGCGCAGCTCGCGACCTTCGACGCCGAGATGGACCTCGACTTCTCCTACGAGGTGACGGGGCTGCAGCGCTACCGCGTGAACGCCCACCTTCAGAAGGGCGTGGTCGGCCTCGCCCTTCGTGGAATCAAGTCGACGGTACCGCCGCTCGCCGATCTCAATCTCCCGGAAGTCATCTCCCGACTCACCTACCTGCCGCGTGGACTGGTCCTCGTGACCGGCGACACCGGTTCCGGCAAGTCGACCACGCTCGCCGCCATGATCCAGGCGATGAACGAGCGTTACCGAAAGCACGTCATCACCCTCGAGGACCCGACGGAATACGTCTTCGAGAGCAGCAAGTGCCTCATCGAACAACGCGAGCTCGGCACCGACATGCCCAGCTTCGCCAGCGGCCTCAAGCACGCCCTCCGTCAGGACCCGGACATCATCCTGGTCGGCGAGATGCGGGACCTCGAGACGTCGGCCCTCGCGATCAGCGCCGCGGAGACGGGACACCTCGTGTTCTCGACGCTCCACACCGTCGATGCGTCGCAGACCGTCGAGCGGATCATCGACATGTACCCCGCGGGACAGCAGAACCAGATCCGATCGATGCTCGCGAACACCCTGCAGGCGGTCGTGAGCCAGACGCTGTTCAGTCGGATCGACCGTTCGGGCATGGTCCCGGCGATCGAGATCATGCTCTGCACGCCCGCGATCCGGAACATCATCCGCGAGGCGCGGACCTTCGAGATCCCGAACGTGATCGACACCAACCGCCAGCTCGGCATGATCGGGCTCGACACCGCGATCGCGGAGCTCTTCTACAACGGAATGATCAGTCGCGAGGACGCGATCGCCCAGTCCGCGAACCCCGACAAGCTCGAACGCATGATCGCCGCCTGAGGCGAGGGACGGAATCGACACCATGCCCCAGTACACCTATCAGGCCCGCAACGGATCGGGAAGCGTCGAAGCCGGTGGCCTCGCCGCGGCGGACGCCGCGACCGCGGCCGCGATGCTACGGGGCAAGGGACTCCACGTCGTCCAGCTCGCGCCCACCGCGACGCAGGACCGGTTCTCGGGACTCAGCGAGAAGCTGAGCTGGTCGAGCGGCCCCGGCAAGAAGGAGATCCTCGACTTCACGACGCAGCTCGCGGTCATGATCCGCGCCGGCATCAGCATCCGCCAGGCCCTCGAAGGGATCGCGGACCAGACCACCAACGTGAAGTTCAAGCGGATCCTCCTCGAGATCAAGTCCGACATCGAGAGCGGCCGCCAGTTCTCCGAGGCGATCTCCAAGCATCCCAAGCTCTTCGGCCAGCTCTACATCAGCATGGTCAAGGCCTCCGAGATGAGCGGTGCGTTCGCACGCATGCTCGATCGCATCGCGGCGTATCTCCAGCAGGAACTGGAGACGCGCAAGATGGTGGTCGGCGCGAGCATCTATCCCGGAATCATCGCCACCATGGCGATCGGCGTGACCGTCTTCCTGCTGACCTTCGTCCTGCCGCGATTCGCGGGCGTCTTCGAAGGCAAGGAGGAGGCCCTTCCCGGCCCCACCAAGTTCCTCATGTCCCTCTCGGACTTCATGGTCGGCTTCTGGTGGGTGATCCTGATCGCCGCCGCGGCCGCGATCACCGGATTCGTCCTGTTCATCAAGACCGAACTCGGCGGCTTCTGGTGGGATCGTTCCAAGCTCTCGATGCCGGTCGCGAACCGGATGTTCCGCGCTCTCTACATCAGCCGTTCCCTCCACACCATGGGTGAACTGCTGAACGCCGGCGTGCCGATGCTCGACACCCTCGCCATCACCGGCGACATCTCCGGGAACCGCCTGTTCAAGAAGATGTGGCGGTCGGTGCATGCCTCGGTCCGTCAGGGTCGGAAGATCCAGACGCAGCTCTCGAAGTCCCGCCTTCTCCCGAAGTCCGTCGTCCAGATGGTCGCGGCGGGCGAGGACTCCGGCAAGCTCGGCGAGGTGCTCGACGAGGTCAGCGACTACTACCACCGCGTGCTTCGCGAGGCGATCAAGGCGGTCACCAGCATGATCGAACCGTTGATGATCGTGATCATGGGCTCGGTCGTGGGCTTCATCGCGATGGCGATCATCCTGCCCATCTTCAAGATGAGCAGCCTGGTGTCCGGCTGAATCGAGGAGGATCCGATGTCGCATCACGCTCGACAAGTCGTTCATCGAGGCCGGCGCCGGGGTTTCACCCTCATCGAATCGGCGCTCGCCACCGTCATCATCGGCACCGGCGTGCTCGCGATGATCGCGGCCCAGCAGACCTTCCACCAGCAGAACGGCTGGGCCCAGCGATCGGCGAACGCGATGCGTCTCGCCGGCGAGATCCGCGAGATGACGCTCAACCTCCCCACCGTCGATCCGGTGACCGGCTCCGAATACTGGGGCGCGGAACCCAACGAGGTCGTGGTGGACGACTGGGACGACATCGACGACTTCGACGACGCCGTCTTCTCCGCGGATCTCGGAAACGGCCCGATCACCGCGATGCGGACGCCGTTCCAGAACATGCCGGGCTGGAGCCAGCGGATCCTCGTGTCGAACGTCGATCCGTTCGACGTCCGAACCACGCTCGAGGACGGCAGCAGCGACATGACGAGGGTCGAGGTGATCGTCGAGTACCAGGGACCGGACGACCTCGAGCCCATGGAGATCACGAGGCTCACCTGGATCCAGCCGCGATGAACGGCGGATCCGCAGACACCGCGAGGCGCGGAGCATGATGATGAGATCAAACGACCTGAAAGCCCGGCGAACCCCGACACGCCTTCGACGGCGCGGGGTCGCGAGCGTGCTGTCCATGATGTTCCTGGTGATCTTCGGCTCGCTCGCCGCGGCGATGGCCGTGGTGGCGACCGGCAACGTCCGGACCGCCGACGTCTCCCTCCGGGTGAGTCGCTCGACCAGCGCCGCCGAGACCGGCCTCGTCTACGGCACCTGGATCCTGGAGCGCGAAGCCAAGCGATTCGTGGTCCGGAAGGGCGAGATCGACGCGGACTACACCGCCGACATCTGGAACGGGACCTTCGACACCTCGACCGATGGCGAGGTCGTCATCATCCCCCCCGACGGCTACATCACCGACACCGATCCGTCCGGCCTCGCGGACGCCGTGCGGGATGCCCATCTGGCGGGCGATCACGGCGAGATCATCGAGCCGGGCGACGCCGCGCTTCCCGACATCGACTCCAACGGCGATCTGCTCGCGGTGCGGCCGATCCGCGTCTCCGCCGAGCAGAACGCCGCCTACTTCCGGCTCCGGTACGAACTGGTGCCGGGCGAATCCGCGATCCGCATCACCAGCGAAGGGGTGGACCGCGAGGTCCGCCGGACCCTGTCGATGCTGGTGCGTCTGGACAAGCGGATCGAATACGCGGTGGTGAGTCCCAATCGGATCATGATCGGCAAGAACGTCCTGATCGTCGGACCGCTGGGGACCCGTTACGGAGAGGTCGAAGGCGAGCTCAACGGGGGCAACGGCATTCCACTCGACATGCGAAGCGACATCCGCTGGCTGACGCCGGCGCTCGATGCGAAACTCGACGAATTCGAGGCGATCGTCGCCGATTCCGACGTCGACGACGACGGTCGACTCCGACCGGGTCATCCCGTGGAGGGAGCCGCCCTCACCGAGGCATTCGAGGATCTGGACGGCGACGAGTTCGTCGACGAATTCGATCTCTTCCTCGAGGCCTTCGATCTGGACGGTGACGGTCGGGTCGTCTACGACCAGACGCTCGCCAACGGTGCGACGGAGGAGTTCGCGGGAATCGACGACCAGTTCGCCCATCTCGTCGACAACGCGACCCCGGATCGGAACGACGACGGCGTCGTCGATGCCGACGACACCAGCCTCGGATGGCGGGACGGCGTGCTCGACTCCTGGGATCGATTCACCAAGGTCGACGGTCGACTCGCGTTCGCGGTTGCGCGAAGCGACTGGGAGTCGACGAAGGAAGGTACGATCCGAACCGTCGTGCACGGGGGGATCCGACCGGCACCCGACGAGGCCGCGATGTCCTTCGGACTCGGTCCCGAGGAGCTCCGGGTGGTGACGACCGACATGTTCGCCGGCAGCGCCGCCTACTTCCGCGACGTCGCCTTCGGCGGAGACACGCTCGAAGACCAGGTGGCGACCGGCGTGCTCGCGGGTGGCGAAGCCGTTCTTCCCGGCGATGCCGAACACCCGGGCTACGAGACGACGCCGCTCGGCAGCTTCAGTCCGTACGACCTCTACCTCAGACCGATCTACCGGGGCATCACGTTTCGCAACGTGGCGATTCCGACCGGGAGCAACGCCCTCTTCGAGGAGTGCACGTTCCTGGGGGTGACCTACGTCGAGACCGAACAACTCTGCAACGACCCGAACTGGAACTACGCCGGCGCGTTGGAAGACGCGGACAATGGACCGGGATTCCTGATCAGAAGCCGGTTCGGAGACCTCTTCACGAGTCATCCGGACCTCGGCGAGGTCCAGGATTCGAAGGTCCTCTCGAACAACCTCCGCTTCGAGAACTGCACGTTCCTCGGCTCGCTGGCGGGCGACACCCCCGGCGAGTACACGCACTGGCGCAACAAGATCCAGATCACCGGATCCTCGAGGTTCTTCGCCGATCCCGAAGACGAAGACATGCTCGACCAGCCCGACGGCGAAGCGCTCCAGGAGCTTCTCGAGAGTCTCTCCGAGGAGCAGCTTCTCGAGATGCAGAAGAGTTCGATCATGATGCCGGGCTGGTCCGTCGACGTGGGCAGCTTCACCAACGAGACCTCGGACGACCCCGATGCGACTCCTCGGGTCGATCTTCGCGGCCTGATCGTCGCCGGGATCCTCGACATTCGAGGAACCGCCTCGGTCGAGGGAACGCTGCTCATGACCTTCCGACCGGTCGCGGGCGAAGGCCCCCTGTTCTACGACGGTCAGACCGACGCCTTCAACACGACCATCGGCTACTTCGGACCGGACGACGGGGACGGCGAGGGATCGGATCCCCTCGATCCCGACTTCAGCGGCTTCGGCGAGATCCTCCTCGAGTACGACGAGGACATCGTTCTTCCCGACGGGATCCTCTGGCCGATCCTCGCGGAGCCCGTCGCCGCGAGCTACCGGGAGGGAATCTCATGAAAACGACCCTTCGACGCGGACGCGTTCGTCGCCGCGGCTTCAACCTCGTGGAAGTCCTGATCGCGCTCGCGATCACGGCCACGCTGCTCACCGCCACCCTCGCGGCGCTCGATGCGAGTTTCCGCGCCTATCAGGCGACCACCGAAGAGGTGTCGACCCAGTCGATCGGCCGGATCGTCATGCACCGCATGCTCACCCTGATCCGCACCGGGACCGACTTCGGCCCGTATCCCGCCGATCCGAGGGTGACCACCATCCAGAGCGACTTCATCGAGTTCCGAACCCAGAACGGCGAGATCGTCACCATCACCTGGAACCGGAACGACGAGACCCTGCTGTACTCGGTCGAAGGCAACACCCCGGTCGAGATGCTCGACGGCGTGATCGGCACCACCGACGATGCCGGCGTCGTGCAGTCCCC
>JAQWJM010000144.1:0-4926 GCA_029248335.1 Phycisphaerales bacterium
CTGCCACCAGAGTGAGGCACCGAGGTCGTCCAGCAGATAGGGCATCAGCGGGCTCAACGCGCCGATGAGGGCGTAGGACAGTGGCAACAGGGCGCGGTTGCTCGCGAGCAGGTCGACGTAGCGGGGCGGCGCGACGTGGTCCACGTGATGGACCTCGTGTCGGGCGATCCGCGCCGGTACGCCGGCGAACAGCACCACGATGCAGGCGAGGTTAATCGGGCCGAGGCTCGCGATCGCCCAGGTCGCGTGGCCGGCCGCGAGCAGCGGGGCCATCGAGACCAGGGCGAGTCCGAGGGCGGACATCCAGATCGTGTTCCACCAGCCGATGGCGTTCCGCATCGCCGCCGGTTCGCGTCCCGCGGACACGTACGCCTCGATCACCGGCCAGAAGAAGGCGGCGAGAAAGGACATGGCGCCCGAGACCGCGAACAGCATGACCGGCGACTTCGAAACGAGGATCAGCGGACAGATCCCGACCTGCAGGAGGAACACCGCGGCGACCACGGTCCGGGGCGTGACGCGGTGGGCGATGCGGCGAAGGATCGGCGCGCTCGCGAAGGCGGCGATCGCGTAGACCCCGCCGTTCGAGATCGCGAGCAGGAGGTTCCAGGTCTCGTCGAAGCCGTAGGCGTCGCGGGCGACGAAGCCGAGCCCGTTCCACAGGACCGCGGTGCCGAAGGTCGCGAGGAACGACAGGAGGAGCAACGGTCCCAAGGGCGCCGGGCCAGCCGCCGGGCCAGCCGCCGGGCCGGAAACGGGGTGTCGGTCGTGGTGGAGGGGCGAGGGCATCGTTCCGGATGATCGCAGGTTCCGCGTCGACCGTCCGCAGGGTCGCCGGTACCATCTCGCTGTCGGGCGTTTAGCTCAGTTGGCTAGAGCGTCCCCTTTACACGGGGAAGGTCGCTGGTTCGAGTCCAGTATCGCCCATTCAACAAGGACGCCCCCGAAGCAGCGCTCCGGGGGCGATCTTGTTGCTGGTTGCATCGACCTGCGAAGTCGGAGTCCTTGGAGCGACCTCCTGAAGATCGACGGGCCGAACCGATCGATCAGATCAGGCGTCTTCGAGATCGGCGAACGCCGCTCGCGCCGAGTGCCAGGGCGGCGATCCCGCCGATGCCCGGGACCGGATCACCGGTCGACGGCAGCGTGGTCGTGATGCTCTGATTCAAGTCCGTCTCAATGCCCCAGTGATCGATCTTCAAGTCCGAACTGCTCAGCAACTCGATCGCGACGAACCCGAACCAGGACTGGCTTTTTCGTGTCAACTCGAAACCGAAGTAGAAGACGCCGAGTTCCGAGGGGAGATTCAAGAATCCGTCCCCGGCAGTGTTGCGGTCGAGGTATCCGTTCGAATCGAAGCGCTGCTCGATCGTATGGCCGCTCCCGTAGGTGTTGATATCTCCGCTTGAGTCGACCTTGAAGCGAGTCGAGATGTTGGAAGTCCAGCCGCCGACGGCGTCAAGGTGCATCCTGCCCGCGGAGGTCCAGTCGATGGAGAAGGAGATCGAGAACGGTCCAAGGTCAAAACTCCCTTTAGTCACCGTCAGACTCGTGAACTGCAGGACGTCGGTCTCGCCCAAGGAGAGGTCGAAGGATTGATCGAGCGTGTTGTGGAGCACGTCCGCGGATGACACGGGGACCACGACCGCGGCCATTGCGTAGGATGACAGGCGGGCGCTTCGCTTGGCGTTATTCATGTTCGACATGACTCTTTCTTTCTCTTCAGGTTGGCGAAAATCCACGGGCTTCTCGCGCTCGTACTCCAGAGACGCGATCGCCGGCATGAGTTTAGTAATTTAAGATTTCCGCCTCGCGAAGACAAGTGTTTTTCCGCTGCCTCGTACAAATCGGGGGCATGAATCTGTTCGGCGAAGATCTCGAGGATCGCGGTCTTCGTCGGATCGCAGAGGCATCTTCGAGGCGGATGTCCGGCATTGAAGTTCAAGGACGTCGAGGATGAAACGCTCGACCAAGGGCGCGGCCACGTGCATGAGGCATGAACACCCCTGCAAGCCGACCGTGCCTCTCGATCGTCACCAGCGTCCCGTGTCTCCACGGCGTCGCGCAACCAGCGAGGCCGTGCCGCCGATCGGACCATCATGATGCACACGGCTCTGGATCCTGCCGCCGAGGGCGGGTCCGAGTCCGGTTCCGCTGGGGCGTGGCTTTGCGAACCGATCGATCAGATCAGGCGTCTTCGAGATCTGCGAACGCCACCGGCGCCGAGTGCCAGGGCGGCGATCCCGCCGATGCCCGGGACCGGTGTGCTGATCGCCTCACCCTGCTGCGACTCCATCGACCAATGGTCGATCCGAATCTCCGTCGCGCTCACTCGATCCATTGCCAGAAATCCGTACCAGGTTTCACCGCCGCCATTGCTGATCTGGAGACCCATGTAGAAGACACCGGGCCCGACTCCCTGTGCGTGACTGTAGATGGTCCCGGCGGTCGCCCCGGCACCGGTGTTCGATTCGCCGATCTCTTGTCCGCCTCCCACGGCGTAGAGGTCATTGGACATCGTTCTGAGGGCGATTTCGTATGGCGAGAAACTCTGCGGCCCGAAGCCCATGTACACCCTGCTCCCCGCCCAATTGAACGAGAGGCTGGCCGTGAAGGAACCGCCCGTCGCACCGCCGCCGGACGGTCGCTCGAGGCCACTGCCCGCGAGCGTCAGGAACTTCTGCTCGCTCTGCGAGATGCTGAAGGTCTGGTCCAACTGGAAGTCCAGCACATCCGCGGATGACACGGGAACTGCGATCGCAACCATCGCATACGACGAAAGACGGGCGTTCCGCTTGGCGTTGTTCACATTCGACATCAATCGGTCTTTCTCTTCGGGATGGTGGTTGGACACGCCGTGCCGACGTTTTGGTTCGGGGTGAAAAACACCCAAAAAATCGAAGTTCAGAAATTAGGTGACCCGCGCTCCGCGAACAAGTGTTTGCCGACTTGATTCCGAATTCCGGCCGCAGGAATGTGCTGGGGTAAGCGCGGGACCAGGTCACCGTAAGAGCACCGAAGTCCCTCGGCGTTCCGCGCTGGCGGCGGCTTCGAATCTGTGGGTTCACGGCGGCGTGACTTTGCGAACTGATCGATCAGGCCAGGCATCTTCGAGATCGGCGAACGCCGCGGGCGCCGAGTGCCAGGGCGGCGATCCCGCCGATGCCCGGGACCGGATCGCCGGTCGACGGCAGGGTGGTCGTGATGGTGCCGTCCTCCTTGGTCTGAATCGCTCACTGGTCGATGCGCATTTTCGTGCTGCTCACGAGGTCGATCGCGCTGAATCCATACCAGTCGTTGCGCTTGGTCTTGATGTGGAAACCCAGGAAGAAAAGGCCGGTCTGGGAAGGGAGCGTGATGGAGCCACCTTCATTTCGCGCATCGGCGATGGTGCTTTCCCCGAGGATCTGATTGCTCCCGTCGGTGTGGATCTCACCGTATGAAACGCCGGTTCCCCTGAAATCAAAGTGCATCAACGGCGGGCCGAAGTTGCTTCCCTTTCGATGCACGCTCGGGCCATTGCTGTCCCGATTGAAGTTCATCGATGCCGGGAACGTGTCGAGGTTGGTCCCTGATTCGGTTTGCAGGCCACTGCCCGCGGTCGTCATGGTTCCCTGCGAGCCCTGTGAAAGGCTGGAGGTCGTGTCCAACTGGTAGTGCACGACGTCCGCAGACGCGAATGGAACCACGGCGAGGGCGCCACCCAGGGCGACCTTGGACGTGGAGGCGTACGCGGAGAGAGGGGGCTTCTGCTGGAGATGACTCATCCTGGTTCCTTCTTGTTTCGGGTTGAGGGCGGGATGCGGATGGTCTGCATCGGTGCTCCGGTCGCCGGTAGCTCGAAAAGGGTGCGAGGCGTGAGGCGTACAGGTCGGCCGCGTCGTGAAAACTCGCCGTTTACCCTCCTTGATCTTGAACGAGAGAACGTATCCTGAAGCGGGGCGGATAAAGTCAGGCCCTCATGGAATCACGAAAGTGTCTTCCTGGCGGCGTCTTAGCGTTGAATCCGGTGAAGTCTGAGCATGAAGTACTCGATCGAGGCGACAACCAAGGTGCGACGCTGGTTCGACGCGGCCCGTGACCCCGAAATCGACGCGGAGGTCGCGGCCATCCACGAGGAGGTCGCGGAAGCGGTTCGAGCCGCGGCCCCGCTCTGTCTCGCCAGCGGCCAGTGCTGCCGCTTCCGCGAGAATCGAATTCGACTGGAAGCGACTGGAATCGAGGCCTGCCGGTGTCTCCTGCTGACCGCGGCCTCGGGCCGTGGGATCGGTCATGCGGATCTCGATCAAGCGATCGAAGCGGGAACCTGCCCCTGGAACATCGATCGCCTCTGCGTCGCGCGGGAGGGGCGGCCGAGCGGCTGTCGCGTCTACTACTGTGACCCTCGCGCGAAGGAACTGGTCCCGAAACTCCAGCGGTACGCGATGGACCGACTGCAGGCGATCCATGTCCGACACCAGCTCATCTGGGCCTTCGGTGAGTGGCGGGAGATGCTTCGCGGGGTGATGCTGGTGGCGGAAGCCGACGGGATCCTGGACCTTCCCGGGGCCCCGTCGAGCGGCTGAGCACGCCCCCGGACCGCGCTTTTTCCCCGAGATCGGAGACACCGGGGTGACCGGGTCGACTGGGGCGTCCCAGAGAACGCCCGTCCCTCATGATTTCGTGGTGCGGCGATTTCACGGTCCCGGAGGGCCGGCGAATCGAAGTCGTGCGTTGCGGCGAAGGCGATGCTGCATGTGTGCGTCTCCGCCTTCGACCCGCATCGGCGCAGGAGGCAGACCTCGGCCCCGATCCGGGGCCACGATCAGGATCCCGAGCAATCATGGCCACCTCCGAACTCCTCCTCGTCTTCCCCCATCAGCTCTTCGCCGACCATCCCGGGCTCGCGGACGGCCCGACGCCGGCGGCGCTGATCGAGGACTCGCT
>JAQWJM010000147.1:0-4071 GCA_029248335.1 Phycisphaerales bacterium
CGCTTCGAGTCCGGCGGCCCGGACGCGGAAGGACGCCCGGATTGCGAGGTTCAAGCCATGGGCCGAGGCCCGATCGGCCGGCCGCCTCCGTCCTGAACACGGATTCGACTTCGACGTCGTGCACACCTCGCTCCTGAAACGGGCGGTCAGGACGACGCGGAACTCACTCGATGCACTCGACCGCAGGTGGCCGCCCGTGACCGGGTCGTGGCGGCTCGAAGCGCGGCACGACGGTGGAATCACGGCGTCGATCCTTCCTCACCTTCCGGTCACCGACGCGTCGGTGTTCATGATGGTGGAACAGACGATGGTCATCGTCGCGACCTCGGCGGCGTCGAGCCCGGGATGGGTCGGCGATTCGCCCGTCGAAGCCACCAGCAACGCGGCCTCCGGATCCGCGTCGAAGGCGGCACGCTCCTCCGCCCACAGTTCGTCGAGCAGCATCGCTTCATCGGGTCGTGGCCGCCGTCCCGTCAGGCGACGGAAGGCCGCCGCGATCCGAGCGGTCGAACGCCCCGGTGCATCCGCATCCTCCGGGTGCTCGATGATCACCCGCTCCGCCAGCACGCGGGCGGCCTCCATGAACTGGACGTCGTTCAGAAGCACCAGCGCCTGCAGCGGCGTGGACGTCGAATCACGACGGGCCACGCAGACCTCGCGTTTCGCCGAATCGAAGATCATCATCGAGGGCGGCGGCGAGGTTCGTTTCCAGAACGTGTACATGCTTCGGCGGTGAAGCGCCTCGCCGGATCCCTGCGGATACGTCCGCCCGCTCTTCTCCTGCCAGAGTCCCGCCGGCTGGTACGGGTGCACGCTCGGCCCCCCCACCTTCGAAACCAGCAGCCCGCTCGCGGCGAGCGCCTGATCACGGATCATCTCCGCGGACAGCCGGCCGGATGGCCCCCGGGCGTACCAGCGATTCTCGGGATCGCTCGCCTTCGCGGCGTCGGATCCGCGGGACGACTGCCGGTACGTCGCGGTCAATACGAGCCGACGCAACATCGCCTTGACGTCCCACCCCGACTCGATGAAGTCGATCGCCAGCCGGTCGAGGAGTTCCGGATGCGATGGTGGCTCGCCCTGGGCACCGAAGTCCTCGGGCGTCGCCACGAGCCCTCGCCCGAAGGCGATCATCCAGAGCCGGTTCACCGCGACCCGGGCGGCGAGTGGATTCGCGGGGTCGACCAGCCAACGGGCCAACCCCAGTCGATTTCGGGGGAGCTCGTCGGGGAATCCACCGAGACTGGCCGGAACCCCTGGGTCGACGACGTGGAGCGGGCGGTCGTATCGACCCCGGTCCAGCACCCGGGCCTCCCGCGGCGGCTCGAACTCGGCCATCACCATGATCTCGGGCGTCCGGTCGAGCAACGCCGCCAGTTCCCGCCGATGTTTGCGAAGTCGCTCCCGAGTCGCCTCCCGGGCGGAATTTCGGGTCGCTCGGTGGTAGGCGAGCCACTCGTCGCGATCGGCATCCTTCGTTTCCTCGAAGGCGGCTCCACGATGGAGGGATCGCCATTCGATCGGCGTGAGCACGCGGTCGAACACCTGCAGGTGATCCACCGAACCGTCCTTGAATCCGCGATCACGAAAACGCTGCCCGATGGTCATCGCCCCGGGGGCCCCACCCGTGATGGACTTCGTGAGTCGGTCGCGAATCACGTCGACCTCGACCGGCGATCCATCCACGAAGAGCCCGAGGCCGTCCGCCCGAGAGGAACCGTCGGAGACGAGCCCGATCTGGATCCATCGGCCTTCGGGAAGCGGCTCCCGTCCGCGGATCGAGATCGCGTCACCCGGCCAGAAGTGGATCAACGACCAGCTCGGTCGTCCCGCCTCGAGCAGGAACTGGTACCCCTGGCTTCCCGCGTCGGTCCAGGCCCGCGACCGGTGCAGGACCACCGCCCGGTCGGCGATCCGTTCGATCCGGATCCAGAGGGCGATGGAGAACGGGTCGTACCGGTTGAACGCCGCGATCCCCGGAAAGTGCAGGTTGTTCTCGCCGTCGAGCCGGATCCCGGCGTCGATCGCCCCTTCGACGACGACCGGAGCCCCGGCCACGCGACCGGAAAGGTCTGGATCGACCTCGTTCTGCAGTCCACCGTCGACGATCGCGTCCAGCGGAAAGTCTCCGACCAGCCCCGGGATCACCGGTGACTCGACGCCCTCGCCCGATCGCGTCTCGAACCACGCGTCGAACGCGGCGAGCTCATCGGCCGTCGCGGCGTCGAGCGATGCCTCGGCCGCGGTGATGGCCGTTCGAAGCGCTGCGATCCGCCTGGTCGTCTCGGCTGTTTCGAGGCGCAGCGTGGGGGTGGGCGTCGCATTGGTGAAGTGCGAGTACAGCCCGGACTCGTCGATGTCGTCGAAGAAGGCGAAGAGCCCGTAGTACTCGTCGTGCGTGATCGGGTCGAACTTGTGGGTGTGACACCGGGCACACTCGGTCGTCAGCCCGAGAAAGGTGGTTCCGAAGGTGTGGACCCGATCCGCCACGTACTCGACCCGGAACTCCTCTTCAACGCTGCCTCCCTCGTTGGTCTGTCGATGAAGCCGGTTGAACGCGGTCGCCAGTCGCTGCGCCCGGGTCGGTTCGGGCAGCAGGTCGCCAGCAAGCTGCCACACCGCGAAATCGTCGTAGGGGAGGTTCTGATTGAACGCTTCGATCACCCAGTCCCGGTAGGGCCACACGGATCGATCGACGTCGCTCTGGTAGCCGTAGGTGTCCGCGTATCGGGCGAGATCGAGCCAGTCGACCGCCATGCGTTCCCCGTAGGCCTGGGAATCGAGCAGCCGATCGACGACTCGCTCGTACGCGTCCGCCCGGGGGTCGGCGCGAAAGTCGGCCTGTGCCTCGAGCGTGGGCGGAAGCCCGGTGAGGTCGAGGGTCACCCGTCGGAGAAGCATCTCCCTATCCGCGGCGTCGGCGGGCGAAAGCCCACGCGTCTCAAGCCCACGCTGAATGAACCCATCGATCGGATCCCGGGCCTGTCGATCGTCGTCTGCAGTCGGTGGCGACGTCGGCTGCAGCGGCTTGAATGACCAGTGGTCCGCCCAAACCGCGCCGTCGTCGATCCAACGTCGGATCGCATCGACCTCGTCAGCGTCGAGGCGATGCCGTGAGTCCGGCGGTGGCATGCGGTCGTCGGGATCCGCGGTGACGAGCCGCTTGTAAAGAAGACTCGCCGACGAATCTCCCGGCACGATCACTCGTTCGAGCCCCGCATCGGCACGATCAAGGCGAAGATCCGCGCGACGGGCGGACTCGTCGGGACCGTGACACTCGAAGCAGGCTCGTGAGAGGCTCGGACGAACCACCTTGCGGAAGTCGACTTGCGGAAGGGCGAGGGCGTCCGCCGCGCCTGCGTCCGAACGCTGCCACGCGGACGACGCGGACAGCATGAGCAAGGCCGTGGAAAGCGATGTGGACGCGAGTCGACGAACCGGATTGCAGCATCGATCGATCACGCGTCGAGTCTACCCCTCGATCGGGGGATTTCGACGTCGCGAGGATCCGCGGAGCCGGCAATGGAGAGTGCCGAACCTCGGGTGAGCAGATATCAGCCCCTGGCCCGGCAATTCAACGCCTTATCGGCGCACCACGCGATGCCGGACGTCGAAACCGGCCGTTTCGAGACGGCCCACCGTGACCCAAATCCAGTCCACAAACGCTTTCGCGATCACAATTGCAGTTAAATCGTCCGATAAAAACATTTTTATCGGCGTTCATCGCGCCGAATCACGTTTTATTCAAGGCGAGGACAAGTTCCTTCAAAAAACGGAACTTCCTGCTTGAAGTGGAATCTCGATCCGGTACCTTTGAGGACGTACGCCGCGTGTCTGCAGCGTTCCGCCAGAAGGGTTTCCCACCCGAGAAGGCAAAGATTCAGCCAGTTCCCGGCTGATTAAGGATTCGGACGGTTTCCCGCCGTCAGGACGAAAGTTGAAGGAGATTTAAGAGATGAAGACTTCGAATGGAATTGCACTCGCGACTGCGATGATGTTTTCGCCTTTCGCCATGGCGGAAATCGATCTCGCGTACAGCGGTCTTGGACCCACCAGCGGGGCACGGTGGAG
>JAQWJM010000155.1:0-2755 GCA_029248335.1 Phycisphaerales bacterium
CCGGTGGGAACCGGGAACAGACGGCCAATCTGCTCGGCATCGGCGAGCGGACCCTCTACCGCAAGCTCAAGGAATACGGTCTCCGTTGACCACACGCGGTCCCGGAGGCTCGAACGCCCGCCATCGGCGGTGGCCGGTGAACCGACCGATGGTTCTCGGACGTTCCGTGGCGACCGTCGACACTTGGCCGGAAATCGGCCTTGCGATTTGCCGGATGGCCGCGGCGCGCCCATGATTCCTCCGGATCGAAGGGAAACATGGTTTGAAGAAGTGTGTTCACATCCGGGTGCTCGCCATGCTGCTGCTCGGTCTGGTCTCCACGACCGGCCGTACCTTCGCGGACGACGACATGGCGCGTCGCGAGGCGATCTACGACGACGGTGTCGTCTCGACGCTGCCGCCGCTCGAGGTCGATCACGGCGTCGACGTCTGGGACGAGGCGAGAGGGCGAGTGGTCCCGGCCGACCAACCGCTCTTCGATCTCCCCCGGAACGGCTTGAACGCGGGTCCGTGGCGGAAGCAGGACGACTTCATGGTGGTCGCATCGGTGGTGCTCGCCGGTCGTTCGCGCGACGAGTCCGCAGCCCGGGTCGCGATCTTCGACCGGGCGCGTCTCGAATTGTCGATCTGGAACTCCGCCGACACCGGCCGGCCGTCCGACCGGCGGATCTCGATGAGCCGGCCGTTCGGCGACGGGGAGATCAACGACGCGTTCGTCGGCACGCCGTTCCAGAAGGACGATCATTCCTACCGGATCGCCAGTGGTGTCATGCTGCCCGGCTGCATGCTCTTCCTCATGCAGCGATCGGTCCTCGAGGAGACCGAACCCGGGAGCGGAGTCGAGGAGTGGGTCATTCGCGGCGTCACCGTCGCGGCGATGCAGGAGGACGAGGCGGGCGAATGGAACTGGACGCACCGGATGGACATGCCCGATCCGGTCGATCCGGATGCGCCGCTGTTCCAGCGCGGATACCTCAGCAGCATGTCGGCCTACTTCCCGGTCGCCCGAGGCGCGGGATTCACCGAAGCGTTCGTGCCGCTTGTCGACTACATGGGCCATCGCGGATCACAGAAGGCCACCGGTGGACAGTGCGGGCTCTTCCGAGTCAGGCGGGAAGCGGTCGGTGACGCATGGCAGATCGATCCGCTGATCGAGGTCCATTCACGCTGGGAGAGCGAAGGCGAGCACTTCCACGTCGCGGGCTGGACGCCCAACGGCGTGGTCATCGCCGTCGGCGACGGCGTGAAGAGCCGGGTCGTGCTGGCGCAGTGCTCGGACTGGGACGAGTACGACGACCCCGCGAACTGGACGGTGATTCCGAGGTGGCAGGGTGTTCTCCCCGACGCGTTCACGCAGGTCACCTGCAATCAGTTCTGGAGCTGCTGTCCCGGGAACGCACCGGATCGACTGCTGTGTGGTGGAGACAACGTGGCCGGCGGAATCTTCGGCCTGGACGTTCCCGCCGAAGTGCAGGGACCGCCGACGTTCGAGGAGTTGAGCGGTGTGCAGCCGGCGACGCTCACGAACGGTCTGTCTGGAAACACGGTCTCCTGGATGCACCGCAAGGCTCCGGAAGTGAACGGACCGGTCATCGCCCGGCAGGTCCTCGATCCGAGTGGTCACGACACCTACAGCCGGGTGCTTCTGAGCAACGATGGGGAGAACTTCGCCACCGTCGCCCGGCTCCCGGAGGACGTGGAGCAATACGCGGTGCCCTTCCTGCTCGACGGCGGTGTTCGGGTCCATCGGTACAAGAACCTCGGCCGCCGAGGAATCTTCGCCGCCGCGGTGCCGAGCAAGGACCGCGTCCAGGCCGGCCTGCTCGCACGGCCCCGTTCGATCGATCTCCTCCGCGCCGAGGACGGCACGCATCGGACCCCCAACTACGTCGTGCCGTCGACGGGGGTCGTCGTGAAGCGGCTGGATCGCGACGAAATGCCCGATGAACTGATCGGTGGACTGGCGCCCGACGCGGTGTGCTACCGGGTGTCCGGCACTCCGGTGGGGGCGGGGCGTCTGCTCACCGCGCTGGTCGTCGATCCGAGGGACCGCAAGGACGGGCCCGGCGAAGCCACGTCCACCGCGGTCCACCTCCAGGTGTGCAACCTTCTGAGCGGAAAACTCCGACTCCTCACGAGGGTGACCCGGGGCCAGTACGTGAACGATCGAACGCACTCCATCGTGTCCACCGGTGCGTGGAACCACGTCGACGCGTGGAGTTTCACCATCGACGACACCGCGTCCAGCATGATCGCCATCTCGAATCCGGTCGGCGGCGAGTTCGCCATCGTGGATTTCCTCCTCGTGTTCCGGAGTCTTTCGGAAGGACGAGGCATGCCGAGCTGGCCGCTCGAGGCGGTTCCGGGCGGCGTCGTGCCCTCGACCCGGGTCGCCCAGCCGCTCGGAATCCGGGGCGGTCGCTGGCGGGTGGGCGCCGAACTCCAGATTCCCTCCGACGGACTCGACTACTCGATCGGCACCCGCGTGGAGTCGATGCCCCTCTGCACCTTCGAGTTCGGGCCGGGTAGGTTCCTCACGCTCCGTTCGGACATCAACAACGGATCGATCCTGATCGAATCGATCGCCGGCGGGAACACCTGGTACGTCGGTCAGGTCGAGGATCTCCGCCTGAATCGCGGCGACACCATCAACGTCGATCTCAGTCGCCGAGGCGGCGTGATGTCGATCTCGGTCGTGGCCGCGGGAAGTCTCGGCGAGACACCGGCGACGGTGACGCTTCCGATCATCCATGAG
>JAQWJM010000157.1:0-2559 GCA_029248335.1 Phycisphaerales bacterium
TGATCTCAACACCGACGACGACGTCACCAACACCATCGCGGTCGACGTCTGGAGCGACGACGATCCGCTGGGATTCCAGACCGTGCTGACCGAGGTCGATCCCGCGGCGGCGAATTTCATCGGCTCCGTCGAACTGACCTCCGATCCCGATGGGTTCGGTCTGTATGCAGTCGATGGCTCGGCGATCCATGTCCGGTATCGCGACGCCAACGACGCAGGCGGTGGCACCGACGTCGTGTTGGTCGACACCGCGGTCGTCGACGGGACGATTGAGCCGCCGGCATCGGTCGAGACCGTCGAATTCGGCGCGGACTCCGCCGCGATTCGAGTGGTATCCGACGAACCCGTTCGGGTATCGGTGATGTACGGTCTCTCCTGCGATTCCCTCGTCGAGGAGACTTCGAGCGCTTCGATGGCCTCCGACCAGACCATCGTGATCGACGGTCTCGAGGACACCTTCACCTACTACTTCAGGATCACGATCACCGATGCCGCCGGAAACGTCGGCGAGTTCGGGGACGGGACGGGGTGCTTCGAATTCACCGTGCCCGATGCGATCGACTACTTCGCGGAGCAGTTTTCCGGTGGATTCGATCTCGGGTACACCATGGTCCGATTCGTTCGGATCGAGACCGCGGATGTCTTCGCACCGTGTGCGGAGTCGGCCACCGCACTTCCAGTGGATCCGACCGGTGGGGTGTCGATTCCCCTCGCGGACGATGGATCCGAGCAGGTATCGCTTCCCTTTGAATTCCCCTTCTACGGAGAATCGTGGGGATCGGCATACGTGGGGAGCAACGGATATCTGACCTTCGGTGCGCCGGACACGGGGTACGGCGAGTCTTTCGGGAGCCACTTCGGCCTTCCGAGGATTTCGGCGCTCTTCGACGACCTCAATCCGAGTTCGGCTGGAACCGTCTCTTATCGCGATCTCGGGACCCGATTCGCGATCAGCTGGGTCGGTGTGAGTGAATACAACACCTCGAACGAGAACACCTTCCAGATCGTGCTTCACGCGTCGGGCGAGATCGAGATCGGTTGGCAGCAGATCGACGTGACCGATGCGGTCGTCGGACTTTCCGATGGAAGTGGCGTGCAGTCGGGCTTCATTCCCGCGAACTTCTCCGATGCGAGCAGCGGTTGTCTTCCCCGTCCGCCGGTCGCAAACGATCTTTCCTTCGAGATGGGCGTCGGCGATTCCGTGGAGATCACCCTCTCCGCGAGCGACGACGGACCGGTGGAGGCGTTGACCTTCAGCGTCGACTCCCTGCCGCAGCGGGACCTTCGCGATCTCGCGACGGGCGCGTTGATCACCACGGTTCCGCACGTGGTCTTCGGTTCCGGTCCGCACCTTCGAATGGAATCAAGCGATGCCTGGGAAGGCGTCGCGGAGTTCGTGTATCACGCGGATGATGGCGGAACACCTCCGGAAGGCGGCCCCTCGGAGCCGGCGGTCGTGACCGTCGTCGTCAGCTCCGGTCCTCAAGTCGTGCATCGATTCGACCTGGACGTCGATCCGGGTTGGGTGACGGAAGGTGACTGGGCCTTCGGACAACCGACCGGTCAGGGTGGTGCGTGGGGTTCGCCGGACCCGACCTCCGGTGCGACTGGAGCGTCCGTGTACGGCTACAACCTGAACGGGGACTATGAGAACGGTATCCCGGAGATCAATCTCACCACGACGCCGATCGACTGTTCGAACATCACGGGAACCACGTTGCGATTCCAGCGATGGCTCGGCGTGGAAAGCGCGAACTACGATCAAGCCGCGATCCAGATTTCGGTTGGTGATGGTCCGTTCGTGTCGGTCTGGGAACACTCGGGGGGAAGTTCGAGCGACTCCCAGTGGGTGGAGGTGGAGTACGACGTCTCCGCCATCGCCGATGGTCGATCGGACGTTCGCATTCGATGGGTGATGGGGACCACGGATGGTTCGGTCGTCTACTGCGGATGGAACATCGACGATGTCGAGATCATCGGCGTCGTTCCAAATGAGAACACGCCGGGAGATCTCAACGGCGACGGACTGGTCAATGGTGCCGACATGGGTCTCATGCTCGTCTCCTGGGGCCCGTGTCCGGGTTGTCCGGCGGACCTCAACGGCGATGGAGTCGTCGATGGCGCCGACATGGGTCTGCTCCTGACGTACTGGTCATCCGGATTCGCGAGATCCGTCGCGACCGAGGATCGTGACCGGAATCAAGGCGATGCGGTCGATGAGTTCGAGATCCAGACGGACCCTCGCCTCGTGAATCGTGACCTGTTGGTGGCGGCGGACCACGATGGTCTGATCGTCTCGGAGACGGGATATCGCCAGGAAGCGGACGCGAGACTGGTCATCGAGATCGACGGCGACGCGCCGATCCTTGATCACGACCTGATGGTCGTCGGCGGTGAATCGACCCTCGCCGGGGTGCTCGAGCTTCGCGTCGCCGATCAACGGCGGCTCGCATCGGGGATCTTCGTCGTGCTCATCTCCGATTCGATCGTCGGTGAGTTCGACTTCATCGAGATGCCCACCGGCCTCCGCGACGACGTTCGAATCCACCGAAGCGATCG
>JAQWJM010000164.1:0-23946 GCA_029248335.1 Phycisphaerales bacterium
GCATCGACCGCGACGGCTCGAAGCCGGATGTTCCCGTCGTCGAGCATGACCCGGTCGCCGATCTCGATGCAATCCAGCACGCCGTCCGCGTCGATCGTGATCGATGCGTCCGACGACTCGGAGGAACCCGACGCTTCGTCGGTCCCCCGCAACACCACCTCGGCCCCCGTCAACAGTGCTTCCGCGACGCGGGTCCCCAGCCGGATCTTCGGGCCCGGGAGATCCGCCATGACCGCGATGGGCCGATCGAGGCGGTCTTCGAGCGATCTGATCCGGGAAAGCGTCGCCTGATGCGTTTCGAGCGTCCCGTGACTGAGGTTGAGTCGGAGCACGTCGGCCCCGGCGGCGACGATGGCCTCGAGGCCCTCGACGGAATCGCAGGCCGGCCCGACCGTCGCGACGACCTTGGTCCGGGCGGTCCGTGGCCCTCGGGACGAGCTCATCCGGAGGCACCCTTCGACTGGATGATCGACCGGTACGCGGATCGGAAGTGCGCCCGGGCGATGCGGCGGAGGATCTCGGTGGGATCCCCTTCCGACGGCCAGAGCTCGTCGTCCGCCCAGCCTCGTCGCAACCAGCCCTTCTTGACGGTGTCGAGCGTGGCGGAATCGGCGAGGTCGTAGGACGTGTCGTCGGGCCCGGGAATGACGGGGAAGGAGTCGAACTCCTCGAGCATCCGTCGGAGGTCCGGATCGTCGACGTCCGCGGCGGTGACGAGCCCCGTCGGATCGGTCGGGTAGGCGGGATGGCTGGTGATGGTCCGCCACGCCGTCTCGAGGAGCTCCGCCTGGTCGAGCGCCATCGCGCGGAACAGCGGTGCGATGAACGCCCGCATCGCGCGGTTGGGTTGCTCGACCGCCGTGGCGATCGACCATGGGTCGACCTGGTCGACGAATCGCTCGAAGTCCGCGTCGTACATCGATCGTCGGATCGGAAGTCTTCGAAGTTCGAACTGCCGGGGCCCCCGCCCCGTCTCGGTGACCGGGAACTGCCAGAGCGCCTGGCCATCCTCGCTGAGCACGTAGTCGATGAACCGACGGGCGAGTTCCCGGTTCGGCGCGCCGGTGAGCACGGCGATGGGATCCGGATCGATGACGGTCTCGCCGGGCGGATCGACGTATCCCACCCGCCCGACCGCGTCGACCCCGGCCAGTCCGGCGCGGACCGCCGCGTCCTGGGTCCGCTGCGCCTCGTACCGTCCGTAGAAGTCGATGCACACCGCCGCGGCGGTCTCGCCCGCGGCGACTTCGATCGGTCCCTTGGTGCTGCTGCCCGCGAAGGAGCGGGCGTTGGCGGCGAGCCGTCGAAGGATCCGCCAGCCCTCGTCCCAGCCACGCCGCTGCAGGATCGCCTCGAAGGCGGTCGTCACCGATCCGCTCATGCCGGGATCGACCATCGTGATCCAACCCTCGTACTGCGGAACCGCGAGGTCCTGCCAGGTCCGAGGCGTCTTCACGCCGAGCTGTTCGAGCACGTGTCGGTTGAAGACGATTCCGAAACTCGAGACCGCGGTGCCGAACCAGCGGTGTCCCGGGTCGAAGAGCGGCTCCCCGGCGATCTCCCCGTCCCCGTAGACGGACGTGAGCCACTGGTCGGTCACGTCGTCGAGCTTCGAGAGCACCGTCGTCTCGCGTACCTCGCCGTCGACCTTGACTTCAAGCGGCTTCGAGAGCTGCGTGAACTCGTAGCTGCCGCCACCCCAGAGAAGGTCGGCGTTGCCACCCGGCTCGATTCCGCCGTCGAGGGCGGCCGAGTATTCGGAGATCAGGAGTTTTCGAATCTCGCTGGTACCGCCGGGGGTGCTCCAGACCACCTGCACCGGCGAGTCGTAGGTCGCCTCGTACCACTTCTCGAAGCCGTGCTTGAACTCCCAGCGGATCTGCTCGTTGTGCGGCGTGACGATGACCAGCCTCGGCGCATCCGGATCCACGGCCTCGCCCTTCGGCTCGAGCAGGAACGGACCGGCCAGCAGGATGACCAGCAGGAGGATCGGGGAATATCGAAGCATCAGTCCGCACCCTCCGTGGCGTCGTCCACGATGCCACGAATCTCGCCCGCGAAGTCGACCGCGGCGGCGTGGACGGCGGTCTTCCAGTCACCCGGCCGGTCGACGAAGGCATGGATGATCGAACGGCTCGCGGTGACGAGCACGCCGCCGCCATGACCATCGAGGGCGGCCCGCACCCCGTCGGCACCCCCACCCTGTGCGCCGTATCCGGGGAGAAGAAACGGTGCGTCGGGCATGCTCGCCCGAAGTGCCGCGGCGGCCTCCGGCTTGGTGGCGCCGACCACGGCGCCCACGGAGGCGGGTCCGGTTCGTCCGTTCGCGTGACCGAGTCGGTCGACCATGCCGGCCACCAGTCCGGCGACCGTCCCTTCGCCGCAGGCCGGCGCCTGGATCTCGTCACCCGAGGGATTCGACGTCCGTACGAGCACGAAGACGCCGAGCCCCGCTTCGAGGAACGGCGTGATGCCGTCCTCCCCGAGATAGCCGTTCAACGTGATCCAGTCGGCACCGGTCGCGGCGGCCCCGACCGCGTAGTGCGTCGCCGAGATGCCGATGTCGCCGCGTTTCGCATCGAAGACGACCACGAATCCGGCATCGCTGGCCCGAGTGATCACCCGTTCCATCGCCGCCACCCCGAGGTGGCCGTAGCGTTCGAAGCACGCCGCCTGGATCTTGACGCAGGGCACGACCCCGGCCACCGCGTCGAGAACGCCGTTCGAGAATCGCTCGATCGCGTCCACGGGATCGGAACCGTCGATTACGGCAGGCAGCCGGGCGGCCACGGGATCGAGCCCGACGCAGACCGGCGCGGCGTCTTCGAGTCTGGCCGCAAGCCGTTCGCCGGCGGTCGTCGTGGGTGTGGTGGTGTGCATCCCCGGATTCTACGGCCGTCGCCGATCCGACACCGCGGACATCTCCGCATACCATCATGTCATGGCCGTGGATCCACCTCCCCGACACCTCCATCTGGACCGAGCCCGAGGCCTCACGATCGAGTGGCCCGAAGGACGGACCGTCTTCTACCCCGTGGGCTGGCTCCGCCGGATGAGCCCCTCCGCGGACGCTCGGGAACTGCGGAAGGAACTCGACCGGAATCCCCTGGCGGTGCTGCCGTCGGGCGGTGACGCCGGCCCGCTCCGGGCGGAGGGAATCGAGCCCGTGGGCAACTACGCGATCCGGATCCGGTTCAGCGACGGGCACTCGTCGGGAATCTACGCCTGGAGCTACCTCCGGAGCATCGAACCCGACACCGAAGGATCGACGTGATCATGAGTGGCACCACCGTCCCATTCCGACCCTTCACCGGACGTGCGCCGGAGGACCTGTCCGTCCCGGCGGGGATCGCGTTCTGGGCGGAGATGACGGTTCCCGCCGAGGGCGTCAGCGACGGCGTGCCGCACGTGAACAACGTCGAGTACGTCCGATGGGTCGACCGACTCGCGGAGATGGCGACCGATGCGGCGGGATTCACCCGCGAACGACATCTCCGTGAAGGCTCGATGTGGTTCGTGGCCCGACACGAGATCGACTACCGGGGCGAGGCCTTCGCCGGCGACGAGATCCTCGCGGCGACGTGGATCGTCGACGGCACGCGGACCACCGTCCGCCGGGCGACGCTCGTGGTTCGACCGGTCGATGGACGGGTGATCTGTTCGGCGACCACGAGATGGGCCCTGGTGAATCTCGAGACGAGGAGGCCGATGCGGATTCCACCCGCGATCCGAGCGGCGTTCGACACGGCGGCCGAGGCCGGATCGGCATGACGCTTCGCGTTGCCTTCATCCTCGACGCGCCCCGGGTCCACCACGAGCACGCCGCGTTCGCCCGACTCGCCGTCGGACTCGCCGCCGAAGGCACCCGCGCCCTCCTCGCCCTCGATGGCGACCCGCACCACGCGATCGACGATCGGGACGCGCCGATCCCGACGATCACCCTCCCGATCAGGCTTCCTTTCTGGATCCGGGAGCGTGCGATCGACGCGACGCTCGACGCCTTCACCGAAGCCGGGATGGATCAGCTCGACGTGGTGGTCGCCGTCGGTACCGGCGGCATCGGCTTCGCCGCCCGACTCGCGCGTCGCCTCGAACGCCCGCTCGTCGTCGAGGTCCGCAGCCGCGATGAGATCCGGGCGGTTCCGCGTGAGCCCGGCATCACGGTGGTCGCGGCGACGGACGGACTCCGCACCCTCGCGGCCCGTCGGTTCGGTGACGACCGGTGCACCAGTCTTCCGGTCCCCGTGCCTCGAACCCTCCCGCTTCCGAGCGGCCCACGCAACCTCGGCGTGATCCTCGGGCCGGTCGGAGACGTCGCGACCTGGACCGCGATGATCGACGGCCTCGCCGGTCGTGACCAGCTCCCCGGCGGCCTCGAACACGTCGCCATCGAACTGGGAGATCGTCGAACGGACGGCCGGATCTGGTCGCACCTTCGCCAACGCGAACTGCTCTCCAGAGTGACGGCGTTCGACGACGCGGATCGGCTTCGGGCCCTGCTCGCCGATGCCGCGCTCGTCCTTCTTCCCGAAACAGGCCAGCCGGTCCGAAGCATCGAGCGGCAGGCCATGTACGGCGGCGCCGTCCCGGTCGCGGTCGAGGATCCGGATCGAAGCGATCGTCGACCCTCCACCGACGCCATCGTGCTCTCGGCCGCGGAGTCGCGGCAACCAAACGCGTGGCGAGCGGCGATCGATCGCGGTCGGGACGCCGGCCTTGAAGCGGCGTCCAGGGCGGCGGCGGTCGATTCCCTCGTGTCTCGGGTCGCGCCCCGGTGGGCGAAGATGCTCGAAACCATCGTGCACGGGGATGCCACCCCCATCGAGCGGGGCCAATGATGAGCCGATAACCCCCGGCTCCACTGATCGAAGAATCCATTTTCCGAGGAAAATCGACGCACGCTGCGAACCGTCGCCGCGGTTCCGCAGTATCTTGACCTGTGGATTCACGACCTTTTGGTCGTTTGATCCACCTTCACTTGTCTTTCTCCCCTCCGCTACGTCGCCCCCGATCGCTTGCGATCCACGGGGCGACGTCGTTTTTGCCCTCGCGTAATTCTCTTCCCGACCGATGCCACGGCCCGTGTGCCAGGCCGGTGAGTTCGAGCGGTCGGGCATCCCGCCGCGCGCGGCGTGATCGATTCCCGCACAATGGCCCGTCGGAGACGCCATGACCTTGATGCCGCTGCAGCTGATCATCCCGCTCGTCCTGTGTTCGAACCCCCACCTCCCGGACGACCCGCCCGCCGTCCAACCCGATCTCGTCCGCAATCAGGTGCTCGAGTCCGGACGATTCGATCTCGACGAAGCCGGTCGGGCCCGCGATGGACAACTCGTCGACGGCTCGGCGAATCGAGATCGAACGCTTCTCGCGATCCTGCCCGATCGCACCACGGGCGACGATCGAGGTCTCGATCGGCTCCAACGTGCCGTGCAGGATCTCGCGCTGCTCCGCCCCGACGCGGTCTTCTGCGTCGGTGATCTGGTCCAGGGTTACAAGCGGGATCTCGCGGACTACGACCGCGAGGTCGACGACTTCCTTCGGATCATCGATCCCCTCGACGCCGACTTCTGGCCGACCGCCGGAAACCACGATGTGATCTCCGGAAGTCGGGATGCATCCGACGATCGATTCGCCGATCGCTATCGCGCCCGCTTCGGGCCGTTGCACTACGCGGTCCGACTCGACCACGGCACCGTCGTCGTGCTCTTCAGCGACGAGAACCTCGACGGTGGAGACGTCGACATCTCCGATGCACAGATCGACTGGCTCGCCGGCGTGCTCGCCGAGGCCGCGCCCGACGAGCCGATCGTGCTGCTCATGCATCGTCCGCTCTGGCGACAGCGCGGCGTGAACTGGAACGACCGGGTGCATCCGCTCCTCGTCGAGCACGGCGTCGACGCCGTGATCGCGGGTCATTTCCACGCCCTCCACCGCGACGCCGATCGGGACGGGGTCGAATACCACCTCCTCGGCGTCTGCGGCGGTGGAATCGACCAGCACCCGCTCACCGGTCAGTTCGACCACCTGACGCTGCTCGATCTCGGGCCGGGCGACGAGGTGCACCTGCGCCACCTCCCCGTCGGCGTGGTGCTTCCCGACGACTTCGTGCTCCGGGCCGACCAGGATCGAGCGTACGCACTGAAGCGTCGCGCCGACGTCGTCAGCGTCGACGGATCCGTCGCGGATCCCTGGCGGGACCGCGTCGCCGACGAGATCGAGATCGGCATCCGGAATCCCATCGATCGACCGGTCACCTTCGCCTTCGCACCGGCAGGCCCCGCCGAACCGTGGCTGGTCGACGGCCACGAATTCCTGAGTCGAACCCCGGTCCGTTTCGAGAATCGAGTGCTCACCGACCTCGAGACACCGTTCACGATCGACCTTCCCGAACCGGTCACCCTCGAGCCGGGCGAACGTCGGTCCTTCCGGATTCCGGTGACCGCGCCGCAGGTCGACGCGCCGCCGCTGCCGCCGGAGTTCGAGGTCACCGCGACCTTCACCGACGATCAGGATCGAAGGGTTCCGCTGCAACTCTCACGACGAATCACGATCGACCGACGGGATCCCGAGGTGGGCGACGGCCGACCTCGATGGCCCATCGCGGGCTGGGCCCACTCCGTGTACGAGACGATCGAACCGCTCGGTTTCCTGACGACCTCCACCGACGAGGATTCGGGGGATGTGATCATCGATCTGGAGATCGCCGACGATCGATTCGCCGACGACGACGCATCACCGCAGACCACGATCCGCGATCGCCGCAATCCTCATGGCGATCTCGTCGTCGTCACGATTCGAACCGTCGATGGGCCCCGGGCCTTCCTCTTCGAACCGGCAAGCCCCGACCGCCTCCTCGAATTCGATCCGAAGGGGGGAATCGTGAACGACTGGCCCGCGGCGGTCCGGCGGGCCGATTCGGACCGGACCGGCCCCGATCCCACGCGACGGGGATTCCGGGTCCGTCTCCCGAATGTCCGCCCCGACGCCCTGAAGGGGGTTCAAGTCGAGGTCGCGGACAACGACCGGGCGTATCACACCCAGTGGCGTCGGCTCGCCCCACGCGGCCGGATGCTCGAATTTGGACCGCAGCCCGCACCCGATCGGCCTTGACCACCGTAGGGTGGATCGGATCCAATACACGGACCCGGCGCAAGCGCGTCGGCCGGAGCGCCGATTCCGACGCTTCCAGAGTCCATTCGATTCGGAGTCGCCCCCGACTCCTTCAATTCAACGAGGGAAACACCCATGAACACCACACTCCGCTGCACTCTTCTGCTCGCCGCCTCAACCCTCACCGTCGGCCTCCTCGGCTGCGACGGCGGCGACGAGGTCGTCGAAGTCACGCCTCGCAAGCAGCCCGCCAACCAGCCGAAGATCGACCCCGACGCGATGCCCGGTCAGGACGGCGAGAGCGGCATGTCCAACGTGTCCGGCCAGGCCGCCGAGAACATCAGCAAGTGATCGACTGATCACTCGTCAGGAATCAAGACACGCAGGCCGGAGGTCACGCCTCCGGCCTGCGTCGTTTTTTGCGATTCGACGTCGCTCGATTCAGCCGCCCTGAAGCAGGTCGACGAGAATCGCCAACCCCTCCCGAAGGACCTTCTCGTCGACGGCGAAGCTGAGTCGCACGTGGGTGTCACGACCCGAGAAGACCCCGCCGGGAACGAGCAGCACTCGACGCTCGACCGCCCGCTCCATGAATTCGGTGGCGGTCATCCCCAGCGCCGGTGGGACCTCGAAGAACGCGTAGAACGCGCCACCGGGTCGCACCACGTCGACATGCGGGGAAAGCGCCTCCATCACCAGTTCGCACCGCTCCGCGTAGCGGGCGACCTGGTCGGTGTTGTCGATGTCGAAGGCCTCGATCACCCCCCACTGCAGCGGGCTCGGCGCGCAGACGTAGGTGAACTGCTGGAGCTTCCGCATCTGTTCGACGAGCCAGGTCGGCCCCGCGGCGTATCCGAGACGCCATCCCGTGCAGCCATAGGTCTTCCCGAAGCCTCGAATCACCAACGCCTGGTGATCGAACCGCGCCGGCGACGGACAGGTTCCGTCCGGTCGCATCGAATCCGCGAACACGAATTCGTCGTAGATCTCGTCCGTCACCAGCTGGACCCCGCGGTCGCGACAGAGGTCGGCGAGGTCCCGCATCTCGTCGTCCGTCAGCACCACGCCGGATGGATTGCCGGGGCTGTTGACCAGGATGAACTTCGTCCGATCCGAGATCAACGGTTCGACGCGGGCGGCCGTCATCCGGAAGTCGGGATAGGTGTCGCACGCCACCATCGTCGCGCCGGTGAGATGCCCGAGCTGCGGATACAGCACGAACCAGGGATCCGGAATGATCGCTTCATCACCCTCGTCCAGCAGGGCCAGGCTCGCGAGCAGCAGTCCGCCGCTCGTACCGCTCGTGACGATCGTCGAATACTCGTCCCCGTCCCGCGACCATCCGAGATCGTGGGCGAGATGACGTCGGATCGACTCGTGCAGTTCGGGAATGCCCTGCGTCACGGTGTAGCCGTTCCGGTCCTCCTGGATGGCGGCGGTCGCCGCCGCCGTCATGGCGGCGGGCACCGGGAAGTCGGGCTGGCCGATCGAGAGATTGATCGGGTTCTCGAGCGTCGCCCCGAGCTCGAAGGCACGCCGGATGCCAGAGGCGTCCATCGCGAGCGTGCGACGGCTGAGGCGGGAGGTGGGATCGATGACGGGATCGGTGTTGGACAAGGTCGGGCTTCCATCCGGCGGATCGGGCCGCGGTCAATGAAGAACCCCGCGGCATGCCACCGCGGGGTTCTAATGATCGAATACGGGATCGACGAGCGGCCGCGGCATCCGCCGGCGGCGGGGCGAATCAGTCGTCGCCGTTCTCGGCCGCCGCGTCCGGACCCTTGGTCGGCTTCTTCTTGGCGGCGGCCACCTTGATGCTCCGGACCTTCGGGATCCCGAGCGGGGAGCTTTCACCGCTGACGAACTTGTTCTTGTCCTGCAGCTTCTCGATGCGCTCGGCACGGGTCAGGACGTTTCGATGCTGGTTGAGGGCACCCGACTTGGTCTTGAGGCTGCTGTGAAGGCTCATGGTTCGTCTCGAGGCTGGGACCGGGGTCGGTCGGTGGTCTGGTTCATCCGGCCGGAGGCCGGTACGTTTCGGGATAGAGACTGTCGAAGTTGTCGCTGGTGCGACCCGAGGCCTTCCCGAACTCCCGGCCGATCCGCTTGAGGTCGGTCATCAGCGACTCGACCCCGGGCGTCGACCGTTCCCCCGGGCGGAAACCCGGCAGGACGATGACTTTGGGAAGTCCACCAGTGTCGCTCTTGACGACGATCGCGTCAAGGCCCCGTGCCCGGATGAAGCCGGCGACTTCCTCCGCCCGGTCCTGCCTCGGCCGCATCACGACCCAGTAGTTCAGCCCCGGCATCCGTGGGTCCGCGTCGCTGGAGGCCCCTGCGGGCGGCTTCGGCGGGGCTGAGACGGGCTCTCGGACCCGCCCCGCCTCCTGCAGCGCCTCCAGGCGAGCGGCATCGACGGTCGCGGCGGACGCCTCCGCGGCACGCTCGCCGCGGCTGAACCCGACCAGATACGCCCCGATCATCAATCCGGCCACGAGCACGACCCCCACCCACGCGAATCCGACGGGAAGCCGGATGGATCGCCCCGGGGTCAGCAGCGTGGCGGCCGCCGGTCGCTCCGAGTCCGGATTTCGAGGCCGGCGTCCCGGCGTCGCCCGCGGCGCGGCGGGCGACTGGGACATCGCTTCGTAGAGGGTTGGACCGCTTCGCTTCATCATCGGTGCGTCATCCCTTCGCGCCGTCGCCGACCGTCGCCGGCGGTGTCCCGACCGCGATGACGCTGGCCATCGCGAGTTCGGCGGTGTGGGAGATCGAGATCATCCAGGACGTGATTCCGAGCGTCGCCGCGAATTCGGCGGCCTCGCCGGACAGGACGATCGACGGGGCTCCGAGATCGTTGCGCACGACGTCCATGTCCGTCCACGCGATTCCCTCGCGGAGACCGGTTCCGAACGCCTTGAGAATGGCTTCCTTCGCGGCGAACCGAGCCGCGTACCGCTCCGCCCGTACTCGGGGGGCGGACTCCGCATACGCCTGTTCTCCGGCGGTGAAACAACGATCGAGGAACGTAGGACCATGATCGACCCGCATCCGTTCGATGCGATCGATTTCCACGAGGTCGATGCCATGTCCGATGATGCTCATGTGACGAGGCCACGCTACCGTGGACGCCGACCGCCTGCACGTCCCGGACACCGCTCCGGCCACGCGAGCCGGTCGTCTCGAGTCCCACCCCGCGCTCCACCCCGCTCTCACACCCCACTCTCCCGCCGATCGGATCCCGATGAGCGTTGAATCCCACGAATCGGCTGCGAACCGCCGGGCGGCATCCGACCCGCCCCGACTCCACGTGCTCACCGTGAGCGATACGCGAACGCGGGCGACGGATCGCGGTGGCGATCGGCTGGAGGCACTGCTGGTGGCGGACGGGCTCACCGTGCTCGACCGGAATCTCGTACCCGACGATCCCGTTCGGGTCCGGACCGCGATCGAAGCCGCGCTCGCCGATCCCCGCGTCGACGCGATCGCGATCACCGGTGGGACGGGCATCGCACCCCGGGACGGGACGGTCGAGGTGGTGCGGGATCTGATCGACGTCGAGCTCGACGGCTACGGCGAACGCTTCCGCGCTCTCAGCGTCGACGCGATCGGCGTGGCCGGTCTGCTCAGCCGGGCCACCGCCGGCGTGATCCGTCGCGATGTCGGCGGCGGCCTCCTCGTCTTCTCGATGCCGGGATCGGTGCACGCCGTCGAAACCGCCACGGGAGAACTGGTGATCCCGCTCCTGCGACATGCGATCCACGAAGTTCGGCGGTGACCGCGCCGCCCGCGATCAGACGCGGGCGAGGGTGGCGAGCGTGCGCCGGACCCCCGTCACCGGATCCGGCCATCGGCGGGCGTCGATCACCGGCATGCCCTCGAATCCCCCGGTCCGCGCCGTCACCACGAGGGCGACGCCGTCGATGCGGCCGTCCGGATCCCCCACTGGAATCCGCATGCCGTCGCGGGACAGGTCCGCCAGCCTGATCGCCGACACGCCGCGGGCCGCGGCATCGATGCAATCGAGTCCCCCGACCAACCAGGCCGGAGGATCGATCCCGATTCCGAGCCCGTCGATCGCCCGGGAACCCACGGGGGTCGACGGCTGGACGGAGGTCTCCACCGGATCGGGAAGAAGAAGTCCCCCGGACTCGCGTCCCGCCTCCAGCGTTCGCACGTCACGACCGCGCGGCGGCACGCCATGATCGACGAGCCGGACGCCGAGCTTCGACGCGCGGGCGAGGATCGCTTCGATCGCGGATTCTCCACCCTCCTCCGGAAGCCGCGTGGAGACCGGCACCCGACCGAGATCGTGGGCCAGTTGAACCGCTTCGAGCGTCGCCGACACCGCGGCATCGACCCGCTCGGGCTCGAGCAGCGTCGCCGGGTCCAGCCACGCATCCACCCCCACCACCTCGAGTTCGAGGCGCCTCACCGCGACGAGGATATCGCGTCGCCCGGAACCATCGAGTTCCCGGGGTCGGGTGCCCGCCTGCCCGGCGGAGATCTGCACCCCCGGCACGCCCATCCCGGCGACCACCCGGAGTCCGGCGCGAGGATCGGCCGCCAGCGGTGCGAGGGTGAGGCCCCATCGGGCTCGGGAATCGTCGGTACCGGTCATCACCCCACGATATCGCGGCGGGTCGTCTACGATTCCGAAATGAGCCGGTCCTTCTCCGAATCCTCGAGTCCGTCGGAAGGCGTGCACGTCGCCATCGAACCCGGCGGCCTGACCCCGTCCGATCCCGATGCGCTGCAACGGACCGACGAGGCGATCGGCGGCGAATGCGTCTTCCGAGGTCGCACCCGACCGGAGATCCATCCCGAACGAGGCGCCCTGATCGCCCTCGACTACGAGGTCCATCCCACTCTGGCGACCCGGAGTCTGAGCACCATCGCCGATGAGATCATGGCGACCTTCGGTCTGACCGCGCTGTCGATCCGCCACGCGTCGGGACCGGTGTCGATCGGCGAGATCAGCGTCGAGATCGTGGCGATCGCCGGCCACCGCGACGCGGCCTTCCGAGGCTGCCGCGAAGCGATCGATCGACTGAAGCGCGAGACCCCCATCTGGAAGCAGGAACGCTGGACCGATGCCACGAGCTGGTCCGCCGCCGCCACCCCGATCCACCCGCCCCGTCATGACGATGGAGACCACGCTTGAAGTCACCCGGAATGATGTCGACGCTCGCGACCGTGGTCTGGTGGTTGACGCTGGTGGCCTGGACCGCGGCGATCATCGCACCGGCCGCGACCGCCATGAGCGCGTTCACCAGCCTTCCCGCGATGGAGGTCCGAACGGATCGCATCGAACCGTTCTTCGCCGAGGACACCGAGGGGGCCGGCCGTTTCATCGCCGGTTACGTCACCCATCCCGTGTTCCAGGCGTCCGACCGGGTCCAGCTGGGCTGCGCCGTGATCGGGGTCGTGCTCCTCGCCGTCCGCCGCGGCGCGCCCGTCGGTCGCCCGAAGTCGATCGCCCGACGGCTCGCCACGACGACGATGATCCTCGCCGTCGCGACGCTTTCGTGGTACCTCCTCTTCATCTCGCCCTCGGTCGAATCCACGCTCGAGACGTGGCGTTCGGCGGTCGACGCCGGTGACCGGGGCGCGGCGACCGCCGCCTATGCCGCCTTCGATCCGTGGCACCGGTCCGCGGAGCGGGGCATGTCCCTGATCCTCGGCGCCGTCCTGCTCACCGTCGTCGTCAGCGGCGCCGGTTCCACCCCGCCCCGGAGCGCTTCACGATGAGGAAGTCCCCACCGGTGGGCGGTCCGCGTCGCAAGTCCGACTTCGATCTTCCGGAACGGAGCGACGCGGACGTGCGCCGGGCCGCGCGGATCCTCGCGGCGCTGCGGAAGCGGTACCCCGACGCCCACTGTGAACTCGACGCGAACACGCCGCACGAACTCCTCGTGGCCACGATCCTCAGCGCCCAGGCGACCGACGTCGGCGTCAACAAGGCCACGCCCGGACTCTTCGCCGCCTTCCCGACGCCGGCGGACTTCGCCGCGGCGTCTCCCGAGGCGATCGCCCCCCATCTGCGCACCCTGAACTTCTGGCGGAACAAGTCCAAGAGCGTCCACGGCGCGATGACGATGCTGGTGGAGCAGCACGACGGTGCCGTGCCCGACGACATGGAATCGCTGCTCGCCCTGCCCGGCGTCGCCCGGAAGACCGCGAACGTCGTGCTTGGAAACGCCTTCGCCATCAACGTCGGCGTGGTCGTCGACACCCACGTGGGGCGGATCTCCCAGCGATTCGGGCTGACGACGGAGACCGACCCGAAGCGGATCGAACCGCACCTGATGTCGCTGTTCCCCCGGCCATCGTGGTGCCTGCTCAGCCACCTCTTCATCTTCCACGGCCGCAAGGTCTGCAAGGCCCGCGGCGGCATCTGCGCCGACGACGCGATCTGTCGACGCTACTGCTCGAACGCCGTCGCGGACTGACCGGCCCGGATCAGGGCTTCGACGGCTGGGGCAGGCCGCCCGCCTCCCGCATCGATTCCTCGGCCTCGGCCGCCTCCTCGGGACGGACCCGCTGGACCAGCGCCGAATCGGCCTCGGGATCCGGTACCGCTTCCGCGGTTCCGATGCCACCGAACGCGCTCACGAACGCGACCTCGTTGCCAACCCGGGGCCGGAAGAGCCAGGCGACCGGCCCTTCCATCACGATCGATCCGGTCGTTCGGACCGCCTCGTCCCGGAATTCGAAGACATCGATGCCTTCATCGTGACCGACCCAGACCCGCTCGTCCGCGGTCTCCAGGGTGTAGATCCGCCCCTCGTTCGGCGGTGACCACCGAAAATCCGAACCGGTCAACGGGGTGATCGTCAGCGACGTTCGATCGTCTCCGATCTCCGCCTCGCCCCAGCTCAGCGTCACCTTCCGCGAACCGGCGGTGTTGCTCTGGAGATCCTTGTCGGAAAGCTCCATCCGACCACCGATGCGGTAGAGCCAGTTGCCCTCTTCGCTCCCCGCCAGCACGCGACGCCCGTCGGTGATCGCCTGGACCATGCGTCCGGGACTTCGCTCCACGGCGAGGAACTCGTCGGCGGCGCCGCCGGAGTCCGCCTTGTAGCGGTAGATCGCGCGACCGAAGGTTCCGGCGACGGCGTAGTAGTTCGGCCGGAGCAGGCCGACGTCCCGGGCGCCCTTCACCGGGATGAACTGGGGTTCGACCATGCGTCCGGCATCGTCGATCCGCCAGGTGATGAGTTCGTCCTCGCACACCGCCCAGAGCCGATCGTCCACGATTCGAGCCATCCAGATGGTGTCGCCGAAGGTCTCTGAATCGAGTTCCCGGAAGTCCGGTCCCATCAGCCCCACGGTGTTCGCCGCCGCGCCGCGGAGCACGAAGACCATGGCCTGCCGGCCGAGCCGCGCGGACATCGCGGGCGGCACCGGTCGCATTTCGGACGCGGCACCGAGGTACCGGCCGTCCTCGACGGCGATGATCTGCCTTCGATTCGTGATCACCGGACCCGCCGACGTCTCGAGCACGTGCCCGAAGGACGGTGGGTCCGCGAGATTTCCAAGCTGGACGATCCCGGGCTCGTCCAATCGGGCGAGCCCCTCCCGACCGGAGACCCAGACCGTGCCGCCGGCCGCCGAGAGATGAATCGGTCGAACGCCGAGATCGGCGCGGGTCCACGTTCGATCCTCGGTGGGACGGCGCGGATTCGAAAGGTCGAATCGGACGACGCGATCGTTGGCGTAGGCGACGTACAACGCACCGTCGGCGGCGATCACCATGTCGCTGATCGAGGGGATCGTGCCGAACGGCCCGAGATCGATCGTGCTGATCCGGAGCCCGTCCTCGGCGTCGATGATCTCGATCACCGGCCCGAAGGACTGGTACCACTGTTCGCCGTTGATCACCGTGACCCGCCGGGTCCCGCCGTGGTGGTCCTGGACCTCGACGACCCGCGGCCGGAGGTCGATCGTCTGCCGGGCCGAATAGCCCTCGTCGCAGCCGGTCTGGCCCAGGATGGCGAGACAGGAGACGATCACCAGGGGAACCGTGGCGAAGACGGAGCGACGATGCCTGACATGGGGGTCGTTGGATGCGGTCATGCTCGGAGCGTAGTCGTTTCCAGCCCGGGGGACGACCCCTCCCCGCTTGTCCTCGGCGGCGATCCGACGGACAATCCCTGCATGCCCGAATCAGATCGACTCAACCGCCTGCTCACGATGCTGGAAGCCGAACCCGGCGACGCCTTCTGTCTCTACGGCATCGCCCAGGAGCACGCCAAGGCCGACGAACACGACGTGGCGCTCGGGTGGTACGACCGGGCGATCACCGCGGATCCCGACGACGGCTACCTGCATTTCCACAAGGCACGCTCGCTCGAGTCCCTTGATCGCATGGATGAGGCGCTGAAAACGGTGGAAGCCGGCCTCGACGCCGCGCGACGGGGCGGCGATGCGCACGCACAGTCGGAACTCGAAGCACTTCGAATGGAACTCGGCGGATGAGTCGACCCCGCCCCCGGGATGGACGATCCGATTCCGAGCCCGAGCCCGGCCCTCCGCCCTCGAACGCGGCCCGGGTGACCGCGATCCGGACCGATCCCGACCATCCCGGCCTCCTCACACTGGAGATCGACGGCACGGTCGCCGGTACCCTGCCGAGATCCGAGATCGATCCGGACGAGATCGTCGAAGGACTTTCCGTCGATGATCCGCGGGTGATGGCGGCGATTCGATCGATCGGCGTCCGAACGGCTCGAGCGGTCGCGCTCGATCTCCTCGCGGCCCGCGCCCATGCCTCCGAGGAACTCGCCCGCAAACTCCGCAAACGGGATCACACGCCGGAGATCGTGGATCTCGTGATCGAGGAACTCGTCGAGGACGGCTGGCTCGACGATGCCGACCACGCGGCGACGCGAATCCTCGAATGGCGGACCGCGGGCCGAAGCGATGACGAGTGCCGACGCCGCCTCGAAGCGGCGGGTCTCGTCGAGTCGATGATCGAGGCCGGTTTCGAGCGGGCCACCCATCAGGCCGACGTGGATGCCACCCCGCACGCCCCCCGGGATTCCAAGCCCGACGCGTCGAGCGAACCGGTCGCTCCGGAGCTTGAAGCGGCGATCACGGCGTTTCACCGACTTGAACGGTCGGGCCCCATCGAAGACCCCGAGTCGATCCGCCGAGCCGCGGCGAAACTCGCCCGTCGTGGCTTCGACGTCGACACGATCCGGTCCGCGCTGCGAACATGCGGCGTCGACGACGGCCCGCTCGACGAGGACTGGACGCCCGAAGACGCTCCATGAACCGTCCTGGAACCATGACTCGGTGCCCGACATGACGGACATGACGGACATGATGAACATGACACGCACGACACCCATGCAGCACCTGAAACACACGAGCACCATGCACACCATGCACACCATGCACACCATGAAGACCATCGAACTTCCAAACCGGACCCTGGCGCGACGCCTGCTCGCCGGCCTCGCCGCCGGCATCACCCTCGGTGGCTGCGCCGCCCCCACGGCGCCGCCGCTGACCTTCGCCGGGACACCCTCGACGACGTCGACGATGACGACCAAGGATCCGTGGCGAACATCGCTCGATGGCGCGTTCGACCGAAGCGGCTGGCCGCCGATCCGGTTCGAGATCCCGATGGCCTCCGTTCCATGCAACCCGACCTACGCGTCCCCGGTCGTTCCCGATGACGATGGCGTCGGACGCCTGCAGGAGACCGGCGCGTTCCCGACCGTTGAAACGGCGATGTCCCTCGAAACCGATCGAAGCCAGGTCCGGTGGTCCGCCGCGGCGGATCCGTTCGTCGCCGCCTTCGATCTGGTCGCATCGCCCTTCCGCATGATCGGCACGCCGCCGGATTCGACCGTGCTCGAACCGCGCGGTGACTGGGAACTGCTCCCGGGATGCGTACCGAGCGTCGCCGTCGCTCCCGAGGCGAGCGAGATCGAGGAGACCGATCGATCCGCACCGGCCTCCGAGCCGGACCCGACGGAAGACCAGGGGCCGTCCGATGACGCGGACGAGGCACCGACCACCACCGCCGGTTCGGCCGGATGGACGATCAGTCCGGTGTTCGATCGCCCCGCGGACGCCACGACCGCGTCGGAGAACGACGAATGAGCACCAGTCATCCCTGGGAGATCGGCCCCGACGAACTGCAGACCCTCCGGGCCGACGGCGAATCACCACTCGTCATCGACTGCCGCGAGACCGAGGAGGTCGAGACGGCCTCGATCGACGGGACCAGGCACGTGCCGATGGGCGACATCAAGTCGCGACTCCCCGAGTTGGAGGATCACGCGGACGATCTCGTCGTCGTGCTCTGTCACCATGGCGTGCGCAGTCTCCAGGTCGTCGGGTTCCTCCGCGAGCAGGGATTCGCGGACGCCAGATCACTCGCGGGCGGCATCGATCGCTGGTCGATCGAAATCGACGGAAGCGTTCCCCGGTACTGAAGCGACGACGACCGCCGGAACCCACCGACGGCCGCGGCGAGGATCATCATGCTCCGACAACGATTGATCACCGGCCCGATCCTGATCGGCCTGCTCATCCTGCTCGTGTGGCTCGATGCCAGAGGCGTCGCCGGCACCGGATCCGGCACCGTGTTCGCCGTGGCCTTCGCGATGCTCATCCCGCTCGCCGCGGCGGAGGCCGCGACGCTGGTGCGCGCCTGCGGGACGCGGTGCCCCACCTCGCTCGCGACCGTCGCGGCCCTCGCGATGTACTTCGCGGGATTCGCCGCCTCGAAGATCGCCGATCCGGCCCTGGCCATCGGCGTCGCGATGCTCGGACCCGTCGTCGGATTCGGCGTGGCGATGGTCGGGCTCGCATCGACCCGGCGGATCCGAGGCGCGTTCGTCGGTGCCGCGGCGATCGCCGGAATCGCGATCTGGACCGGCCTGCTCCCGGTCTTCTGGCTGCTCGCGATCGAAAGCCACGGGGCGTGGCTGGTGGCGGGGCTCGTCCTCGTCGTGAAGGCGGGCGACATCGGGGCGTACTTCACCGGCATGCTCGCCGGACGTCGCAAGATGATCGAATGGCTCAGCCCCAAGAAGACGATCGAGGGTGGCCTGGGAGGGATCGCCTTCGCCGCCGTCGTCGGCGCCGGGGTCGCCAGGCTCTCCGAGGGCGCCCCCCCCGACGCCGAACTGGGGCTCCTCGCCGGGGTCATCGGGGGAATCCTGCTGGCGATCGTCGGCGCCGGTGGCGACCTCCTCGAAAGCCTCCTGAAACGGGCTGCCGGTGCGAAGGACAGCGGTTCCGTGCTTCCGGGAATGGGCGGCGTGCTCGACGTCCTCGATTCCCCCCTCGTCGCCGGCCCGGTCGCCTGGATCGTTCTCCGACTGGGCACCGGTGGCTGACGTCGCGACGCGACCGGTTTCCCACCGCCCCCGAAAACCCGGAATGGCTCGCCGAGGAGTGCTACCATTGCCCAGATGACCCTCACCGAAGATCTCATGTCGTTGTACCGGGTGGACAGTCAACTGCGAGGCCTGCGTACGCGGGTCGAGAACGCAAGCGACCTCCTCGCGGCCCGGACCCGAAAGCTCCACAAGCTCACCGCCGAACACGACGAGAAGGCCTCGCAGCTCCGACAACTCCAGGCGCAGGTCGCGAACCTCGAAGGTGAGTCGACCGACTACAAGGCTCGGATCGAGAAGCTTCGAAGCGAACTCAACGCGTCGACCAACGACAAGCAGTACCGCGCGATCCTCGCGGAGATGAAGTCGCTGGAGACGCTTCGGGACGAGATCGAGACGACCCAGCTCGGCGAGATGGAGAAGATCGAGCGTGCGGAGGCCGAGGCGAACACGATGGCGGACACGGTCTCGAACCAGTCCCGTCTCTGTGAAGCCGCCAAGTCGGAGCACGAGGAATGCACCACCGCGGTCGGCGAACGGGTCGGCGAACTCGAGACCGAACGCAGCAGCGCCGCGGACCGGATGCCCGACGCGGTGTTGACGGTCTTCGAGGAGGTCGCGGAGATCACCGAGGGCGAGACCCTCGCGGCCGTGATCGAGCTGAGCAAGAAGGACCGCGACTACACCTGCGGGGCGTGCCACGTCACCCTCCCGTATCACCTCGTCGTGAATCTCCATGCGAACGACACCGGGATCCAGCAGTGCCCGAACTGCGACCGGATCCTCTACCTCGAAGCGGCCGAAGCCGAAGCCTGATCACGCCGACACCGGGGCGCGGCCGTGAAGCAGGCGTTGCGTTCGGATCGGTCCGGACCGGACCGGGGGTTCAGGCGAATCCGAGTCGTTCGAGGTCGTCCTCGTCGAGCCCGAAATGATGGCCGACCTCGTGCAGCAGCGTGATCCGGATCTCCGCGCGGATCAGGTCGACGCCGCCTCCCTCGATCATCAGGCCATCCTCGTCCGGCTCCCGCCAGGGCGACCAGCCACCCGAACACGCCACGATCCCCTCGCGGTAGAGGTGGATCGCCTCCACGACCTCCGGGTGTGAATCGACCGATCGCTCCGTCGCCATGGGCCCGGTGTGCAGACCGCAGATCTCGTCGGCTTCCGACGGATCAAGCCCGAGTTCGGCCATTACCTCGACGCTCGGCCGATCCTCGACGAACACGGGTTTCTCATCGAGCAGGTCCCGCATTCGTTCGGGGAGCGCCTCCACGACTTCGTCGACGAGTTCGTCGAATCGCGATCGTTCCTTCGGACTCATCCCGACCTCCGGTTCACGATTCGAATCCGCCCACGAGGCCCTCGACCGATTCGAACCCCTGGCGACGCACCCATCCTTCGAGCCCTCGGACGACCCGTTTCGGTGCGCCCGGATCGACGAACAAGCCGGTTCCGATGCCGACGCCGGTGGCACCGGCGAGCACGAACTCCGCGGCGTCCGACCACGACTGCACCCCGCCCAGACCGATGATGGGAACCAGCAGCCCCTCGGCCGCCAGTCGCGCCCGGACGTCGTGAACGAGCTTCACCGCGATCGGGTGCACCGCCGGTCCGGACATGCCGCCCGCCGCCCGTCCGATCCGACTTCGCCGCGTCTCCGGGTCGATCGACATCGCGGGATAGGTGTTCGCGACGGTCAGACCGTCGGCACCGGCGCGGACCGCGGCGATCGCGAGACCGGCGACGTCCGACTCCCCCGGCGACAGTTTCACCAGCATCGGCTTCGACCCCAGCGCGTCCCGGGCCGCGGCGACCAGGGTCGCGAGATCGTCCGGGTCGGACCCCAGCAGACGTCCGGTGGCGGTGTTCGGACACGACACGTTCAACTCCACCAGTCGCAGCGCCGTGGCGGCCTCGCCACCGAAGGCGGCGGCGACCTCGACGTAGTCGTCGATCCGGTGGCCGGCGATCGAACCGATCATCACGGTGTCCAGCACGTCGAGTGCCGGCAGCACCTCGTCGACGAATCGTGCGAGCCCGAGGTTCGCGAGGCCGATCGCGTTCAACATGCCCGCCGGAAGATCGGTCACCCGCCACGGCGGATTCCCATCTCTCGATTCGGGCGTGATCGACTTGGTGGTGATCGCCCCGAACCGGGTCGCCGGCACCACGTCGGCGATCTCGGGTCCGTATCCCGCCGTGCCGGAGGCGGCGATCAGCGGGTTTCGAAGTGGAACGCCGCAGAGGTTGGTCGCGAGAACCGTCATGCGATGCAGAGGGTACCGGACCGAGACGACGATCGTCAGGTGAACCGGACCGCGTCGATCATCCCACGAAGACGTCCCGCCTCGACCTCGTCGAACACCGCGTCGTCGCCGTCGTTCGGGGAAACACGACAACTGGAATGAAGATGTCCCGTCGCCGCGAGGAAATCCTCGCCGTTGCAAGCTCGAACTCCGCCGCAGGGAACGACCTCGACCGGTGGATCAAGTCGCCGTCCGAAGGCCGCCAGCGATCCAAGCCGCTCGCATCGGAACGCCTCCGAGTGCCCGCCCGGATCGAATCCGGACACGCCTGCGGAAAGCGTTCGAACCACGCCCGCCCGAGAGAGCACGGCCAGTGAGGACTCCGGATCCGGCGTGAAATCGAACGCCCGATGAAACGCCGTTTCGAGACCGTGCTCACGGTGCTTCGCGACCGCTTCGACGCAGTGTTCGAAATCGATCTCACCGTCGAGGCCGAGGAATCCGACCACGATCGCCGAAACACCCTCCGCGGCGTACTCCGGTGCGAGATCGTGGAGTCGACGCCGTCCCACGGAATCGACCCGAAAGACCTCCGGTCCGCATCGGCGCCGATCCGGCGGCGGCGGCGTTTCCTGGAAGAGCACCGCAAGGTCGGGCAGCGGAAGGTCGGCCGCCTCGATCGCCCGGCGAAAGACCGCGACGTCCTCCACCGAAGGGGTCAGTCCGTCCCGATCAAGGGCCCGACAGATCTCCAGTCGAGTCGCGAACCGGGCGGCACGGACGGCGGTCCCGGGATCGTCGATCGGTATCTCGAGCGAAGCGGCGGACATCTCAAGATTGTCGCTCGACGTCGGCGCGGCGGCAATCCGGCCTCACGGCGTTGCGGGCGGGGATTTCACCGACCACCTTACGAGGGCCGCGGCCGAATCGAAAGAAAGTCACGATTCCCCGAATGATGGAACGAGCCAAAGCCCTTCCACAGTGGGTCGACCACCAATCGCTTCGGCCGGGGAGAGCGATTTCGTCGTCGACAAGGGGCCGAGAGACCCGAAAGGAAATCGAAGACATGGCGAAGTCGGACTCACAGAGGCTGAAACTCAGTCGATTCGTCGATCTGGCCCGGATGTATCGAGGATGGTCGCGCACCGAACTCTCGAGGGTGCTTGGTCGCGATCCCTCGAAGATCGTTCCGGAAAGTGGAAATCCCAAACTGGACCTCCTGGTCGGACTCGCGGACGCCCTCGACTGGAACGTCGGGGACGTCGCGGAAAGCGTCTGGAGCGACCAGGACGCCTCGGGCCGGGTCGAAACGTGTCCGTTCCGGGACCTCGGGCTCGAATCACTCAAGGCCCACGAAGCCGGGCGATATCAGGAGATGCTCGATATCGCTCGACGAATGCGATTGGTGGCCGAGACTCCGCGTGAACACGCGATCACCTGCAATCGAGAGGTCGGTGCCTGGGACGGGCTCGGTCGATATCCGCGGGCACTGGAATCCTGCCAGGAGGGGTTGTCGGTGGGATGTCCCGACACCGACGTGCAATCGATGTTGCAGGCGAATCTCGCCAACGCCCACTACACGCTCTGGCACCTGCTCGAAGCCAGGACGGTCGCCCGGGATCTGATCGAGCGTCTCGATCATGCGCCGCACCGGGGCGAAGCCACGCGAGTCGCTCTCGCGCTTGCTCATTACGTTCGTGGCAACGTGGCTCGTCGCCAGCTCGACGACGAGACCATCGACCGAGCCTCGATCGCTCGAGAAGCCTCGGATCACCTCCATCGATCGATCGAACTTCACCTCGATCTCGCCGCGGACTTTCCCAGCCCCGCCTACGAAGGCGTCGCCAACACCGCGCGAGGCGGCCTGCTGGAAGTCGAGGTGGCGTTGGGCGTCGTCGAACCCCGGGATGCGATCGATCGAATCCTGACCGGCATCGAACGCGTGGTGGATCCGGAATCCGCGTCCTTGTCCGGTGACCTGCTCGAGTCCTGGGGCTGGTGGTCGATCTTCGGTTGCAACATCGCCCTCCGGCACCTGGATCAATCGACGATGCATCGCCCCATGGCGATCCTCACCAACAAGGCGACGGAGATCGCGAACGTTCTGGGCAACTGGGCGCTTCGAGAACGTGCATTCACACTCGAGAACTTCCGCCGACAACGGATCGCGGATCTGACGGGCATGCAGCCCGACTGGTTCCTCGACGAAGAGGAGATCCGGACCATCAGCGGAACGATGGGCCGATTCCCGGGATTTCGCGAAGTCGGCTGGCGGATACTCGATGCCGCCCACATCTTCGACACCACGAATTGAGGAAAGGAGATACCGATGACCAGCCCTTATTCACGCCTGTTCGGTCGGCCGCGACTCCGATCCCTTTCTCCCACCAGGTCGATCATGCTGATCCCCGCCCTCCTTCTGCTGGGGACGATGTCGTTCGACCCGGTGACGGCCGCCGAGGGGCGTCGGAAGAAAGGAGTCGTCCGGTACCTGCACACGGGCCAGGGCGGCCTGATCGATGTCGCCGGATCGATCGACCCACGCATTCCCCCCGTCAAGGGGATCATCCCGACTCCAAAGTGGGCATCCGCCCCGATACCACTCGATCTGCTGATTCCGATTCGATATCTGAAGCCGCCTGCCCGACCCCCTCACCGCTGAGCGGAGGTGGATGAGGGGCCGGTCGACATCAACGGAAAACGCCTCGAACCAGCCGATCGGGAATCCACGGGATTCCCGATCGGCGTTTCTTGGTTCCGGCACCGAATCCGTCGAAAGATCGACGACGAGATTTTTCAAAAAAATCTTCGTTTATGGGTCGGAGATCACGTCGCTGTCGCATGGATTAGCGGGAGAACGAAATTACGAACGTCGTCCGGGGTGACGCTGTCTCCACTGGTTTCCTTCCGCTCACGGAGCAAGGATTCCGGCCTATCTGTCGGACCACCTCGGATCCCAACCTTTGATCATCAGATCGGATTCCAAAGACGAATGGCTGACTCTCAACGACGCCGCGGAGCGTTTCAGGGTCTCCCGGCGGACCCTCGAACGACTCCGTAAGCGAGGCGTCCTGCCAGGCGTTCGAATGGGTCGGTACCTCAGTGTCCGCACGGTGGACGTTCAACAGGCACTCGCCCAGCGAAGCCCCCTTCAGACGTACCGCCAGCAGGCGGCGGCGAATGACGATCTTTCTTGCCGGGACTGGCTGATCGGCTGGCGAAGA
>JAQWJM010000166.1:0-7899 GCA_029248335.1 Phycisphaerales bacterium
CGGGAATGTCCGATCGGATGACCCACGAGCCCGTAGACCCTGGTGGAGGACCTGATCGAATCGAATCGGAACACCTCTCGGAGTTCCCGCGTGGTGAGTTGTCCCGGGGCCGTGGTGGTCCGGGCATCCGACGCGGCGAACGTGAGAAAACCACCGAACTTCGGAGCGAGCACCCGGCTCATCTCCCCGAACTCACCCATGCACAACGCGATCATCGGCTTCTGACGCTCGGTCAACAGGTCGAACATCTCGAGATTGTCACGAACGCTGCGAGCCGTGAACACGATCTTCCCGACCGCGCAGGCGTCGTTCTCGATCATCTTCGCGACCCGGGCGAGCAGATTCGCGGGCCGACCGCCGAAATCATGGCTCGAGACGATGAGTCGGGAGGAGATGTCCCGGACCTGCGCTTCATGGTCGATCGCGAGTCGGACCTTCTGCCTCAGATTCGCACTTCGATCCCACGCGGCCTGCTCCAGATCCAGGTAGGCGGGCGGGTCCGTCGCGGTTCCCATCGCCTCCAGAAGCGAGATCCGGTCCTGCTCGTTCCCGTCCCAGGTGCCGCCTTCGGATTCGGCCCGGATCGTCGCGATGCAGGGTGCCGGGGAGCTCCGAAGGAGTTCCAGCATGGCGGGCAGGCCGTCGGGATCCTCGGCGACCGCGTCAAGACGCCACTCGATCATCCTCGCGCCCTCGGCCACGGCGTCCGAGGCCCGCTCGATCGCGGTCGGGACGTCATCCGGCGAGTCGACGAAGATGGAAACGCAGATCAGTGACATGCGGCGAAGTGTACTTCGCCGCCGAAGATTCGTCGGATGGAGCATCAGTCCCGGGCACCGTCTCGATAGACTCGGGCGATGGAGATTCCAGAACAACTTCGCCCGGCGGTCGCGTTCCTGCGTGGCAATCTCTCGGGTCTGCTGCGGTTCGACACGGAGTACATGCCGATTCGAGTCGTGATCGCACCCGATGGACGCCTCGTGGCATCGGTGATGGAATCGATGCTTCGATCGACCGATTGCGCGCTGCACCTGCCCGAGGAACCGGACGACCGCGACGACGAGGTCATCCAACTCATGGTCACTCTCGACCGGTTCGAAGAGTCGGGGCCGGACGGAACCCTGGCGGATCGATGGCGGATCTACCACGGCGATCCGCCTGACGTCCGGTGGGCGACGATGAGCATCGATTTCTGCAAGTTCCGCGATCTGGCGATCGACGGTGAAGCCATGATGCCGGCGAATCCGATCGCCGAAGAAGAACCCGCGATCTGCCGGGGTTTCAACGAGTCGGATGGCGACGACCTTCGCCGACTCGTGCTTCAGCGCGTCGAAGTCGAACTGGAGGATCCGAAGATCGTGGGAGTGGACTCCCTCGGCTTCGATGTCCGTGGCCGATTCGAGATCGCCCGGATCGACTTCGAGGACCTCGTCGATTCGAGTGATGCCGCCCGTGCGGCGATCGAATCCCTGCTCAAAGGCCCGGCTTGAGGATCCTGGTCGCCGAATCGAAGTGGACCGGCCATCACCTCTTCTTCGCCCGGGACATCGCGACCGCCCTCGGTGCCACCGATCACGAAGTGATCCTCGCCGTCAGCGCCTCGGATGCCGCATCACCGCGAAGAATGCTCGAACTCGCAACCGAGGGGATCGCCGAAGATGGAGTCGAGATTCGTCGGACGCTGACCGGGCCCGACGCCGGACATGCTCGAATCGATGATCGCCACGGCGGCATCGAAGTCGATTCGATCTCCGAGGAGATCACGAGGACGCAGCCGGATCGAGTGGTGGTACCAAGTGCCGACGCCGTGGCTTTCTTCCTCGGCGGACGATCGAGCGCTCACGACCTGCTTCGTTCGAAAGAGACCTGCCTGGTCCTGCACCAGCCTTACGTGGGCTATGGGGGCCGCGGGATCCGATTCGCCGTGAGACGAGAACTCGTTCGGCGTCGTTTGCGAAGAACCTCCGCTCGACTCGCCGCGCTCGATCATCGGATCGACGATGCGATGGGTCCACGGCGAGCGGTCACGCTGCTTCCGGGAAATCCGCAGATCCCCGCCTCGATCTCGAAGCTTGATGCTCGACACCGGTTCGGCATCGAGCATGACCGACCCGTCTTTCTCGCCGCAGGCGAACACTCCCCCCGTAAAGGCACCCACCAGCTCGTCGACGCCTGGCCCGCGGAAGCGGAAGGCACGCTTCTCATCGTCGGCAGCTGTTCCGACGAAGTCCGGGCCGCGATCGCGAGCCGGACAGAGGATCTCGACGCCGGCCGGATTCGAGTCGTCGACGAGATCGTCGACGCTCGGACCTACTCGACCGCGTTTCAGGCCTGCGACATCGTGACCGCCTGCTATCCGCAGCATTTCGGTGCGTCGGGGATCCTTCACACCGCGATCCAGGCGGAACGTCCGATCTTCGGCTCGAACTACGGCTGCATCGGGGATTGCATCCGATCGTTCGGACTGGGTGTCGAGGTCGACTGTCGCGATTCGGAGGCGCTCGCGACGGCCCTCCGCAAGGCGCTCCAGAAACCGCCGACGATGGATCCGATCCGATCTCGTCCATTCCTCGAGTTCCACACCGCCGAGAGCTTTCGACGCCACGTCCAGATGCTGGCGGTGGGAGCGACCTCGGATGGCATCGATCCGCCCCCGCCGCCGCGCCCATGAACCAGCCACCCGGACGAATCATGGACCCGGCTCCCGGGTCGCGGCGGATCCATGTCCTGCTCGACTGCGTGGGTGACCCCCTGCCGCTGCTGATGCAACGTGGATTCCGGCGGTCCGAGATCACGATCACGCCTGACGCCGGTTCACTTCCACCAGCACGGGTCCGAGCGATCGTCCGCGGCGCGACCGCGGTGCTCTCACCCCTCACCATCACGATCGACGATGCATTCCTCGACGCCGCGGGCTCCAGCCTTCGCGTGATCGCGAACTACGCCGTCGGCGTGGACAACATCGATCTCGCCGCGTGTCATCGACGCGACGTGGTCGTGTGCAACGGACCGCCTCCGATGGTGGAACCGACCGCGGACATCGCCTGGGCGCTTCTCCTCGCGACGACCCGTCGAGTTCGAGCGGGCATCGCCCTGGCGGAGTCCGGCTCGTGGGCCGGGTACGACCCGAAGCTGCTGCTCGGCCATCGATTGACCGGCGGCACGCTCCTCGTCGTCGGTGCCGGACGAATCGGAGCCGCCGTGGCCCGACGATCCATCGGTTGGGACATGCAGGTCCTCTACACCGCTCGTTCCGAGAAGCCGGATCTCCACGAGCCACCCATCGGCGCGTCCAGAGTCACGCTCGAAGCAGGACTGCCGCTCGCCGACGCGGTGGTCCTGACCACGAGCCTGAACGAATCCACCCGACATCTGATGAATGCCCGGACCATCGACCTGATGAAACGGACCGCCGTCCTGGTCAACGTGAGCCGTGGTCCGGTGGTGGACGAAGCGGCGCTTGCGGCAGCCCTTCACGCGGGCGGGATCCATGGCGCCGGGCTCGACGTCTTCGAGCACGAGCCGAAGATCGATCCGGGATTGATCGACGCGGGCAACGTCGTCCTGCTTCCGCACATCGGTTCGGCGACGATCGAGGATCGCACCGAGCTGACCCGGATCTGCGTCGATGAAATCGAAAGCGTGCTCGAAGGATCGAAGCCCCGCTTCCCCGTCGACACCGGTCCGGCGGATTGAATCCTCGCACCGACATCGGGGAACCTCCTGAAACGACGACGAATCCGTCCGGGTTCTCCCGTATCATGAAGGCACTCTCCGCCCAACAGGAATCTCCGCCATGAAGATGCCGAATCTCAACAACGACATGATCGACGGACCGGAAGCCCGCGTCGCCCAGGAAACGGCGGACCGGTTCGGCGAACCCGGTTTCGAGGATCCTGCGGCGTTCTTCATCGCCCAACGGTACGACGGCTACTCCGAGGAAAATCAAGAGACCTGGCAGACACTGTTCGACCGCCAGATGGAGTTTCTGGCGGATCGGGCCTCCAACGTCTATCTCGACGGCGCCCGGGCCATCAAGCTCGTCCGTGATCACATCCCCCATCTCGAAGGGGAACATTCGATCAATCGATTCCTGCGGGAACTGACGGGTTGGCAGAGTCGTGCGGTCCCTGGCTACCTTCCGGCGAAGGCCTTCTTCGCGTGTCTCGCGGAGCGGAGTTTCCCGACGACCATCGTCATCCGGTCGAAGGAGGCGATCGACTACCTCCCCGAACCCGACATCTTTCACGACGTCTTCGGCCACGTCCCGCTGCACGCGGATCCCGTGTTCGCCGATTTCCTGCAGACCTATGGCCGGGCGGCGCTGACCGCGAGCGATCCCGAGGACATGACCCGCCTCGCCCGACTGTTCTGGTTCACTGTGGAATTCGGTCTGATCCGGGAGGATTCCCGGATCAAGCTCTACGGATCGGGCCTCATCTCCTCGCCCGGCGAGAGTCGTCACGCCCTCGAAAGCGACAAGGTCGAACGCCGCCCGTTCGACCTCGACCGGGTGTGCGACACCGATTTCGAGATCGACGAGTTCCAGCCCATCCTCTACGTGCTCGACTCGTTCGAACAACTTCGTGACGGCATGAACGACTACGCGAATCGGATCCTCGAGAAGAACGGCGCGACGACGGGTTGACCGGGCCGACCCCGTCGCCCGCGGGGCCCGCAATGGCGTGGTGGACGTGAATCATGGTTTCGGATCCAATGGTGAGGCTTCCTCAACACCATTCCAGGAACCGATCGATGCCTTCGAAGCCTGCTGCCGCAAAGACGCCCGAGATCCCACTCGATGAATTCGCGACGCGACGATCCCGGGTTCTGAAGGGTTTGAAGAACCGGATCGGCATGATCCATGCCGGTTCCGGACACGCGGATCTGCACGGCACGTTCCGTCCCCACGCCCACTTCGAATACCTGACCGGCATCACCGACGAACCGGGGGCGATCCTCGTCCTCGATCCCACGGCGCCCGCCGGACGGGAATCGACGCTGCTCCTCCGGCCGCTCGATCCGGAGGTCGAGAAGTGGGACGGCCTTCGCGAGGAGATCGGCACGCCGCTTCGCGAGCGATACGGGATCCGGATGGTGTTCCGGCTGGGCCGGCTGGGCATCGTGCTCAACGACTGTCTTCAACGAACCCGCCGCTTCGGCTGTCTGCATCCCTTCGGACGCCTCGACCAGGAGGTCTCGCCGGATCTCGAGACCTTCCGACGACTCGCCGATCGATACACCGACGTGGTGATCGAGGACTGCACCGGAATCATCTCGAATCTTCGTGCCGTCAAGAGCAAGTCCGAACAGGCGATGGTCCGACACGCCTGCGACATCTCGAAGATCGCCTACCTGGAGATGCTTCGAACCGTGCGGCCCGGAATGACCGAGTGGGACGTGATGGAGACGCTCGAGCACGGCTACCGCTCGAACGGATCCCGCGGCCCCGGCTACAACACCATCGTCGGTGCCGGCCTCAACGGCACCGTCCTGCACTACACGGCCAACAAGGCGGCGTTGCAGGAGAACGATCTCATCGTGATCGACTCCGGTGCCGATTTCGGCGGTTACACCGCGGACGTCACCCGGACCATTCCCGCCGGCGGACGATTCACGGCACGTCAGCGCGAGATCTACGAACTGGTGCTCCGGGCGCTCAAGGCGTCGATCAAGACCGTGAAGGCCGGCTGCACGTTCGCGCAGGTCGACAAGGCCTCCCGTGACATCATCAACAAGGCGGGCTACGGCGATCGATTCTTCCACGGCATCGGTCACCATCTGGGACTCGAAGTGCACGACATCACGCCGAAGGGGCCGTTGAAGGCGGGCGCGATCATCACCATCGAGCCCGGCATCTACCTTCCCGATGAGAATTTCGGCGTCCGCATCGAGGACGACGTCGTCGTCACTCGGGACGGATGCGTGAATCTGACCAGCGGGATTCCGAAGAGCGTCGCCGCGATCGAGAAGGCCATGGCGGCCGGCTGACCGACTCGGACGATGTGATTCCGATGCACGAACCGAAATGACGGCCGGTCATCACCCGGTCGCGATCAGCCTTCGGAACCGGCGTGCATCACGAGCAGCGTCACCGACCAGACCGGCGGGAACGAACTGATCAGGACACCGAACCAGATCAGGAGCAGCGCGACGTGCGGACGCGTCCGCGCGATCACCTCGCAAGCGACGATGACGAAGAGGATCAGACCGAACTTGAAGAGGATCGCGCCGTTGAGGCCCCACGCATCGATCACCAACCGGGCCACCGGATTCACCTCGCTGCCGCCATCCCGAAGGATCACCCACGTCAGCATGATGTCGAGGCTGCTGACGAAGAGCAGCCAGACATACAGTTCTGGAAACCGCATGTCGGGAAGATCGAACAGACCGGGTTGATCGTCGTTCCCAAAGGACCCGATCACTGGGTCGTCGCCGCGAGATGACTTGCCCTGTTCCTCGGATCGAGGCATTGTTGGAGTCCGCCTTCCAGGAATGATGCTCTGAAGAGCCTACATCATTCTTCAGAACTCGCGATATTCGGTTTCGACCGGTTTCATTCAACTCGGATCGGCTTCAATGTTCCATATCCGTATCCGTATCCGTGGCCCATGAAGGCGTGCCTTCCTTCCGCCTTGCGCTCGATGGACGCCAAGATTCACACCATACTTTGTGCTTGAGACCAGGGAGCAGGGACGCGGCCGCCATGGCTCCTGACTTTCGGTCACCACGCAGGAAGGACCGAAGCAGCAACGACCGGCCTTCGGCGGTGTGGCCTCCCCCGCCCACGCGACGAGCGCACCTTCGAGTCCAACGTGCGACGAGCGCTTCGATCTGTTCTTGATTCTCACGGGACAGGCCGAGGTCCTTTCGGTCCCGGGCGAAACTCCTGAGATCCTCGATGCAGGGAATGATGTTCCGCGCCGAGTTCACCTCGTCGCCAGTCACCGCGGCGCTGTGAATTCGATATCGGCCGAGCGGAGCAAGGTGTTCCGCTACCGGCGCGATCGCCGAGAGGACGCCGATGAAGTACAACGACTGCCCCTGTCGATGATTTTCGATGTAGGGCCTCGAACCCAGCTTCGATAGCGCCGACCGCCGGAACACGTGGAAGCTCGGCAGGATCGGCAGGCTCGAGGACTTGTCCAATTCACAGCCGACGCCATCGTGAATCCTGCAGTCGCTCGGAATGTCGGATTCGAACGGCAAAGGGTCTTCGTCGGGTTCGACCCAACATGAATAATTCGAAAACCCGCTGGCAGTCCGGGGATTCGATTCCATCATCTCGCACATGTGCTCGAGATAGAGCGGATGCCACAGATCATCCGCGTCGAGATTGAAGATCAGATCGCCTTCGGCCTGTTCGATGGCATCATTGCGCGCAGGGCAGATTCCACCATTCTCGCGAACTATGACCCGAGTGACCACGGAGTGCGCTCTCGCGACCTCCGCGGTTCCATCCACGGATCCATCGTCGACGACGATGACCTCGTGGGGTGTACACGTCTGACTCGACACGGTGTCGAGCGTTTCTTCGATCACCGACGCCGCGTTGTACGCGGGAATGATTACCGAGACTCGCATGGCATTTCCTTTGACGGCCGCACGAAATCCCCCTCCGGTGGAAAGTTAACCCATGATGTCGCCGAGGCAATTGAAAATTCCTGCCCGCCGTGCCTTTGCGGCCGGACGCGCATCCGATTACCACCAGAGACCGCATGCACCCTGTTCGATGATCATCAGATCAGCGGATCGTGACTCGGCAGGTTATGGGCCGGGGCCACGTTGAGCTGGACGAGCTTCTCGCCCTGGATCCGCTTCGCCTCGTCCGGGTCGACGAAGTCGGAATGGCAGTTCGCCTTCCCGTCGTCGTTCGGAAGTTCCTTCTTCGCCTTGCTG
>JAQWJM010000167.1:0-19832 GCA_029248335.1 Phycisphaerales bacterium
CCGCCCGCGTCTTCGGGCGATCCGATCAACGCGATCTCGGTGTTGAAGTCGCAGCAGCCGATCGACACCACCGGCAACGGATTTCCCAACCTGCTCGGGGCCGGGGTCTATCTGTTCTCGCGCCCCTATCCCATCCCGAGATTCGCGACCGGCACGCTGGTGTTCGACCTGTTCGAACTCGGCGGGTTCGACCCGATGCAGGGGGCGTCTTCGGCGCCGCTCGCGACCTGGACCCTCGGGCCGGGGGACATGGCGGCCGCGCAGGTCGACAACCTGATCGGCCCCGGCTATCAGATCTCCCTCGATCTCAGCGCCATCGGCCTGAGCGAACTGGCGGTGGACAGCGCCGACCTCGTGGTCCGCTTCCTCCCGAGCGACGGAAGCGAGCCGGTGATCTCTTCGGTGCAGCGGGTTCCGTTCCGGCTCTTCTGAACGACCTGCCGACGCGTCGGCGTGATCTGGGATGTTCCGACGTGATCCGCGATGAGTCGACATGATCCCAAATGAAAAGCGGGAGACTCGACGAAACGTCGGGTCTCCCGCTTCTTGAACTGGGGATCCAAGATTTGAACTTGGACTAACTGAATCAGAATCAGTCGTGCTACCGTTACACTAATCCCCACTGGTCGGCCTTCGCCGGACGGAGATTCTACACCCGGTCCCGTTTCGGTCAACCTTTGTTCCGAGGGATGGCGATCGGGGACGCCTGCAGGGGCCTCCGATCCCACTCGGGGGATGCCTGTGCGGGTTCCACCGGAGCGTGATCGGGGACCCGGATTCATGGCGGATCATTCCTTGCGGCAGGACGTGACGAACACCCTTCGCCGGCGACCCGGTCGGATCGCGGTACTGCGATTCCCGCCGGATGTTCCAGTGCCTTCGCTCGGTCCCGCATCCGGGGCCACCCTCGAGGCGGTGATCCGAACGCCGGAAGAGACGAGTCTGGTGCGGGATTGGGAGGATCCGGCGGTCGCGGCACGCCCCGACACGGCGCGAAGCGGCCCGTATCTCGCCTGGTCGGTCCCCGGCAAACTCGACTTCGAGCTGGTCGGCGTCCTGCTGGAGCTGATCCGGCCGCTCCGAGCGGCGGGTGTTCCGGTGCTGGCGATCTCGACGTTCGACACCGACTGGCTCCTGGTGGACGAGGCACGCGGCCCGGTCGCGGAGGCGGCCTGGCGTTCGGCGGGCATCGAGATTCTGGATGATGATCCGGTCGGACCGGCCGACCCACCGGTCCGAGAACGCCGAGACGGCGATCTGTGAGGCCCCGGATCCGCGTTCGTCGGGGTTGATCGGATTCCGACCAACGCGACCGACGCGGCAGGACGACGTTCCTTCCGGATCGCACATCGGTGCGAGGTCGTTCTCCGGGAGGGTCCTTTCATGTCGCAGCTCGTTTCACGCATCGGTCGTCACTTCGCCGGCGGCATCGCCGTCGCCGCGTTCGCCACCGCACTCGTCGGCTGCGAATCACATCAAGTGACTCGGGACCTGGCGATCGTGGCCACCAACGCCGACACCGGACTTCCGGTGGACGGCGTTCGAATCGCCCAGCACGTCGAGGGCGGGTGGTTGCAGGGACTGGCGGACGATGCACTGGTGACCACCGGCGAGGACGGTCGCGCGTCGCTCGCCGCGAGCCGGCGGGACGCTTCGTGGCTCGTGGTCCGGTCGGGTTTCGAACCGATGGTGGTCGAGTTCGGAAACGGTTCGGCGGCTTCGCCGGACACCGAGGCGACGATGACCAGAATCGACTGGGACAGCGTCGTCGAAACCGGGATGCTCGAACTCGAGATGACGCCGATGCGGTCGAAGTCGATGCGGATCACCGTGATCGACGCGGACACCGGCGCCGTCGTGCCGCATGCGACCGTCGAACACTGTTCGACGTCGTATCTCGATCAGGAGATCGCCCGGACGCTGTTCGGCGTTCCCGTCGCGATCACGACCACCGCGGATCGCGAAGGCCATGCGGTCATCGAGGTTCCGGCGGGAATGGAGACCGTCATCCGAGTCACCGCCGCGGGTCGGATCGGATCGGAATTCCGACTCGATCCCCGCCGATCCACCGGCGTGCCGGCGGAGATGTCCGTCGCGATCGCCGAGCCGCACTACGAACCGACCCGGGTGATCGTGCTCGATCGCAGGACCGGCGCCCCCGTCGGCGGGGTCGACCTGGTCGTGGGTCTGCACGATCCGACGACCGGAGCGCTTCGGAGCACCGGTGTCTGGACCACCGACGTCGAGGGTCTCGCGCTCCTCATGAAGCCGGGAGCCGGACTGGGCACGATCGAGATCCGGGCCGGTGATCGCCATCCGGACGAGTTCCGTCTGGTCGAGGTCCGCAGCCCGGACCTGCCGGCGATCGTGATCGAAGCCGACGCGTTCGATTGACGGTGGTGCGTCTCGGACGAACTCCGTTCGGGGTCTTGATACCCTGACCGCATGAAGGACGTCACCATCGTGGGTGCGACCGGCGCCGTCGGTGCCGAACTCCGCGCGATCCTCGCCGATCGTGGCGTCGGGGCGTCGAACCTTCGCCTGTTCGCATCACCACGCAGTGCAGGTCGCCTTCTGGAACATCGTGGGGCGTCGATCGTCGTCGAATCGGCGGACGCGGCGTGCATTCGCGCGGCGTTCGAGGAATCCGACGTCGTGTTCCTCGCCGCGACCGCCGAGGCGAGCCGCCGGCTCGCGCCGATCGCCGTCGCGTCGTCGTGCGTCGTCATCGACAACTCCAGCGCCTTTCGCGAAGACCCCGACTGCCCGCTGGTGGCCTGCGGCGTGAACGACTCCGTGCTCGACGGTTTCGCCGGCCCCGGCGTGATCGCCAATCCGAACTGCTCGACCATCATCGCCCTCGCCGCGATCGCGCCGCTCCGGCGACTGGGACGGCTCCTGCGGATGACGGTCTGCACCTACCAGGCGATCTCGGGTGCGGGTGCGGAGGCGATGGAGGAGCTTGAATCCCAGGCGCGGGCCTGGGCGGCGGACGAGCCGCTCCCGGCGACCCATCTCGGGCGGCAGGCGATCTTCAACGTCTTCAGTCACGATTCCGACATCGACGACGACGGGGTGAACCGGGAGGAGCGGAAGCTCGAGACCGAGTCGAGGCGGATCCTCGACGCGCCCGAGCTGATGGTCTCCTCGACCTGCGTCCGCGTTCCCGTCCTCCGCGCCCACAGCGAGGCGATCCACCTCGAGTTCGATCGAACGGTCGACGTCGACGCGGCGCGGGCCGCCCTCGCGGACGCGACGGGGCTCGAGATCGTCGACGACCGCGAAGGTGATCGGTTCCCCGAACCGATCCATGCGACGGAACGCGACGAGGTCCTCGTCGGCCGGATCCGCCGGGATCCGGGCGTGCCGGAGGGTCGCGGGCTCGCGCTCTTCGCGGTCGGCGACCAGCTTCGGAAGGGTGCGGCCCTCAATGCGGTGCAGATCGCGGAGGCGATCGACGCCCGGCGCGAAGGAGCCTGAGCGAACCGCTTCAGTTGCGGGGGTGGTAGCTGCGCACCACTTCGCGAAGCTGACTTCGATCGACGTGGGTGTAGACCTGGGTGGTGCCGATGTCCGCGTGCCCGAGCAGGTCCTGCACCACGCGGAGGTCCGCGCCGCCGATCAGGAGATGGGTCGCGAAACTGTGCCGGAGCTTGTGCGGGTGCACGTTCCGCATTCCGGCGATGGCCGCGTACTTCCGGACGATCTGCCAGACCGCGACGCGTTCGAGGGGGCGTCCGCTGAAGGAGAGCAGGAGGTGGGCCCGGTCGCGGCCGTCGTCGAAGCGAAGGAGGTCGGGTCTGACTTCGGCGAGGTACTTGAGGGTCCATTTCACCGCGGGATCGCCGATGGGAACGACCCGTTGCTTGGAACCCTTGCCGGTGACCGTGAGGCTCGCGAGCGTCTCGTGGAACTCGTCGAGGCGAAGGGCCGTGACCTCGCTGGCCCGGAGTCCGGCGGCGTACATCAGTTCGAGCATGGCGCGATCGCGGACCCAGAGGCGACCGTGTTCCGGTTCCGGGGCTTCGATGAGCTTCCGCATCTGTCGCGGGCTCATCACGCCGGGCACCCGCTTCCATCGCGTCGGACGTTCGAGCAGTCGGGCCGGGTCCTTCCGGATCCGTCCGTTCGCGCAGAGCCAGCGGAAGAAGACCCGTGCGGTGGCGAGATGTCGCGTGATGGTGGTCGGTTCGAAGCCGCGATCGCGACTGAGTCCGCGCAGATGGTCCGCGACGTCGTTCGGGCCGACGTCGTCGATGGAGTCGATCCCGTTCGATCGAAGAGTGCCGACGAGATCGTCGAGATCCCGGCCGTACGCCTCGAGCGTCGCGGGCGCCAGTCCCGCTTCGATCCGGACGTAGGTCAGGAAATCACGAACCGGTCGGTCGAAGCCGGAGCGAGTCGCCGTCATGGGTGAGCGTCACGGGAGCGGGAGTGGGGGAGTGGGCGAACACGGCACCCTGTTCCTCCTCCATCCGAAGGCGGTGGTACATGAGACATCCGGCCACGCCGCTTCCGAGGCAGACGTCCATCGCCTCCGAGAGCCGGCCGAGGGAGAAACGGGCCTGGCATCGTTCGTCGTCGCGTTCGAGGTAGGGACAGCAGTTCACCGCCACCGGATCGCCGGCGGGCATGCCTCGATCCTTCACATCGCCGGAGGCGGGCCCGGATCGATGGGGTCTGGGCCGGTGTAGTTCGGGATCGAACTGGAGCGTGTCGTTGCGGAGTGCGGTCTGCATGCGAGGCGATCCTTCGCCGGGGTACTGATCGAGCCGTGTTCGGCCCGTGATGCGGTACCGGTGGTCGCCCGCGATCCGTGCGGGTCCTTCCGGCCATCGTCCGAGTCATCGGACGAACCATCGCATTCCGGCCAGATTCAGGCGGCGTGAAAACCCTGGAACGGCGCACGGACGGGTCCCCGACATCACGCATGCGGCATTCCTGGAGGATCCGTGCCGCCCGCACGACGTCTCGATCGGCATCTTCGGCCGCGGTCCTTCGACGCCCGGCGCAGGAATCGCGGCGAGTTCACCCCATGACGTTCTCCGATCAGCCTTCGCGTCGTGCCACCGCGTGTTTTCTGGATGGGCACGGTGGTTGCATGGCGTCCCTTGCAACCGCTCTCGGCAAGGAGTGCCCCATGCGGATCGAACGACCCCGAGCGGCCGGAGAGGATCTCCGGACCGGCTCGCGACAATCCGAGGCCCGAACCATGTCGATCGGAACCGATTCCGCGTCGGCAATCGATGCGCGTCTGTTGCACATGCTGCGCCGCGAGGTCGACGCCCGGGACCGGTCCAGCGGACTCGGCACGGAGATTCTCCGCCTTGCGGGACTCGCGGCGGCGGTTCATCGCGGTGCCACGATGCCGGCCGGGGATGGCGCGGCGGTTGCTTGCATTCATGGTGACTCGATCGCCACCGTCGGTGGCGACGGCCAGGAGACGCCTCGATGAACTACGGACTCTGGATGTCGGCGGCGGGGCTCTCGACCGAGATGCACCGTCAGGACGTGATCTCCAACAACCTCGCCAACGCGCAGACCGCCGGCTTCAAGGCGGACCACACCTTCACCCGGGAGCGACCGATCGCTCGCGAGGAACTCGGCCTCGACGTGCCCTCCCAGCTGCTCCTCGAGCGACTCGGCGGCGGCGTGCTGGTCGAACCCACCTGGACGGACTTCGCCCAGGGTGGATTCACCGCGGGCGGCGATCTCGATCTCGCGATCAGCGGGTCCGGCTTCTTCGTGGTGCGGGACGGCGAAGGCGAAGCGTTCACCCGTGACGGCGGATTCAACCGCGGCGTCCGCGGCGAGCTCGTCGATGACGACGGCCGCCAGGTGATGTCCGTCCGGAATCGCCCGATCCGACTGCCCGAGACCGGAACGGTCTCGATCGGGCAGGACGGCACCATCTCCGTCGACGGCGAATCGATCGACCGGATCCGCGTCGCCGGACCCGACACCGACCGCCTCCGGAAGAGTGGCGACAACGTCTACCGATATCTCGGCACCGGCAAGGTGCCCGATGCGGGTGACGACGTCGCCGTCAAGCAGGGCTGGATCGAGGACTCGGGCGTCGACCCGGTCCGCAGCATGACCGACCTCGTCGCGTCGAGTCGCGCCGTCCAGGCCTCCGCCCGCTTCATCGACCTCCACGATCGCATGATGGAACTCGCCGTGAACCGCCTCGGCGCGGTCGCCTGATCCCGAATCCCGCACGCCTCCGTCCTCCGGAACCTCGACCATGAGCAGCATCGCACTGAACACCTCGGCCAGCGGCATGTCCGCCCTCAACACGCAGCTGGACATCACGGCGAACAACCTCGCGAACGCCAACACCACGGCCTTCAAGTCGAGCCGTGCGAACTTCCAGGACCTCTACTACATCGAGAAGAAGCAGCCCGGGGTCGAGAACCAGATCGCCGACTCCACGAGTCCGATCGGCCTCTTCGTCGGACTCGGCGTCGAAGTCGCCGGGACCCAGCTCGACTTCGAGCAGGGCCCCGCGATCGCCACCGGTCGTCAACTCGACGTCATGATCGAAGGCAAGGGATTCCTTCAGATCGACGTCGGCGACGTCGGCGAGGGCATCGCCTACACCCGCGACGGCGCGTTGCTGGTCGACGCCGAGGGCAGTCTCGTGCTCGCCAACAACACCGGGTACCGGGTCGAAGGCGGCATCGTGATCCCCCCTGATGCGGGCGTCGTCACGATCGGCACCGACGGCAGCGTCTACTACCAGGATCCGAACCAGGTCGACCCCGTGCTTGCGGGTCAGATCGAGCTCGCGTACTTCCAGAACGACGCCGGGCTTCAGACCATCGGACAGAACCTCTATCTCGAGACCTACGCCTCGGGTCCGGTGCAGACCGGCGACCCCGGAACCGACGGACTCGGCGGCATCAAGTCCGGCTACCTCGAAGGATCGAACGTCGATCCGGTCACCCAGCTGGTCGACCTGATCCGGACGCAGCGGACCTTCGAGATGAACAGCCAGGCGCTGCAGGCCGCGGATGAAACGCTTCGAACCGTCGTGAACATCGCCAACTGACTTCGATTCCGCATCGTCCGCGTCCTCGTTCGGATCGGAGAACTCGCCATGAAACGCCTCTTCCACATCGCCGCCATCCTCCTGTTCGCCACCGGCTCCGCCGCCGCGGACGTGATCCGGCTTCGGGACTCGGTGCGACGCACCGCGAACGACCAGCCCGTGCTGCTTCGCGACATCGCGATCCTCGAGGGATCGGTCGCGGAAGGATTCGGCGGTCTCGTCATCCGTGCCGAGGCCGATGGCGACGTGGTGCGGATCCGGGTCGACGAGATCCGCGATCTCCTCGACGACGCCGGCGCGTACTGGGGCGAACTCTCGCTCGAAGGTGGAACGACCCGGGTTCGTCCGCCGGCCGTCCGGAGGGGTGTCGCCTCCTCGGACCTCGCCATCCAGTCGAGTCCCCGGCCCACGACGAAGACCGATGGAGCGGGTCGGGCGTCGATCGACCTCCGAACGCCGTTCGAGCTGCTCGATCGCGGCGGGCTCGCCGAGGAGATCGCCGAACGGGTGATCGAAGCCTGGGGGTCGGACAGTGAGTCGATCCGGATCGGGCTGGATTCCGCACGGCTCGCCGACGCGGTCGCGGGCCTCGCGACCGCCGAGATCTCGGTGCAGGGCAATCTTCGCGGCGATCGATTCCAGGTCCGCATCGGTGGCAACCGCGTCGACGGACGCGCCTCCCGGACGCGATTGCTCCCGGTCGAGATCCGGATCGTGGAGACGGTCCCGGTCGCCGCCCGCGAACTCCGTCCCGGCCGCCGACTCGACGCGTCCGACTTCACCCTGGAACCGCGACCGGTTCGTCCGTCGAGCGTCGTGCTCGATCTCGATTCGATCGAGGACCGGCAGTTGCAGACCGCCGTGCCCCGCGGGCAGGCCCTCGAGGTCGCGCATCTTCGACCCGAGATCGTCGTCGATCGACGGGACGACGTCCTCGTGATGGCGGACGACGGCCAGGTCAGCATCCATGTCCGCGGCATCGCGATCGAGAAGGGTCGCGTCGGCGACACCATCCAGTGCCGACTTCGCACCAGCGATCCGCGTGACCGCACCGCCTGGTTCGATGCCGAAGTGGTCGGCCCCGGACGCGTTCGACTCCCCCGAAACTGAATCCTCCCGACGTGATCGCGGCGACGCGGATCACCGTTCCTCGAAAGGCCAGTCATGACTCATCGAACCGACCACCGCACCGGCACCCGTGTCCGGCGTCTCGAAAGCGTCCGCCGTGGATTCCTCGGCATCGCGATCGCGGCGACCGCCATGACCTTCGGGTTCGCGGGAACGGCCGTCGCCGACGCGCGGGACGCATCGCCGGTCATCCTGCCCGGTCGGGTCGATGAGGGCGTCCGGACCGTGCCCGCCCGATTCCACATGTACGGCACGATCCGTGCGGGCGACACCCGGTTCGGCACCGTCTCGTTGATGCCCGCGGCACGGGAGTGGCGTGAAGAGGACCTGATCCAGATCGTGGTGATCGAGAAGAGCCGTTCCAAGATCGATCAGAAGCGGGAGCTCGAGACCGAAGGGGTCGCGAAGGCCGAGGTGGCGGAGTTCTCGAGCTTCGATCTCGGCGCGTTCACCTTCAGTCCCAGCACCAGCGATTCGCTGCCCGGCGTCGAGATCGGCGCCGAAAAGGAATTCGAGGGCGAGGGTCGGTACCAGCGGCAGGACGAGATGACCGACCGGATCACGGCCCGGATCGTCGAAGTGAAGCCCAACGGGAACCTCGTGCTCGAAGCGCGGGTGGTCCGCAACTGGAGCGGCGACCGGACCGAGATCCGTCTGACCGGCAGCACGCGGTCCGACTGGATCACCGCCGACGGCACCGTGGCCTCGAACCAGCTCTACGACCTCGCGGTCGACAAGGTCCACAGCGGCGCGGTCGAACGATCCACCCAGCGCGGCTTCATCGCCGAGGCCCTGGACTTCCTCTTCGCGTTCTGATTTGATCGCGCTCGCCTTCAGACGGGGTCGCCATGGATTCGGAAGAGCTCGCGCATTTTCTTCGCAAGAAGATGAGCATGCAGCATGTCTACCAACCGGTGTTGATTCGGGCGTTGCTCCAAGCGGATGGCGCAGCATCCGTTCGCGATGTCGCGAGGGCGATCCTCGGCTTGGATGAAAGTCAGATTCGATACTACGAACGACGGGTCAGGGACATGCCGACCCGTGTTCTCCAGCGTCACGGCGTCGTCGATCGCAGTGGTGATCGAATCGAATTGTGCGTGCAGTACATGAGTGCCGGCGATCGAGAAGAACTGATCTCGATCTGTGAAGCCAAGATCGAGGAATACCTCGATGAGAACGGACTTGGAGTCTGGGAAGGGCGGTACCTGTCGGAGCCGGTGCCGGGCAACATCAGATACGAGGTGCTTCGCCGCGCGGGAAAGAGGTGTGAACTCTGCGGTGTCGCCGAAGGGGATTCTCGTTACGAAGATCGGCTTCCGCTGCATGTCGACCACATCGTGCCGCGATCGAAAGGCGGTTCCAACGAGATCGAGAATCTCCAGGTGCTGTGTCGTGCCTGCAACATCGGTAAGGGGAATCGTGACGACACCGATTTTCGCAGCAGCCCATCCGATCACTGAGAGGCCCACGACGGCGCTTCCGGTCGCCCGGCGTCAGTCCATGGTCGCGCCGCACTCGGGACACGGGCCGTCGTTCGAGCCGCGCCGGTCGTAGCCGCAGGACGGGCATTCCCAGGGGAGCCCTGGATCGCGTCGAAGGGCGGCCCACCATCCCGCGATGGCCAGGCCGAGCAGGACGAGCTCGAAGACGATGTAACCGATCGTCCAGCCGATCCCGACGCCCGGCTCCTGAGAAGCCAACAGTCCGAAGAGCCCGAATCCCAGGCACGGCAGCAGCAGCAGTGTGGCGAACGCCGCCGCGAAGATCCGGGCCCTTCGATTCATTCAGCGGAGTTCCAGCGATCGCTTGAAGAAGCCGAGCCCGCAGGCTTCCTTCGCCATGGCGAGGGTCTCTTCGGTGAGGGCGTTCGCGCGGGCGGTGCCCGACTTGAGGACGTCGATCACGTAGGCGTCGTCGCCCTCGTACTTCGCACGGCGTTCGCGCATCGGTTCGAGCAGGTCGTTGATCGCGGCGCCGAGTTCCTGCTTGATGTGGCCGTCGCCGATGTCCGCGCCTCGGGCGTAGAGGTCCTTCAACTCCGCGACGCGTTCCGCGTCGGGGATGAAGATCTCGCAGTACTGCATGAGGATGTTGTTCGGATCGCCCGGTTCGGTCGCGCTCTGCCGGCCGGTGAAGATCTTGTTGATCTTCTTCTGGACCTGTTTCGCGGTGTCCGAGATGTAGACCGCGTTGTTGAGCGACTTGCTCATCTTGTTCTCGCCGTCGGTGCCGACCAGTCGGCCCACCTTGCCGACGTCCGCCCGCGGAATCGGGAAGACGCCGCCTTCCGCCACGTGATCGTCGTCCTCGGCCTTGTCATGGACGCCGCAGTACATCTGGTTGAACCGGCGAGCGACTTCACGGGTCAGTTCGAGATGGGCGACCTGGTCCTCCCCGACCGGCACGCCGACCGGACGGAAGGCGAGGATGTCCGCGGTCTGGCCGACCGCGTAGAGGGGGAATCCGAAACTGTAGGTGTCGCCGAGGTTCTTGACCTTGATCTCGTCCTTCAGGGTCGGATTCCGCATCACCCGGTTGTAGGGAAGGAGCATCGCGAAGAGGAAGGTCAGCTCCGCGATCGCGGGAACCTCGCTCTGCAGGAAGATCGAGGCGCCCTCGGGGTCGATCCCCATCGCCAGCAGATCACGCACGATCTCGAGGGTGTCCTCGCGGATCGCCTCGGGCTTGTCGGCCCGGGTGGTGAACGCGTGGATGTTGGCGAGGATGAAGAAGCAGTCGTGGGTGCGCTGGAGTTCGACCCGGCGCTTCACCGAGCCCACCCAGTGCCCGAGATGGAGCTTGCCGGTGGGGGTGTCGCCGGTGAGGATCCGGGCACGATCGGTCGGTGGGGCGTCGGTCATGGGAAGCCGAGTATACGGGGCGTGCGGTCGGCCTCGGATCCCATGGTCAGGTGAACGCGACGGCGAGGCCGAGATTGAAGGCGTTGAACAGCCCGTGGGCGATCATGCAGGGTGCGAGCCGCCCCGTTCGTTCCCGGATCACGCCGAGCGCGATCGAAAGGAGGAAGAGCGCGGACATCGCGGCGACCACGCTTTCCTGCGGAAGGATCGGGTAGTGCATCAGGGTGAAGATCCCGCTGGTCACGAGGATCGCGGGTGCGGCGGCCACCCCCACGATGCGAAAGCCCTGCTGGAGGAAACCGCGATAGAGAAGTTCCTCGATGACCGGGGCGCCGACCACCGCATTGGCGGCGACCAGCCACCACCATCCGTTCCGGTCGCTCCGGACCAGGGCGTCGAGGATCTCGTGGGCGACGAGTTCCGGCGTCGCCGCGGAGAAGTACGTCTGCAGGTACTGGCCGGCGATCGCCCCGGTTTCGACCAGTGGAAGGGCCACCAGCAGTCCGAGGACGCCGATCATCATGCTCTTCCCGGCCGCTGCGGGGGGCGTGGCATCCGGCTGGGCCGGTGTTCGTCGCCAGATCGGGATCACGGGGGTGCAGAGCAGAAGGCTTCCGAGGGTCGCGATCCAGCCGGCGACCGCGATCTCCCGAAGTGGTGAGTCGTCCGCGACGAGCCACGCCGCCGGGGTCAGGCCGACCGCGATCCCGCCACCGATCAGGCCGACTGCGAAGAAGACGAGGCTCGGCCCCGCCGCGAGCCGCCAGGGCGTGCCGCGGATCGGATCGGAGGCGCTCCGGCGGCATCGTCGCCACCAGACGATCAGGGCGATCGAGACCGGGGCGAGGACGAGGGAGACGAGGGACAGCCAGTCCTCGCCGGCGAACGTCGTGGTGGTTTCCGCGGCCGGTGCCGTTTCGGTCGATGCTGCGAGTAGGATGTCCGCCGAACCGGGGACGGTCACGCTCGCCATCACGAGCCCTGCCGCCGGGATGTGGCGACGGATGCCGCGGCCTTTCATGCCTTCCATGCCTTTCATGCACTCGCGGGTCGATGATTCTCCGATGGACAACGTGCTCGAAGAAATCGTCGCTCGAAAGCGGATCGAGGTCGAGAAGGCCCGCGCCCTGACCCCGATCGAGTCCATCAAGGACCGGATCGAGGAGATCGGTCGCCCGCGGAACTTCTTCCGGGCGGTGGTCGCGGACCGGCGGCCACGAAACTTCCGCGTGATCGCGGAGGTCAAGCGGAAGAGTCCGTCCGCGGGCGTGATACGCGAGGATTTCGATCCGGCGGACATCGCCTCACGCTACCACTCGGGCGGTGCGGCCGCGATCTCCTGCCTCACCGATGCGCACTACTTCGGGGGCGACCTCGGGTACATCCTCCGCATCAAGGACCGAGTCCCGCTCCCGGTGCTTCGCAAGGACTTCATCGTCGACGAGTATCAGGTCTGGGAGTCGCGGGCCGCCGGCGCGGATGCCATCCTGCTCATCGCGGAGGTGCTGAGCGAAGGGCAGATCATCGACTACCAGATCCTCGCGACCGAACTCGGCATGACCGCGCTCGTCGAGGTGCACTCGATCGACAACCTCTACCGGGTCTTGAACCACGTGGGCTTCCCCCACGCCGGCTATTCGCTGCTGGGCGTGAACAATCGCGATCTCTCCACCATGACCACCGACCTCGCGCACACCTTCCGGGTGCTGGATCTCGTGGAGGATCCGCGGGTGCTGGTGAGCGAGTCCGGAATCCGCACCGCCGACGACCTGCGTCGTCTCCGCGAACATGGAATCAACATCGCCCTGGTCGGGGAACATCTGATGCGGGAGCCCGATCCCGGCGTCGCCCTCGCCGAACTGCTCGCCGACATCGATCCTCCGCCGCGGGCCTGATCCCGCCTCTTCGATCCGTCCTCCCCCCTCGAGATCCATTCCATGTCCGACGTCACCGCCTCGAGTCACGCCGTCGATCCCTGCACCCTCGTCATCTTCGGGGCGTCGGGCGATCTCACGGCTCGCAAGTTGATCCCGGCGATGTACGAGATGACGCGGATGGGACTGCTGCCCGAGCGGACCCGGATCCTCGGCGTCGCGCGACGGCCGAAGACCGACGACGCGTGGCGCGAGGAACTCGAGCCGTGGGTGCGGAAGCACGATCCCGACTTCGACGAGTCGACCTGGCGGGAACTCGCCGCCCGGACCCACTATCTGCCTGCGGACGCCACGACCTCCGAGGGCATGGCGGCGGTCGGCAAGCGGGTCGCGGAGCTCGACGCGGCGGCGGGCAACGGGGGCAACATCCTCTTCTTCCTCAGCGTGGCGAGCTCGCTCTACGAACCCATCGTCGAGAAGATCGACGAGGCGGGCCTGGTCGTCGAGGGCAAGCGATGGTGCAGCATCGATCCCGACGCGGCCAACTGGCAGCGGATCATCATCGAGAAGCCGTTCGGGAACGACGATGCTTCGGCGCGGAATCTGAACCGGACCCTCGGGCGCGCGTTCGAGGAGGAATCGATCTACCGCATCGACCACTACCTCGCGAAGGAGATCGTGCAGAGTCTGCTGGTGTTCCGATTCGCGAACATCCTCTGGGAGCCGGTCTGGAACCAGCAGTACATCGACCACGTCCAGATCACCGCCGCCGAGACCGTCGGCGTCGGGCAGCGGACCGCGTTCTACGATCAGACCGGGGCGATCCGCGACATGATCCAGTCGCATCTCTTCCAGATCCTCGCGTTCGTCGCGATGGAGCCACCCACCGACTACACCCCGGAGCACATCCGGAGCGAGAAGGTCAAGATCATCGATGCGCTGGTTCCGACGCCGCTCGACCGGGTGGCCGACTACTGCGCCCTCGGTCAGTACGCGTCCGACGGCGTTGACGATCCCGGCTTCGCGTCGAGCGAGGGCGTCGCGCCGGGCAGCACCACCGAGACCTTCGCGGCGTTGGAGCTCCAGTTCCAGAACTGGCGATGGGCCGGCACGCCGTTCTACCTTCGCAGCGGAAAGCGGATGGCCGAGAAGCGCACCGAGGTCGTCGTCCAGTTCAAGCCCCCGGCGGCCAATCTCTTCCGGAAGCTTCCCGACTTCGTCGGAGGCGACCGACTGGTGCCCGATCGCCTGGTGTTCACGGTCGCGCCCACCGAGCGACTCAGTCTCCGCTTCGAGACCAAGCGTCCCGGGCTGGGCATCCACATCGATCCGCTGGAGATGATGGCGGACGTGGGTGCGACGTTCGACGCGCCGTCGCTCGAGGCCTATGGTCCGCTCATGATCGACGCGATGCGGGGCGACCAGACGCTGTTCAAGAGCCGGACCGAGGTCGAGAGCGCGTGGGACGCGGTGATGCCGTTCCTCGATGCCTCCAGCGCGGCCGCGCGGAAGGGCATCCACGACAACTACCAGCCCGGTTCCTGGGGCCCCGATTCGGCTCGGGAACTGCTCGCCCGCAAGGGGCGTCGCTGGCGCGAGGACGACGCGAGCGGGGAATGATGCAGGCGCGGCGTCGATGTTCGACGGCACCACTGGAACGAACCGGCCTCTCCACGGTCGGATGTCGCGAAGCGGCAGGAACCGAAGGGAAAGAAGAAAGACATGAGCGACACCTACGAGATCGAGGACGATGGTTTCCAGGTTCCCTCCCTGCCCGGCGGCGTCAACGTGGCCGCGGACGAGGAGGACGCCCAGGAGCGACTCGGTCGGGATCTGCTCGCGGTGGCGAAGGAGGCGGTGCGGAAGCGGGGGATCTTCCACCTCGCGCTCTCCGGAGGCGGCACTCCGATGCCGCTCTATCGCCGGCTCATGATCGATCCGTTGTTCCGGGAGATGCCGTGGAGCAACACGCATCTCTGGATCGTCGACGAGCGACGCGCGCCCTTCGACAGCGACACCAACAACTTCAAGCACATCCACGAACTGATCATCGAGCACTGCGACATCCCCGGCGCGAACGTGCATCCGATGCCGGTCGAGGACGACGACGCCGCCGATCTCTACGAGGCGGAACTGCGGGAATGCCTGATGCTCGGGGGTGGCTCCGACGAAGGTGATCGGGGTCGACTCGACTTCGTCCTGCTCGGGATGGGGCCGGACGGGCACACCGCGAGCCTGTTCCCCCACAGTCCGGCGCTGCTGGTCGAGGATCGATGGGTCGTCGACAACGACGCGCCCAGCGTGGTTCCGCCACCCCGGGTCACCATGACCTATCCGCTGCTCAACGACGCACGCTCGATCGCGTTCTACGTGCTCGGCGCGAAGAAGGCCGAGATGATCGCCCGGATCTCCAGCGGGGGCGACGGTTTCGAGACCCTGCCCTGCAAGGGGATCCGTCCCCTGCGCGGTGAGATGATCTGGTACGTGGACCGGGCCGCCTGCGGCGGTTGAACCGACTCAGCGGCGAAGCCAGTCCTCGAGGATGTTCGCGGCCGCGATGGCGTCCTGGATCTTCTTCTTGCCCTTGTGGGTGAGGCCGGATCCCTTCAACGCCTCGTCGGCCTCGAAGCTCGATAGTCGCTCATCGTGAAACTCGACCCGGAGTCCGGTCCGCTCCGCCACGCGGGCCCCGAAGGCCCGGGCCGCGAGGGCGCGGGGGCCCTCGGTGTCGTCCATGTTGATGGGGAGCCCGATCAGCACCACGTCCGGACCGAACGCTTCGGCCGCCGAGACGATCTTCTCGAAGCGGCGTTCGGGATCGCGCTCGACGATCACCTCGAGCGGCTGCACGGTTCCGGTGAGGTCTTCGCCCGCGGCGAGACCGGTGCGGACGTCTCCGAGATCGACGGCGAGGATCCGCATGGGTTCAGCGAAGGTCCTCGGGCACCAGGCCCGCGAGGTCCTTGACCTTCTGGGCGTCCTCGGCCCGGCAGACCAGCGTCGCCTTCGCGGTGTGGATCACCACCAGGCCTTCGCATCCGATCGTGCAGACCGCGTGGTCGGGGTCCTCGCTGAAGACGAGCAGGTCCTTCGAATCGAGGCCGACGTGGGTGGTCGATGCAGCGACGCGATTGCCCGCGTCGTCGGGGGCGATCGTCTCGCCGAGGCTGGGCCAGCTGCCCACGTCGATCCACGACACGTCCATCGGCACGGTGCAGATGGTGAGGGACGGATCGCCGCCCGCGGGTTCCATGAGCCCGTAGTCGACGCTGATCTTCTTGAGGTCGGGGTAGATGGCATCGAGGGTCGCGGTTCGTCGGCCGTCGTCCCAGTGCGACGCGATCCGGTCCAGTCCGTCCCGGGTGGCCGGTTCGTATCGGCCGATCGCGTCCAGCACCGTGCCGGCGTGGAGGACGAACATGCCGCTGTTCCACGCGAACCGTCCGGTCTCGAGGTACGCCTCCGCGGTCTCCCGGTCGGGCTTCTCGACGAAGCGCGCCGCCTCGAAGCAGCCCGGAGCACCGTCGATCGCGTCGCCCTGTTCGACGTAGCCGTATTCGCTGGCCGGTCGGGTCGGGGTGATCGCGAACGTCACGAGTCGACGGGGATCGGCTTCGACCAGCTTGAAGCCCGCGTCGAGTCGTTCCGCGAACACCGCCTGGGGTTCGATCACGTGATCCGCGGTGAGCACCGCGAAGATCGCGTCGGGATCCTGTCGGGCGAGCACCGCGGCGGTCAGACCCACCGCGTTGAGCGTGTCGCGACCGCACGGCTCGCCGAGGACGTGTTCATCGTCGATTCCGGGAACCGAGGCGCGGACCTGTTCGCGGAATCGTTCGCCCGTGCAGATCCAGCGGTGATCCGCGTCGACCACGCCGTCGAGCCGGTCGCTGGCGACTTCGAGCAGGCATCGGCCGTCGATGAGCGGGACCAGCTGCTTCGGGCGGTCGTTGCGGCTGACCGGCCAGAGCCGGGTGCCGGAGCCACCGGCCATGATCATCGCGTGTCGCATGAGAGGGGATTCGATTCGGGTTCGGGGCGGTTCGGGACCGGGGTGTTTCGGTTCGAACGACGGCGTCAGTTCACCGTGTCCTTCAATCGGAGGGCCGCGGCGACGAGTGCGTCGGCGTCGGTGATGGTCGGATCGGCGCGACGGACCCGGTCGACGAGTTCCACCGCGATGGTTCGGGCCTCGCCGAGCTGGACGAGCACCGTGATCGCGTCCCGGGCGCCGTCGGGGACCGCGGTGCCCTCGATCTCGGCGTCGGCCCCGTCACCGCCGCAGAGTCCGGCGAAGTCCTGCTCGACCTTTTCCGCGAGGTCGAGCACGATGGTCTCGGCGGTTCGCTTGCCGATCTCGGGGAGGGCGCGAAGGGTGTCGGCGTCGCGCTCCGCGATGGCTCGGGCCACGGTCGACATCGGCATCGCGAGGGCGCGGAGGGCCTTGCGGTAGCCGATTCCCTTGACCGACGTGAAGAGTTCGAAGAACGATCGCTCGGTGTCGTTCGCGAAGCCGATGAGGCGAGGTCGGAACACGGCCCCGTTGGACTGGCTCTCGAGGTAGTGGAGGACGGTGAGGTCCACCGGCTGCCCGATCGCGAGTCGCAGTCGGCCGACGTCGCCCGCGGGCAGCATCACGTCGTAGCCGATCGGCCCGACCTGGATCGTCGCGACCTGCTCGTTCACTTCGCGGAGTTCGCCGTGGAGGCTGGAGATCATGTCCGGACTGTAGCAGGCCCCCGTCGGCGATCAGTCCGCGTGGTCCTCGGTCGCGGCCTCGGGTTCGAGCATCGATTCCTCGTTCCGCGGCCAGCCGCTTCGCCGGGCGATCGCGTCCCGGAGCATCTCCGAGGCGACCGCGGGGTCCTTTTCCTTCGAGAGATCGAGCACGTCCACGAATTCGACGACCGCCCGGCTGGTTCGGGCGAGCGATCCCCAGGCGGTCTCGGTGTAGGGGGTGTCGTGGATCCAGAGGACCAGGACCGGAGCGCGGGTGAGCCGGGCCAGCAGGCCGACCCCCGGCTGGAACGGCCGGAGCTCGCCCGGCGGTCGAGCGATCGCCCCCTCGGGGAAGAGTCCGATGATTCCGCCCTGCTTGACGTGTCGCACGGCCTTCCGCAGCGTGGTGGAGTCCGCCTGCCCGTGGCTGACCGGAAGCACCTGCCCCGCCTTCCAGGCGCAGTCGAGGGCGGGCGTCATCATGTCCGCCCACATCATCCAGCGGACCAGCCTCCGAAGCCCGGTCTGGACGAGCATGGGATCCATGCCCGCGGTGTGATTGGCGACCACGACCCCGCCACCGGCGCCGCCGTGGCGGAACGTCTCGGGAAGCCGATCGAAGCCTTCGAACCGCACTCGGTGGACCCACCGGCAGTAGCAGCATGAGGCGAGGTCGATCGCCCCGACCAGCGGACCGTCGCCGATCCGGGCGTCGAGGGTCGATCGAATCCGCCGGGTGGCCCGGGGGATGAACCACATCCAGAGGAGGATCCAGGCCGCGATCCCGGCGATGATCCAGATGGCGAGGGTGGGGGGACTCACGCCCCAAGCCTCCTTGGCGTGCCGGTCCGCGTCAAGCGGTCGGTGGATGAACGGTCGTTCCGGTTCTCGAATCGCACGCGCTGCGGTATGCTGTCGGAGATTTGCGCGGATCGGGTTCCGAGGGGACCCGGGCGAGCGGACCACGAAGCCGGACGATGCGGCTCCGGACGAGGTGTCCGGGGTTCGTCACGAACCGCGGGAGACGCGTGCCCCCATGCCAAGACGAGACGACATCTCCACGATCCTGCTTCTCGGTTCCGGCCCGATCGTCATCGGTCAGGGCTGTGAATTCGACTATTCGGGAACCCAGGCCTGCAAGGCGCTCCGTGAGGAGGGATACCGGATCGTCCTCGTGAACTCGAACCCCGCGACGATCATGACCGACCCGGCGTTCAGCGACCGGACCTACATCGAGCCGATCACCGCGGACGCGGTGCTCAAGGTGATCGAGCGGGAGGCCGAGCTCGGCACGCCGATCGACGCGATCCTGCCCACGCTCGGCGGACAGACCGGCTTGAACTGCGCGTGCGAGCTCTGGGACCGGGGCATCCTGCAGGAGCACGGCGTCGAGATGATCGGTGCCGACCGGGAAGTGATTCGTCGGGCCGAGGACCGGGAGGCGTTCAAGAAGGTCGTCGACTCGGTCGGCCTGCAGAACCCCGAGAGCCGGACCGTCTCCAACGTCGAGGACGCGATGGAGTTCCTCGACCAGATCGGACTGCCGGCGATCATCCGGCCCGCGTTCACCCTCGGTGGCACCGGCGGCGGCGTCGCGTGGAACCGCGAGGAGTACGAGGAGATCGTCCGCTCCGGGATCAAGGCGTCGATGATCGACCAGGTCCAGGTCGACAAGTCGCTGCTCGGATGGAAGGAATACGAACTCGAGGTCGTCCGCGATCGCAAGGACAACTGCGTGGTGGTCTGCGGCATCGAGAACATCGACGCGATGGGCGTGCACACCGGCGATTCGATCACCGTGGCGCCGATCATGACGCTCTCCGACAAGGAGTACCAGCGACTGCGGGACGGCGCGTTCGCGATCATGCGTGCGGTCGGCGTGGACACCGGCGGCTCGAACGTGCAGTTCGCGGTGAACCCGGCGAACGGCGACGTGGTCGTGGTCGAGATGAATCCGCGGGTCTCCCGAAGTTCCGCCCTCGCCTCGAAGGCCACCGGCTTTCCGATCGCGCGGATCGCCGCGAAGCTGGCGGTGGGCTACACCCTCGACGAACTCCGCAACGACATCACCGGCTCCACCTCGGCGTGTTTCGAGCCGTCGATCGACTACGTCGTGGTGAAGATGCCCCGCTGGACGTTCGAGAAGTTCCCGGAGGCCGACGAGACCCTCACCACCCAGATGAAGTCGGTGGGCGAGGG
>JAQWJM010000178.1:0-6585 GCA_029248335.1 Phycisphaerales bacterium
CTGATCCGGGTGGAGCCTCGAATCGAGTTCGACACCGAGAACGGTTTTCCGGTCCCGGATGGCTACGACGACTACTTCGCGATCGAATGGTCCGGCTCGCTGGTGTCGAAGGTGACCGGTTCACATCGCCTTCGCTTCGAAGCTGATGATCGTTTTCGAGCCTGGATCGACGGACGAGTCGTCCTCGGTTCGACCTCCGAACCCGAGGAGCCGGGCACGGGAAGTGGATCCGTCGACATCGATCTCGTCGCGGGTCAGCCGGTGGCGTTCCGCGCGGTCTTCACCGAGTACACGGGCAATGCCCGGTGCCGGCTGTGGTGGACCGTCCCGGGTGAACGTGAAGCACTCGTGCCCGTCACCGCCTTCACCCCGGTGGTCGACCGTGATGGCGACGGCGTGATCGACCTCTGCGCCTCGACCGATTGCAACGGCAACGGTCTCCCCGACGACTTCGACCTCCTGCAGGGCGGGAGTGACTGCAATGCCGACGGGGTGCTCGACGAGTGCCAGCCCGAAATCGACTGCAATGGCGATCTCATCCCGGACCAGTGCGTGGCGGGTGAACTGGGCATTCTGGGAGCCTATTTTCGAAGCCAGGGCGAGGATCGATTCTCGGAGCTCCTGCTGGGACGACTGGACGAAACCGTCTTCTTCGAGTGGGGAGGCGGCTCGCCGGCCGCCCTGATTCCCGATGACGACTTCGCGGTTCGCTGGACCGGTACCTTCGTCGCCGATCAGACCGGCCTGCACCGATTCCGAGCCCAGGCCGACGACGGGCTCCGGATCTGGATCGACGACGTCCGGGTCGTGGACGAGTGGGAGGATGGAGGGGCAGGCCCCGACTTCGACTTCGAGCTGGATCTGGTCGCGGGTGACCGACGGGCGATCCGGGTGGAGTACTACGAGAACGGTGGCGATGCGACCGTCCGTCTCCGGCTCCGGACGCCCGCAGACAGTGACTACGAGACGGTGCCGATGGCGAATCTCCGACCCATCGTCGATCGCGATGGCGACGGACTCGCGGACGACTGCGCGGTGGATTGCGACGGCGACGGCATGTCCGATGCGACCGCCATCGCGATGGGGCTCGCCGAGGATTGCAATGGCAACGGCATTCCCGACGCCTGTGACATCGGTTTCGAAGGTGACGCGGTCGTGGCATGGTGGCGATTCGACGACTCCGCGGACCTTGGACGGGACAGTGGGCCGCTCGGCCTTCATCTTGACGTCTCCGGCGCGGGTGCTTCGACCGAGACGCCACTCGACGTGATCCCCAGGACCGGTGACTCCGATCTCGGCTCGGCGACCTTCGACTTCTCCTCCCGACTCACGACGCTCGATCCGGATCGGGATCTGAGCCTGGTCGAGCGGCGATTCACCGCAGAGGCCTGGGTGCGGATCGACGAACTGGCGAACGACGCTTCGACGCCCGCGCAGCGTCAGTGGTTGTTCCAGCGGAAGAATCCCACCTCGGACGGCCGGATCGAGTGGGCGTTTCTCGTCCAGTCGGGCAACATCCATGAGGTCTGTGATCTCGGGGTCTTCGGGGACGGGCCGTTTCCCACCGGAAGACAGCTCGCCATGGTCCTCGGAACCGGAAGCGGAGTCGCGGGCGACAAATGGTGCGTGTTGAGCGACCTGCAGATCGAGGACGGCGACTGGCACCACGTTTCGGTCGGCTGGGATCCCGTTCGCGCGGAAGTTCGATTCGAACTGGACGGGGAGGTCGACGTGCAGCGATTCGAGAATCGAGGATTGAACTCCAATGCGCACCGATTCGCGTTGGGGGCGCACGTCAACGAGTCCGGCGTCTGGAACCAGGGAATCCGTGGGCTGGTCGACGAGGCGAGGATCCGGCGGGGCCTCACGCCGCTCGAGGAGATGCTCGACCGCCCTTACGATCCGACCTCCGCCGACGTCGACGGTGACGCGATCCCGGACGAATGCGACGACGGCGGCTGCCTCGGCGACCTGGACGGTGACGGCACGGTCGGCGGCGGCGATCTCGGCGTGTTGTTCGTCCAGTGGGGTGGTCCGGGATCGGGCGACTTCGATGGCGACGGCATCGTCGGCGGAGGGGATCTCGGCATCCTGTTCGTCGGTTGGGGCCCTTGCCCCTGATCGATCGTCCGTTCGCGATGATCGAGGTCGTCGATGGCGGGGCCTCTGAAGATCTCAAGACGGCGCGGGATGGTCGACGGTCGCACCGAGCGTGATCTCCGCGATGGTCCGACTCCGGAGTGGAGGTTCACCGCGATCATCCGGCCGGGTTGAATAGTCGCTCCGGAGGAACCGCGCGACGCCGCCGAGCGGCCGGCTTCCGGCCGCGAGTTCCGCGAGCACGATCAGCGCCTCGTCGCGTCCCGGTCCCGGCGGCATCTTCAGAATCCGCTTGACCGTGCCGATCCACCGTGCGGTCCGCAGCGGGCCGCGACCGGTCGCGAATGACTCGCGTTCGACGCTGCCGTCCGGATCGATGAACTCGAACTCGAGGACCGTGCGGACCGGTTCGCGAATCGGGTAGCCGAATTTCGGATAGCACGCGAAGGGCCAGCCGTAGTTGTCCCCGCGGATCCCATACCACCCGTTGCCGACCAGCAGCACCGCCCCGGTCACCACGATCGGGATCAGTGAGGTTCGAGGCGGCGGGCCGGTCCCACGGGGAATCCCGACCGTCGTCGATCGCAGGCCGAGTCTGGAGAGGAGCCGCGGCGAATCGATGAGGCACGGGTAGATCGCCATCAGCGAAATGAACCCGATGTTCAGCGTGAGGAGATTGGCCAGGTGGAAGAGGAGTCCGATCACCAGTGCGACGATCCTCGTCGATCGTCTGAACATGAGCAGCACGAACGACATCTCGAAGACCACCACCCCGAGTCCGCCCATCCGCAGCAGCCAGGGGTGACCGGTGGGGTCGAGGACGGGCTCCCAGTTCGCGTGGGTCGTCCACTGGTGCCAGATCTGATTTCGAAGGTGCTCGCTGAAGATCCAGTCGAGTCCGCCGGTCCAGAGCTTCCAGACGCCCGGAAAGAAGTAGACCATGCCCAGCAGCAGCCAGGTGATCCGGAGGGGCAGGCCGTACCGGACGTCCGATCGGGGTGCCGGTCGCCGCCGTCGAATCCAGCGATCGATCGAGAGGACGTCGCCGCACGGGGAGGTCGCGAGCAGGAGTGCGAACCACACGAGGTGGTGTGCGTGGTTGACCTTGCCGTGGAGTTGAGGAATCCCGAGCACGAGCAGCGTGAGGAGCGTGCTCGCGATGGTGGCGGGGCGGGTGAGGAGCCCGAGCATCGCCATCGCGGTCGTCGTGAGCCATGCGCCGAGGATCAATCGCGCGGTGAACGGATCGGGAATCAGGACCGTGAGCAGGGGGCCGATGCCCGACGGTGGAAAGAGAATCGCCTCGGGCAGCGACGCGTGGACCAGGAATTCCTCCCGCCCCGCGGGGATCAGCAGCAGCGCACCGAAGGTGGTGATTCGAAGGATCGCGAGGTTGAGGGGGGCGTCGGGTTCGGTGAGATATGCCTTCGCACGGCGAACCAGCGGTCGGCGGTGGATGAACGCCACCACGCCGACCACGAGGAACATCCAGAGCAGTCCGAGGCGGGTCATGACCGTTCGCCCGACCCAGAGGGCGTGCCCGGGTTCCTCCCAGGCGGGGTCGACCGACCGCCGTGCCTCGATCAGGTCGACGAGGGCGGCGGCCCCGATGCCGTCGGACGCGGCCGAATCCACGATTCCTTCCAGCCAGCCGTACCAGGCGAGCCAAAGCGCGGCCCAGCCTGCGAGCGTGACGAGCGAGCATCGGAGCAAGGTCCTTCGATGTCGAATGCGTGGCGTCATGAGCGACTCGCTTCGGGACTCACTTCGGAACTCACCGTACTTCGGATCGAAGGGCTGCTCGACGTGAGCACGGATCGATCTCCGTGCCTGCAACGCCACCCTCGGGCCGCGGTCCGTTCATCGACGTCCCCCGTTCAGGGATCGGGCCAGGGGACCGGGCGTCCCAGCAGTCGCGCGAGTCGCTCGTTCTCGGGGGCGAAGTACCCCCGCAGGCGACCGAGGATTTCGGGCGACGGAACTTCGCCATCTCCACGATTGGCGATCGTCGGGGTGCCGTCGGTTGGATTCGGCGGGAGTCCGAGCCGGTCGAGCACCCGGTTGCTGGTCCCTTCCGGATCCTTGAAGTGATCCTCCGAGAAGAGGACGAGGATGCGTTCGGTCCCGAAGGCGTCGAACCACCGTTCGAGCTGCTCCGCGTATCGGCCGCGGGCGAGGTAGGAAAAGTGTTCGTGGGGTCCCGAGACGGCATGGGAATGGTCGCGGAGTCGTTGCGCCTCACCGGCGAGTCGCGCCGGTTCCTGTTCGATCGCGTCCTCGAAGTCGAGCGTCTCGACGCCGAGCCTTCGTTCGTGTCGATGATGCGACCAGGCCCGCAGGGCCGGATCCCGGAGCAGGACCACGAGATCGAGTTCCGGGCCCAGCAGATCGCGGGCGATCCTCGGGGTTCGCGGGTGGAAGAGGTAGTAGGGGCACGCGTCGCCGGCTCGGAATCGGCCGCCGAGCCGGCGTCGGAGACCGGCGCGGCGGAACACGGTCTCCTGAAGGCTTCGGCAGCGAGACCTGGACGGACGGGGACCGGCGAGAATCCGGCACTCCTTGGCCGCCCTCGGGAGGATGTACGGCGATCGCGAGATTCGACGATCGAGGTCGGTGGTGCCGGCCTTCTGAGCACCGATCAGGAGAAAGTCCGGAAGGACGCGCCATGGTGCCGACATCACACGATGCAGGGCGGGCCGGGGGTCCGGTGTCGGATCGCAGGGGCGCGTGGTCGGCGCATGAGGCATGGTCCCGACGATACAGTCGGGAGGAGGATTCGTCGATGATTCCCTGGATGCGAAGAAAACCCGTCGGAACCCGGTTCCTGATTCTCTTTCCCGGACGGACGGGGAGTTCGTGGCTGGTGGACGGACTCTCCCGGCACCCACGTGTTCGGGCGGAGGGTGAAATCCTCGTGGGTCGCGCCGCCGACGAGCAGCGATCCGAGCTCGATCGGCTCTACGGCGGCCGGCCGACCCGGTTCGCCGTCGGCTTCAAGACGAAGTTGAAGGACGTCGCGGATCTCGACGCGTTGCGATCCTGCATCCACGAACGCGGGCTGACGGTCCTTCGGATGCGTCGTCGGGACCTGCTTCGGCTCGCGATCTCTCGAATCAACGCGCGGCGTCTCCACGCGGCGACCGGTCGATGGAATCGGCGTTCGAGCGATCGTCCGGAGCGTGGGGCGGACGTCGCGGACGTCGCGGTCGACGAACTCGTCGACGCCCTCGTCGCCTGCCGCGACGACGTGGCGCGGCTTGATGATTTCATCGCGTCGGCCGGCGTGGTGCCCTGCGAGATCGAGTACGCGGACATCCTGAGCCAACCGGCAGAGGTGCTCGCCCGCGTCCAGGACGCCCTCGGCGTCGAGTATCGACGACTGGTGTCCTCGGTGGCCAAGAACACGAGTCAGGAACTGTCGGCGGCGGTGGGCAACATCGAGGCGCTGCGCCGCGAGCTGGCGGGTGGCGAATGGTCGTCGGTGTTCGACGTCGACCCGATCAGCGAGCGAGGTTCCTCAAGCGCAGATTGATCAGCAGTCGCTGCCAGCGGCGAAGCCGCCAGGAACGGGTCGCGTGGGTCGCGCGGTCGATCGAAAGGCGAAGCGTCTCGTCACGCGGTCCGCAGGTCTCGAATTCCATCGCAAGCCAGTGCAGGAAGCGCCTTCGCGTCTGGACGTCGAGACCGGAGCGGTGGGTTCGGGCCACGCAACTCGACTCGTGTTGGCGATAGAGATGCAGAACGTCGGGGATGAGGAACACCGGATGGCGGAACATCAGGCGGGCGAGAAACGCCTGGTCCTCGTACATCCCCCGGAACCGTTCCACGTGTCCGCCCATCGCCGCGAGCGGGCGTCGACGAACCAGCGGCGCCAGCGGCACCATCCGCGGGTTCTCGAGAAAGATCGGCAGCAGGCCGGGCGGGGGAAGCAGCTGGTCGAACTCGCCGACCGGAAAGGTCTGGTCCTCGTCCTCCGTGTCCGAGGACTTCCACGACCACCAACGGCGACAGGGGCCGATCGCCGCGACCGCCTCCGGGAATCGATCCAGCGCGTCGTGGAGCGTCTCCAGCTTCCGGGGCAGGAATCGATCGTCGTGGTCGAGCCAGGTCACGAACGCCCCGACGGCGTGACGCAGGCCGAGATTCCGGCTGGCGCTCATTCCACGATTCTCGCCACCGGGATGGCGATGAAGGTGGATCCGTGCGGGGTCGTCGTCGGCCAGACGGGTCGCGAGCTCCAGGGTCCCGTCCCTCGAACCATCGTCGACGATGTGGAGTTCCCAGTCCTCGACGGACTGATCCTGCACGCTCGCGATCGCCTCCGCGAGATGTTCTTCGCCGTCGCGGACGATGGTGATCACGCTGAACCGCGGGTCGCGCGTCAACGATCCCCGCCCTTCGGATCATGCCCGAACCGGCCGGCGAGCGGGCCGGCGATGGCGAGGCACCTTCGGAGATCCCGGCGGCCGAGCGTCGGATGCCGGG